>NZ_JAURVJ010000126.1 GCF_030655615.1 Nocardioides sp.
CGCTGGCCGGCCTGGTCACGTCCCTGCGCAGCACGCCGGCTCCCGAGGCTCGACCCGAGTTCGTCCCCGACCTGCGCACCCGACTCCTGCTGGCCGCCGAGACCGCGCTGGCGCCCGACACCTCCCAGCAGCTCGCCTCGCGCCGTGCCCCGGCGCAGCGGCGTACGAGCCGTGAGCGCCGCCTTGCCGTCGCCGTCGGTGGGTTCGCCCTGGTGAGCGCGTCGGCGTCGATGTCGGTCGCCGCTCAGACCGCGCTTCCCGGCGACACGCTCTACCCGCTCAAGCGGGCCCTCGAGGACATCCACGAGAACGCGCTGCGCGACGCCGACGACAAGGGCACGACGATGCTCGACAACGCGTCGGGCCGTCTCGCCGAGGTCGACGAGCTGAGCCGCGGCGGCGGTCGCGACGCCGACGTCATCGCCCAGACCCTCGAGGACTTCAGCGAGCAGGCCGTCGAGGCCTCGGACGTGCTCATCGGCGACTTCGAGGAGACCGGCCGCCTGTCGTCCATCGAGGAGCTGCGCTCGTTCACCGCCAGCAGCCTCGAGGCCCTCCAGCGCCTCGAGAGCCTGGTGCCGATGGAGGTGCGCGGCTCCCTCGTCGAGGCCGTCCGCGTCCTCGACCAGATCGAGAAGCAGGCCCTCAGCATCTGCCCGGCCTGTGGCAGCACCCCGCTCGGCGACGCCGTCCGGGCCGCCGACGTCGGCGAGATCTACGAGCAGCTCCTCGACGCCGCCCCGACGCAGGCCGCGCCCACCGAGCAGCCGACGACCGGGCCCAAGCCCCGGACCAAACCGTCCACCAGCGGTCAGCCCGCCCCGGTCGGCACCCCGACCGAGCAGCCGAGCGCCCAGCCCGACCAGCCGTCGCTCCCCCAGCCGCCCGACGGCGGCGGAGCCCCGACGGCCCCCGACAACCCGCTCGCCCCCCTGGTCACCGGCCTCGGCAACGGCGACGTCCTGGGTGACCTGCTCACCGGCACTGTCGACGCAGTCGACGGCCTCCTCGGCGGCGGCGGCGGCGGCAAGGACGACAAGAACAAGTAGTCGTCCCGGCCCCGGGCCGACGACCTACTTGAAGACCGACTCCCGCTGCATCAGTAGCGAGTAGAGGGTCTGCTGGATGGTCTCGCGCACCTGGTCGGTGACGTCGAAGACGAGCATCGGGTCCTCGGCGGCGCCGGCGTCGTAGTCGTCGGTGCGGATGGGCTCGCCGAACTCCAGCAGCCACTTCGACGGCAGCGGCACGAGCCCGAGCGGGCCGAGGAGCGGAAAGAGCGGCGTGATCGGGATGTAGGGGATCCCGAGGAGGCGGGCCAGCGCCGGGATGTTGCCGACGAGCGGATAGATCTCCTCGGCGCCGACGACGGCGAGCGGGACGATCGGCACACCGGTGCGCAGCGCCGCCGAGACGAAGCCGCCACGGCCGAAGCGCTGCAGCTTGTAGCGCTGGGAGTAGGGCTTGCCGATGCCCTTGAAGCCCTCGGGCCAGACACCCACGAGCTCGCCGCTGCGGAGCATCCGCTCGGCGTCCTCGTTGCAGGCGAGGGTGGCACCGCCCTTGCGGGCCAGCTGGGAGATGACCGGCATCTTGAACACGAGGTCGGCACCGAGGGCGCGCAGGTGGCGACCGGTCTGGTCGTGCACCGTCACCATCGTCATCACGCCGTCGATAGGGATCGTGCCCGAGTGGTTGGACACGATGAGGGCGCCGCCCTCGGTGGGGATGTTGTCGATCCCCCGGACCTCGATGCGGAACCACTGCTGGGCGATCGGACGCAGCGCGGCGATGAAGAAGCGCTGGGTGATCTCGGCGTCGAAGCCGTACTCGTCGACGACGTAGTCGCCGGTCACGCGGCGGCGCAGGAACGCGAGGAAGTGGGCGAGCCGGGGCTCCCAGTGCTCGCCGAAGACCTCCCTGGCGGCCTGCTGGAAGGCCGAGAGCCAGGCGGAGGTGGGGATGCCGGCGAGCGGGTGGCGCTCGTGCGTCGTGGCGACGGCGGTGGAGGTCGCGGGAGCTTCGGTGGTGGTCGGCGTCGGCACGTCGACCGTGGCGGCTCCGGGCTCGGCCGCGGGGGCCGGGTCGGGGGCGGGCGGGGCGGGCTTGCGCGAGGGCGGCGTCTTGGCCTTGGGTGCGAGGCCGCGGGCGGCGGACGAGGGTTGCTTGCCGGTGCCGCGCCCGGGCTTGCCGCGCGTGCCGATCGGGATGATCTCGGCGTCACCCACCGGAATCACCCCCCGCCAGGCTCAGCGTCGGACCGGTCGGGCCGGTGGGGTCGGTCGTCGCCGGGGTGCTGGGAAGGCGCTCGGCCAGGCCGGCGAGCGCGCGCTCGGCCCGACCACCGGTCGGGGTCAGGCTCGCGGCGAAGTCGGCCAGGGCCTCGGCGGTCGTGAAGCGCGGCTCGAAGCCGAGCACGTCGCGCATGAGGGTCGTGTCGACGCCGCGGCCGTAGGTGAGGAACGACTTCTGCTCGGGCGAGAAGTCGGCGACACGGGCCGAGCGCAGGGCCGAGCCGAGGCTGCCGACGGCGAAGCCGGGCATCGGGATCGAGGGACGCTGGAGGCGGCGTACGGCCTGGCTGAGCATCATGATGCCGTCGCCTGCGATGTTGAAGGTGCCGGGGACGTCGCTGGCGACGGCGTGCTGGAGCACGGCGCGCAGGTCGTCCTCGTGCAGGAACTGCAGGCGGGCGTCGAAGCCGAGGACCGTCGGGATGACCGGCAGCCGGAAGTAGGACGTGAGCGGGCTGACGACGTGGGGGCCGATCACGTTGGCGCACCGCAGCATCGTCACCCGGACGTCGCTGCGCCGGCGCGCGAAGCCGCGGACGTAGCCCTCGATCTCGGCGACGTCCTTGGCGTAGCCCGTGCGCGGGGCGCCCCGGGGGTTCATGTCCTCGGTGAACATCGCCGGGTCGCGGCTGCTGGCGCCGTAGACCGTCGTCGTCGACTTCACGACCAGGTCGGTGACGCTCGGCGCCTTCTGGCACGCGGCGAGGAGCTGCATCGTCCCGATGACGTTGAGCTCCTTCATCGTCGTCCGGCCGCCGGAGCTGCCGGGCGTGGCGATGACGCTCATGTGGACGACGGTGTCGACGTCCTCCTTGGCGATGACCTTGGCGATCACCGGGTTGCGGATGTCGGCCCGCACGAAGGAGACGTCCCCGACGTCGCCGCGTGGGGGCACGACGTCGACCCCGATCACGCGACGGACGGACGGGTGTTCCGCGATGGCGCGGGCGCACCGCCGGCCGAGGTCACGGGAGACCCCGGTGACGAGCACGACCTTGTCGCCGCCGGCCATGGAGGAGGCCCTGCGCTACTTCCCGAGCTTGCGACGCTGGACGCGCGTCTTCTTCAGGAGCTTGCGGTGCTTCTTCTTGGCCATACGCTTGCGGCGCTTCTTGATGACGGAACCCACGGAACCCAACTCTCACAGACAGACGCACCGTCTGGAGGTGTCCGGACGGTCCCGATCACCCTAACGGCCCGTGCGTGACCGGGGTGAATCGGTCCGCTGGCGGCGGACCGGGTCAACCCGCGTTGTAGAAGGACTTCCGCAGGTAGTCGTCGACGTCCTCCTCCGCGACGCGGAAGGAGCGTCCCACGCGGACCGCGGGCAGCTCACCGCCGTGCACGAGTCGGTAGACGGTCATCTTGGAGACGCGCATCAGGGCCGCGACCTCGGCGATGGTGAGGAACTTCGGATCGGACAAGCCTCCGGAAGAGCTCGACATGGGACACCAGCTTTCTGCGCGTCCGCCACCGGCTTCCCCACCGGTGATGACACGTTCGCGACTCGCCAGACAATAGGGCCTGATGTGACGCGTGGGGAAGGATTTGCCAGTGAAACTTCTGAGCCGACGGCGATTCTACCAAGCCAGGACGTCGAGCCCGTGGTACGGGAACACGGCCACCCGGGTCGCCTGGACGTTGCGGTCGAGCCAGGAGGCGGGGTCGTAGCCCTCCTCCCAGGGTCGCCAGCGGGGCTCCGTCCCCGCACGGAGGTCGCCCAGCAGGGTCGGCGCGGGCAGGCCGAGCAGCCGGCCGACGTGCTCGCGCCACTCCTCCGGGACCGCGGTCGCCGGGTCGAGCGGGACGCCCGAGACGGCCGCCAGCAGATGGGTCCAGGCGCGCGGCACGACCCCCGCGACGGCGTACCCGCCGCCGCCGGTGGCGACCCAGCGACCGCCCGCCACCTCGTGGGCGAGGTCGTGCAGGGCCAGGTAGGCCGCCCGCTGCCCGTCGACGGTGAGCTCGAGGTCGGCGAGGGGGTCGTCGCGGTGGGAGTCGCAGCCGTGCTGGGTCACCAGGACCTCGGGGGCGAACTCCCGCAGCAGCGGCGGTACGACGGCGTGGAACGCGCGCAGCCACCCGGCGTCACCCGTGCCGGGCGGTAGCGGCACGTTGACGGCGTACCCCTGCGCGTCCGGCCCACCGACGTCGTCCGAGGCGCCCGTGCCGGGGAAGAGGAACTGGCCCGACTCGTGCAGCGAGATCGTGAGCACGCGGGGGTCGTCGCGGAAGACGGCCTCGACGCCGTCGCCGTGGTGGACGTCGACGTCGACGTAGGCGACCCGCTCGGCCCCCTGGTCGAGCAGCCAGCGGATGCCCACGGCGACGTCGTTGTAGACGCAGAAGCCGCTGGCGCGGTCGGGCATGGCGTGGTGGAGGCCGCCGGTGATGTTGACGCTGTGCGGGCTGGCGCCCGTCCACACCTGGCGGAACGCCTCGACGCTGGCGCCGACCACGTGGGCCGCCGCCTGGTGCATCCCGGGGAAGACGGGGTTGTCGTCGGTGCCCAGGCCCAAGGACTCGGCCTCGTCGGCGCGACGCACGGCCTCGATCAGCTGCTCGCCGTGCACGGTCGCGATCAGGTCGTCGGAGGCGATCGGCGCCGGGACGGTCAGCAGCCGCGGGCCGACGACCCCGAGCAGGCCGGCCAGGCGCATCGTGAGGTCGACGCGCACCGGCGCCATCGGGTGGTCGGGTCCGAAGTCGTAGTCGGTGAGCGTCGGGTCGAAGACGACGGTCGCCGGGGGCTCGCCGTCACGCTGGCACTGGTGCACGTTTGCGACACTAACCACCATGACGGGGACGGTGACCGAGCGCGCGCGCCTGCAGGACCGGCTGCCGCCTCGCTGGCAGTCGATCGGCGGGCTGCCGCTCGCGGTCAAGGCGGCCCTGGTCTTCCTCGTCCTGCGGGTCGGGACGTGGGTGCTGATGTCGGTCGCCGCCGACCAGGCGGACTACTACCCGGGCGTCCAGGGACCGGCCGAGGGCGACATCGACCTGGCGCTCAACTGGGACGCCGTCTGGTACGAGCGGATCTTCGACAGCGGCTACCCCGACGAGCTGCCGATCGGCGAGACCGGCCGGGTCGAGCAGAACCCGTGGGCGTTCTACCCCGTCTTCCCCTACGCCGTGCGGATCGTCGCCGCGTTCTTCGGCGCCGACTTCGGCACGGTCGCGCCGCTGCTCGCGCTCCTCGCCGGTCTCGGGGCGGCGGTCGTCATGGCGCGACTCCTCGTCGAGGCACTGCCGTCAGGGCCGCGGGTCGAGACGTTCGCCCTGGCCGCCGTCGCGGTGTGGGCGGCGTGCCCGGTCACCCCGGTGCTGCAGATGGCCTACACCGAGTCGTTCAGCATGCTCCTGCTCGTCACGTTCCTGCTGCTCCTGCTCCGCGACCGGTGGTGGGCGGCCGGCGTCTGCGCGCTCGTGCTCGGGCTGACCCGGCCGATCGCGCTGCCGCTCGTCATCGTCCTGGTCGTGTCGCTGTGGATGCGGTGGCGGGTGCGTGGAGAGCGCCCGATCCCCACCCCCGAGCGGGTCGCGATGGTCTGGGCCCTCGGGGCGACCGGCCTGTCCGGGATCCTGTGGACCGCGATCGCCGCCATCGGCGCCGGGCGCCGCGACGCCTACCCGGCGACCATGACGGCCTGGCGGGGCGAGGACAAGATCAACGTCCTCGAGCCGTGGAAGCAGACGATCTCCAACGCCTGGCAGTTCCACGACAATATCTTCGTCGCGCCGGCGATCGCCATGGTCGTCGCGCTGTCCCTGTCCCTGCTGATGCTGGTGCCGCGCATCGGCGGTGGTCTCGACCTGCGACTGCGCGTGTGGTCGGCCGCCTACGCGCTCTACCTGCTCGCCGTCGTCGACGGCCACACGAGCATCTTCCGCTACCTGATCCCCCTCTTCCCGCTGGCGGTCCTGCTTGTCGGCGTGCACCGCACGGAGCCGCGGTGGTGGCAGCTGCGCACGGCGTTCTGGGTCGCCGCCGGGTTCGTCGGCCAGGTCGGCTGGATCTGGTGGCTGGTCATCTTCTCGCCGCTGCCGGGGATGTACGGCGACTACCCGCCCTGACGGGTGCTGCCGGGTGCGCGGGTCGTCATAGGGTCGGGTCATGACCGGCACCGACACCCCCGACCCGTCGCACACCGCCAGCACCGACCTCGCCGACCTGGCTGACGCGTTCTGGGGCCACTACCTCGAGTCCAACCCGACCGAGGCGCACCTGCTCGGCGTCTACCGCTACGCCGCGTTCTTCGAGGACGCGAGCCGCGACGCGGAGGACCGCAAGATCGAGGCGCTGCGCACCTTCGCCGCCGACGCCGAGTCGATCGACCCGGGCAGCCTGACCGAGCAGGAGAAGGTCACCCGCCTCGTGCTCGAGAGCACCGCGACCAGCACCGCCGACCGACTGCAGACGCGGCTGGCCGAGCTGCACGCCGACCCGATCTTCGGGCCGCAGGTCGAGCTGCCGATCATCGTGCCGATGCTGAGCCTGCCCGACGCCGAGGTGGCCGAGGCGCTGGTCGACAAGCTGCACGGCGCGGCCCGCTGGCTGACCGAGCAGGGCGACCGGCTTCGCGAGGGCCTGGCCGCGGGCCGGGTCTCCCCCGCCTTCGCCGTCGAGGGGGCGATCAGCCAGCTCGAGGAGCAGCTGGCGGTCCCGCTGGCCGACGACGCCGTCCTGGCTGCGGTCCCCGACGCGCCCGAGGGCGTCGACGTGGCGGCCTGGCGCGGCCGGCTCGAGGCGGCAGTCGAGTCCGCGCTGCGGCCGGCGATGGCGTCCTACCGCGACGCCCTGGTGGCGACCCGCGACTCCGCCCGGCCCGACGACAAGCCCGGCCTGTGCTGGCTCGAGGACGGCGAGGCGTCCTACGCCGCGATGCTGCGCTACTCCACGACGACCACGATGTCGGCCCAGGAGATCCACGACCTCGGGCTGGCGACGGTGGCCAAGCTGGCCGACGAGTACCGCGCGCTCGGGCCCGAGGTGGTCGGCACCGACGACCTCGCCCAGATCTTCGAGGCGATGCGCACCGACCCCCAGCTGCACTTCCAGCGCGGCGAGCAGCTGGTCGAGGCCTCCGAGGTCGCGATGGCCCGCGCCTGGGACGCCATGCCGGAGTGGTTCGAGGTGCTCCCGCAGGCGCCCTGCGGGGTCAAGGGGACGTCGTCCGGGGCCAAGGCCTACTACTTCCCGCCGGCCTCCGACGGCAGCCGCGGCGGCACCTTCTTCATCAACACCGCCGACCCCGGCTCGTGGGGCACGTTCGAGCTCGAGTCGATGGCGTTCCACGAGGGCATCCCCGGCCACCACCTCCAGCTCGCGATCGCTGCGGAGCTGCAGGGCGTGCCCGAGTTCCGCAAGCACATCCACAACAACGCCTACGCCGAGGGCTGGGGCCTCTACACCGAGCGCCTCGCCGACGAGATGGGGCTCTACAGCTCGGCGGTCGACCGGATGGGCATGTACGCCGCCGACTCCATGCGCGCCTGCCGACTCGTCGTCGACACCGGGCTGCACGCGCTGGGCTGGAGCCGCGAGCAGGCGGTGCGCTACATGGTCGACAACTCGCCGCTCGCCGACGCGATGGTGCGACCCGAGATCGACCGCTACGTCACCAACCCCGGGCAGGCGACCGGCTACATGGTCGGCCGGGTCGCGATCGAGCGCATCCGCGCGGCCGCCGAGGCCCGCCAGGGCTCGGCGTTCGACGTGAGGAAGTTCCACTCCGCCGTGCTCGACCAGGGCTCGCTGCCGCTGGGGGTGCTCGACGAGGTCGTGGTGGCCCGCCTGCCGTGACCTGTGAGAGAGTCCGTGTCGTGCAGATGACGCGCTCGACCCAGTGGTGGCCCGCCTGACCGGCGGACCACCCCTCTGACGCACACCACGCAGACACGGCCGCCCACGGGCGGCCGTCCTGCTTTTTCCCTGGGTCCGGCCGACCCGTGGGCCTCACTCCAGGAGACCCACAGATGACGTCACCGACCGCGCCGACCCGCCCGCGCCGCCTCTCGCTGCTGCAGCCGACCGGCCACCTCACGCTCGGCAACTACCTCGGCGCCCTGCGCCCGATGGCCGGCCAGCAGGCGCACGCCGACTGCTTCTACGGCCTCGCCGACCTGCACTCGTTGACCGTGTCGCACGACCCCTCGACGCTGCGGGCGACCGTGGCCGAGCAGGCCACGACCCTGCTCGCGGTCGGGCTCGACGAGAGCACCCTGTTCCTGCAGAGCCGGGTGCCCACGCACGCCCAGCTGTCCTACCTGCTCGAGTGCGTGGCCACGACGGGCGAGCTGGGCCGGATGATCCAGTTCAAGGAGAAGTCGCGGGCCGGGGAGTCCACACGCGCGTCGCTGCTCACCTACCCGGTGCTGATGGCGGCCGACATCCTGCTCTACCGGCCCGAGCAGGTGCCCGTCGGCGACGACCAGCGCCAGCACCTCGAGCTCACCCGCGACCTCGCGATGCGCTTCAACAGCGCCTACGGGCCGGTCTTCGTCGTGCCCGAGGCAACCGTGCCGGCGGTCGGGGCACGGGTGATGGACCTGGCGGTCCCGACCAGCAAGATGAGCAAGACCGGCTCGACCGAGGCCGGGGCCGTGCGGCTGCTCGACCCGCCCGACGTCGTGCGCCGCAAGGTGGCGCGCGCGGTCACCGACAACGACGTCGGCCCCGACGCGGTGCGCGCCGACCGTGCCGCCAAGCCCGGGGTGACCAACCTGCTCGACGTCCTCGGGGCCTGCGGCGGGTCGGCCGCCGGGCTGTCGACGTACGGCGCCCTCAAGCGTGCGGTCACCGACGCCATCGTCGCCGAGCTCGAGCCGGTCCAGAAGCGGTACGCCGAGCTGGCCCGGGACCCCGCCCACGTCGCCGCGGTCTTCGCGCAGGGCGCCGAGCGGGCGCGGGCGGTCACCGAGCCGGTGCTGGCCGCGGCCACCGCGGCGATCGGGTTGTGAGGTGGTGTTTGAACGTGTTCAAGAATGGGGTAGGGTCATTCTTGAACACGTTCAACTCACCCAAGGAGCTCATCATGGACTGGACCGTCGCGACCTACCTCGCCTACCTGCTCGTCGCCGTGCCGCTGACCGTCTGGGTGGCCCACACCCTCTCGAGCAACGGCCGGGTCTTCCTCGAGGACGTCTTCACGGGCAGCGAGGCGCTCGCCCACGCCGTCAACCGGCTGCTGGTCGTCGGGTTCTACCTGCTCAACCTCGGCTTCGTCAGCCTCTACCTGCGCAGCGGCACCGACGTGAGCGACCTGCGCGGGCTGCTCGAGCAGCTCAGCGTCAAGATCGGCGTCGTGACGCTCGTCCTGGGCGTCGTGCACTTCCTCAACATCTGGGTCTTCAGCGCGATGCGCCGTCGCCAGCGGATGGACTCGTTCCGCAGCGCCCCCGTCGCCCCCCAGGGCTACGTCGCCCCGTTCGCCCCGCAGACGCCCTACCCCGCTCCCGGCCGCTGAGCATGACCACCACGCTCACCGTCCTCTACGACGCCGGGTGCCCGCTGTGCTCGCGGTTCCGCGACTGGCTGGTCCTCCAGCCGACGCTGGTGCCGCTGCGGCTGGTGCCGGCCGGGTCGGCCGAGGCGCACGCCCTCTTCCCGACGCTCGACCACGACCGCACGCTGCGCGAGGTCACGGTGGTCGGCGACGACGGAGCGGTGTGGACCAACGAGCACGCGTGGGTGATGTGCCTGTGGGCGACGCGGCGGTTCCGCTCGATGGCCGAGCGCCTGGCCCACCCCGCCTGGCTCCCGCTCGCCCGCGGTGCCGCTGCCACGGCGGCCGGCGTCCGCCACCTGCTCACGCCGGGGGGTGACTACCCTGACCGCTGTGCCGGAACCTGCGCCCCGACGTACGTCCAAGGCTGAGCAGACCCGCGCCGTGATCGCCGACGCCGCCATGCGGCTGTTCCGCCGCGACGGCTACGACGGCACCACGATGCGGGCGATCGCCACCGAGGCCGGCGTCTCGGTCGGCAACGCCTACTACTACTTCTCCTCCAAGGAGCACCTGATCCAGGCGTTCTACGACGGGATGCAGGTGGAGCACGCCGACGCCGCGGTCGCCGTCCTGGCTCGCGAGAAGGACTTCGAGCCCCGGCTGCGCGGCGTCCTCGAGGCCTGGCTCGACGTCGCGGCCCCCAACCACGAGTTCGCCGGGCAGTTCTTCAAGAACGCCGCCGACCCCGAGAGCCCGCTGTCACCGTTCAGCGACGAGTCGACCCCGGCCCGCGCCGCGAGCACCGAGCTCTACCGCCGGGTCGTCGACGGTGCCGACATCAAGATCGCGCCGGGACTGCGGGCCGAGCTCCCCGGGCTGCTGTGGCTGCTGCAGATGGGCTTCGTGCTGTTCTGGGTCTACGACAAGTCGCCCGACCAGGCCCGCACCCGCGCCCTGGTCACCCAGGGCACCCCGATCGTCGACCGCCTCGTGCGGCTGGCCCGCCTGCCCGTCGTACGCGGCATCGTCGACGACCTCGTGAAGGTGGTCGCCGGCCTCAGGTCGGAGTGACGGGCGGCCATGGTGGGGCGTGCGGCCGAGGCGTCCGTGTTGCGACTCGGAGCACTGGTCATGGGGTGTCGGACGTCGACCGGCTTGCCCTGCGTCATCGCCTGACTCGTCGGATCGTGTCACCAGACGACACGGATCTTCGAGCGTGCCGGACCGAGTCACGGTCGGACGACAGTGCCGTACGCAGGTGTCAGCCGGTGACAGCCAGGTACGGCACTGGTCGTGTCCCTGTGAACGCGCAGACCTGACCCGATCGGCTACTGCTGGTCGACGACGCTGGTGCCGTCACGGTTGCGCAGGAAGTGGTGGGCGGTGGGATCGACCCACAGGAACACGCGAGGCTCGAGCCGGTGGTAGGTCCAGCCGGCCAGGGTCTTGAGTCGGTGGTGGTGGCGGCACAGCGGGGCGAGGTTGTGGCTGCAGGTCGGCCCGCCGCGGTCGGGGGCCGGGTCCCAGGGCTCGAGGTGGTCGCAGTCGCAGCGGCGGGCCGGTCGGGTGCACCAGGGGAACACGCAGGTGGGGTTGATGAGCACGGCCTGCTCGCGGAGACGGTCGGTGACCGCGTAGGACTCCGTGTGGAGGTCCTCGTCGAGGTCGATGACCGGCTTGACGACCACGTGGGTGTCGGTGCGGGCGAGCCAGGACCGGACCTGCTGGGCCAGGACGGCGCGGCCGGTGGTCTCGTTGACCGCGAGCGGGTCGAGGCCGAGCAGGGCGAGGTCGGTCAGGTGCAGGTAGAGGACCGCCTGCTTGCCCGGCGCCTGAGTCTCGTGGTCGGCCGGGCGCCCGGCGAGGAGGGCGAGCGCCTGGGCGGGGTCGGCCAGCACCCCGAGCGCACGGGCCCGCCGCGCGCCGAGGGGGCGGTCGTCCCCACCGGCGGCGAGGGCGGCCGCGACCCGGCTCAGGGTCTGGTCGAGGTCGTGGAGGTCCTTCCAGTCGCCGCGGGCGTGCAGCTGGGTGGAACCGTCGATGTCGGGGGTGGGGTCGAACCTGACCTCGTGGGCGTCCTCGGCGCCGGCCTGGTCGGCCTCGGAGCCCTCGGCGTCGAGCAGCAGCATCGCTGCGGCGATCTTCTTGTCGAGGACGCCCACCCCGATCGACCCGGCCACCGGCGCGAGCTCGTCGTCGAGGTAGGCCACCACGTCGGCCGGGCAGCCCAGCACGGCCTGGGCGATCCGTCGACCGCGCCACGCGGCCACGTCACCGGCCAGCACCCGCGCCCAGACCTTGGGCAGCCGGTGGCAGAGGATGAGCGCGTCGCGCAGCAGGGCCTTGCCGGCACCCGTGGACATCCGGTTGGCCGCAGCGAAGACCGCAGGCGCGTCCCAGGCGACCGGCGGGATGCCGAGCCAGCCCAGCTTGTCCTCGGCCTCGGGGTCGTCGAGGTCGATGGCGTCGGCGGTGCCGTCGACCATCGACAGCGGCTGCGCCGAGGCCGCGGTGATCCGCCACCCCTCGACACCCTCGAGCACCGGGTGGGCGTGCGCCCACTCCACCGCCACCTCCAGGATCCGCGCCTCGGCCGCGTCGGCTGCGACGCGGGACCGGCGGACCTCGTCGAGCAACGCCGTGGGAGTCACGGCGGCGTCGGCGAACGAGGTGGTCACGAGTCAAACGGTAGTCGAGTATATGTTCGAATACAAGAGTCAGGTGCTCGAGTTCGTCTCCGCCAGGTCACGCAAGGTGTGCAGCTGCTTGCGCACCATCACCAGGTCACCCCAGGCGAGCGCGTCCGAGGCGGGCCGCGGCCAGGACGTGACCAGCCGGCAGACCAGTCGCGACCGGTCGGGACCGTCGGGCTCGGCGGCGTACGTCATCGACGTCGTCCCGAAGAGCCGGCGCCCGCGATCACCGGTGACGGCCGACCAGTGGTGCCCTTCCTCGAACGACACCAGCCGGAACACGACCGCCATCACCTGACCGACCTCGAGCCGGTCGGCACCGGGCGTGAGCTCGCGCAGACTGCGGCGGCCGCGGTTGTCGATCCAGTCGTAGGAGTACGGCGCCACCGCGACCTGGCAGAGCCACCGCCAGAGCACGGGGGCCGGGGCCGCGACGGAGACGGCGCGCGTCATCGGACGCCCCGGGACCATGTCGTCGGCCGGGTAGCGGCGCGCGACCTCGTCGTCGGTGGCACCCCACTCTCAGGGGAGCGTCACGACCCCTCGGCCAGCTCTCGGGAGCGGTTGCGCGCGGCCTCCATGGCGGCGAGGAAGGCCGCGCGGACCTTGTGGATCTCGAGCTCGCGCAGCGCCGAGGCCGTCGTGCCGCCCGGGGACGTGACCTGCTCGCGCAGGACGGTCGGGTGGGTGCCGGTCTCGCGGAGCATCTTGGCCGAGCCGACGAGGGTCTGGATCACCAGCTCACTGGCCGTCGTACGCGGGAGGCCGAGGTGGACGCCGGCCTCGATCATCGACTCGACGACGAAGAAGATGTAGGCCGGGCCCGAGCCGGAGATCGCCGTGACGGCGTCCTGCTGGCGCTCGGGGATCCGCAGCACCCGGCCGACGGACCCGAGCAGCGCCTCGGCCTCGGCGAGGTCGGCCTCGGAGCAGTGCGAGCCGGGCGAGATGGCGGCCATGCCCTCGTCGACGAGGGCCGGGGTGTTGGGCATGACCCTGACGACGGCGACGCCGTCGGGCACGCGCGACTCGATGAAGGCCGTCGTGATCCCGGCGGCGAGCGAGACGATCAGCTGGCCGGGCCGGAGCACGCCGTGGATCTCGTCGAGGACCTCGGCCATGTCCTGCGGCTTGATGACCAGCGCGACGGTGTCGGCCTTGGCGGCGGCGTCGACGTTGGAGACGACGGCGACGCCGTAGCGCTCCTCGAGCTCGCGGGCGCGCTCGGCGCGCTTCTCGCCCACCAGGAGCTGGTCGACGCGCCGTCCGGCCCGCACGAGCCCGGACAGCAGGGTCTCCCCCATCACGCCCGCACCGATGATGGCGGTCTGCTTGGTCGTCGCGGAGCCGGTCATGACGAGCAACCTACTTCTTGGACAGCAGGGACCTGAGGAAGAAGGTCAGGTTCTGCGGACGCTCGGCCATCCGGCGCATCAGGTAGCCGTACCACTCCTGGCCGTAGGGCACGTAGACCCGCACGGTCTCGCCCGCGGCGGAGAGCCGGCGCTGCTCGTCGGGCCGGATGCCGTAGAGCATCTGGTACTCGTAGGTGCCGGGCGAGCGGCCGTAGCGGCTCGCGAGCGACGCCGCGATCGCGACCATCCGCGGGTCGTGGGTGGCGATCATCGGGTAGCCCGCACCGCCGAGCAGCACCTTGAGGCAGCGCACGTAGGACTTGTCGACGTCGATCCCGTCCTGGAACGCGACGTCCTCGGGCTCGTTGTAGGCGCCCTTGCACAGCCGCACCCGTGAGCCCTCGTGAGCAAGCGCCCGGCAGTCGGCCTCGGTGCGGTGGAGGTAGGCCTGCACGACGGCGCCGGTCTCGGGGAAGTCCTTGCGCAGGTCGCGCAGCACTGCGAGCGTGCGGTCGGTCGTGGTGTGGTCCTCCATGTCGAGGGTCACGGTGGTGCCGGCGTTGCGCGCGGCCCGGCAGATGGTGCGGGCGTTCTCGAGGGCGACCTTGTCGCCGACGTCGGGGAGCGCCTGACCGATCGCGGACAGCTTGACCGACACCTCGGCCTGGCGGGCCAGGCCGCGGTCGGCGAGGTCCTTGAGGAGCTCGACGTAGGCCGCCACGGTGGCCTCGGCGTGCTCGACGTCGAGGGTGTCCTCGCCGAGGAAGTCGAGGGTGACCGTCAGCCCGTCCTCGACCAGCCGGGCGGTCGCGTCGACCGCCGACTCCGTGGTCTCGCCGGGGACGTAGCTGGTCACGATGCCCGAGGTGACGGGCATCGTGCTGACGAGCTTCTTGACGCCGCCGCTGCGGGCGAGCAGCAGGATCGGCTGGCGGAGCAGGGACATGACCCCACATTACGACCGCCACGTTTCTCGCCTATGACCACGGGTGTACGCCGCCAGGAGTACGTCGCCCCGTGGGCAGAGACGCAGTCACTCCCCCAGCACGACGCGACCGACCCCCACCGGCAGCGAGGCTCGGGGCATGACCACCACCCTCCCAGCAGAAGCCAGCACCGGCCCCTCGGCCGGCACCCTGTCCCGC
>NZ_JAURVJ010000137.1 GCF_030655615.1 Nocardioides sp.
CCCGCGCCGCGCGCCGCCTGGCCGGGCACGCCCTCGCGCTGACCCCCGACGACCGCTGGGCCCGCGACACCTGGATCGCGGCCCGCGACCTCGTCGAGACGGTCGACCGGGGCTGGACCTTCCGCCCGCGCGCCACGACCCGCCGCTACCTGCCGCGCCCCGACGCCGTCGTCTCGGTGCTGGCCCAGTCGCTGCCGCACACCTCGGGCGGCTACGCCACCCGCACCCACGGCGTCCTCACCGGCCTCGCCGCCCGCGGCTGGGACGTCGCCGCCGTGACCCGTCCCGGGTTCCCCTACGACCGCTGGCCGGCGGGGGACACCACGGTGGTCGACCCCGTCGACGTCGTCGACGGCATCCCCTACCGCCGCCTGCTCACCCAGACCCGCAAGTACCCCCAGTTCCCGCTCCGCGACTACGTCGACCCCTACGCCGCCCAGCTCGAGCTCCTCGTCCGCGAGCACCGCCCGGCCGTCGTCCACGCCAGCTCCTTCCACGTCAACGGCCTCGCCGCGCAGTCGGTCGCGGCCCGCCTCGGCGTGCCGTTCGTCTACGAGATGCGCGGCCTCGAGGAGCTGATGAAGGTCTCCCGCGACCCCGACTTCGTGACCTCGGAGCGGCACGCGTTCACCTCCGACCTCGAGACCGGCATCGCCCTGCACGCCGACCGCGTCCTCGTGATCACCGGTGCCCTGCGCGACCTGATGGTCGGCCGCGGGGTGCCGGCCGAGCGGATCGTCGTCCTGCCCAACGGCGTGCACGCCGACCGCTTCGAGCCGCGCCCCCGCGACGCCGCCCTGGCCGCCGAGCTCGGCCTCGGCGGCAAGACGGTCATCGGCTACGCCGGCGGCCTCGTCGACTACGAGGGCCTCGACCTGCTCCTCGAGGCCGTGCGCACCCTCGTCGCCCGCCGCGACGACGTCCACCTGCTCGTCGTCGGCGACGGCCCCGAGGAGGGCCGCCTGCACGCCCGGGCCGCCGACCTCGGGCTGTCCCGGCACGTCACGTTCACCGGTCGAGTGCCGCACGACGAGGTCGCCCGCCACCTCTCCCTCGTCGACGTCGCCCCGTTCCCGCGGCTGCCGCTGCCGGTCTGCGAGGCAATCTCGCCGATCAAGCCCTTCGAGTCCATGGCGATGGGCAAGGCGGTGGTGGTGTCGTCGGTCGCCGCCCTCACCGAGATCATCGACGACGGCCGCACCGGCCTCGTCTTCGAGAAGGGCAGCGCGGCCGACCTGGCCCGGACCCTCGAGCGCCTCGTCGACGACCCTGAGCTGCGCGGACGTCTGGGGGAGTCCGCCCGCACCTGGGTGCGGGCCGAGCGCGACTGGTCGAGCATCGTCGGCATCGTCGACGACGTGTACGCCGACCTCGTGGGGTCGCGGCAGCCGGCATCTTCGCGCTAGGTCCGCTCAGCGGCTGGGTCTGCGCGCCTTCGGCGCGGGGACGGGGTGCTCCGCGCGGGGGGGGGGTGGGGCGTGGCGGCCGGCCCTGGTCTGCGGAGTCACCTTCCGGGGAGAAGGCGATCCGGAGCGTCGCCGGGCTGCTCGGTCCCGTGGCTGGGCTGGGTGTCCGGCGCCGCACCTGGCTCGACTCCCCGGAAGGCGACCCCCGCAGCCCCGGCCGAGCCCCACGCCCCACCAGGTGCCCCCGTGCTCGTGTTGATGGGTTGGGGGGAGGGGTCAGGTGGTCCGGGTGCCCTGGCTCGCTCGGCCGCCGCTTGGGTCCGCAGGCCGCGAGGCCTACTCCTCGTCCCGGCTCTCGTCGATCAGCGTGGCGAGGTTCTGCAGCTCCTCCCACACCGGGCCGCCCTGCTCCTCCAGGTGCTGCATGTAGAGGTTGATGGCGCGCTCGTCGTTCTCCAGACCCTCCTGCCGGACGTACTCGTCGAACCCGGGCGGTGCCTCGCCGTGCGACTGGGTGTAGATGCTGAAGGCGAAGATCTCTTGGACGGCGTTCTTGCTCATGGCGTCGTCGAGGGACTTGTCGGCCTCCTCGAGACGCTGGATCTCGCCGAGCAGGGCGTCGAAGACGCCCTTGACGGGGCCGGTCAGGGGGTTGGAACCGATCGTGGCGTCGATGGCGCTGTCGGTGAGGGACTTCAGGACCCCGTCGAGCTTGATGCCGTCGCCGAGCAGGTCCTGCGAGCGGAGCAGGAGGCCCAGGTTGGTCGCGACCTGCTCGGGGTTGTCGCCGCGCTGGATCTGGTAGGTCGTCAGCTGGGCGATGAGCTCCTCCGGGTCGGTCCCGGACTCGTCGATCAGGTCCTTGAACGTGCTCGCCTCGACGAAGCCGTCGCGCGAGTTGTTCATGTACCACAGCGCCCACTCGGGGTCGTTCACGAGATCGTGGAGGTAGGGCGTGATGGGGTCGAAGTACATCGAGTCGGTGTTGGAGTAGCGGGCCTCCAGCAGCCGCATCAGCAGGTCGGGGCGAGCGCCGTCCGAGTCCTGCAGCGCGGCGAGGTGACGGTTCTTGAGCTCGACCAGCGTCTCGCCGTAGAGGTCGGCGAGGTGCTGGTAGTCGTCCTCGTTCATCGTGCCGCCCTCGGTCTGCACGTTGAACAGCCGGTTGAGCAGGTCGGTGACGTAGTCGTCGCTGGCGTGCTCGAGGACGTCGGCCAGGTCGGCGCCGCTCGAGCGGTCGTCCCACTGGTCGAGCATGTCGGTGTCCTCGTAGGCGTACTGGAAGGCCTGCGGGTAGAGACCGGGGGTGCCGAGGCCGTCGCTGAGCGAGGCGTTGTAGACCTCCGACTGGTTGGCCAGCGCGATCGCGTTGACCCGGCCGTCGGCCTGGTCGGACGCGGCGACGAGGGCCCACATCTTGGGGCCGTAGTCCTTCTCCATCCACTCCTCGGAGAAGTCGGCGAACTCGGAGTCGGGGATCTGGCTGATGCCGTTGGCGACCGTGTCGTTGAACCCCTCGAGGGCGGGCCACAGGTCCTCCATGTAGAGGTCGGAGTCCTTGAGACCCTCGTCGATCTGCAGGTAGAGGTCCTGCACGCCGCCGGGGCCGAGCAGGTCGACCAGCTGCTCGGAGTAGATGTCGTCGTCGGACTTCTCGCCGATGGCCTCGAGGGCGTCGTTGACCGCGTCGGCGTCGCCGTCCTCGAGGGCCTCGTTGAGGTCGGCGATGTCGTCCTCGGCGTCGGCGCGCTTCTCGTCGCGCTCGGCCTGCAGCTCCTGCTCGGCGAGGAGCTTGAGGCGGCTGTCCATCTGGGTCAGGCCGCCGAGCAGGGCCGCCTTGTCGATGACGGGGGCCTGGCCGGTGCGCCACTGCTCGATCTGGTCGTCGGTGACGCCGATGGGCTCCGACTCCTGGAAGGTGGTCGACAGCTTGGCGGTCTCCTGCTGGAGCCACATCTTCATGTAGCCGAAGTCGACCTCGAGGTTGTGCAGCGCCTTCTGGCGGTCCTCGGAGGCCTGGTCGACCGCGTGGTTGCGGGCGCGACCGGTGTCGGTCCGGTCGGCCTCGGGGTCCTCGTTGGCCGTCCTCGCCGTGGCGTCGGCGCGACCGACGGCGGCGTCGTAGTCGGAGTTGGCCGTCTCGAACTTCTGGTTGAGGCCGGGGAGCCGGGCCAGCGCGTCCTCGTAGTGGCCGGCCAGCGTGCGCAGGTTGGTGACGACCGGCTCGAGCTTGGTGTCGAGGGTGTGCATCAGGCCACCGAGGCCGGTCATCTCGGCCTTGATGGCGTCGGCCGCCTGCCCGGTCCACTGGCCGCCGATCTCGGCGGGTACGCCGGCCGCCGCCGTGCCCTTGGTGCGCAGGTGCTCGCGCAGGTGGCTGATCTTGGTGGCGACGGCCCGCAGGCCCTCGGGGTCGACGTCGAGGGTGAAGTGGTCGGGCATGGGTTCTCCGCTCGGGACAGCCGCTGGGCTGTGTCAGATCGTCGGCAGGTGGGACAGGTCGGTGTCGAGACGCTCGAGCGAGATCTCGAAGACGTTGGTGTTGCCGGCGATGAGCGCCGCGGTCTCACCGCAGAACTCGAGGGTCTGGCCCCAGGAGATGAGGTAGGCGTTGGCGCCGTCCTCGACGAACTGCGACATCTCGCCGCACGCGGTGATGGTGTCCATCCGGTGGCCGCCGACCTCCATCCCGCTGTTGTCGAACTCGGCGCTCAGGTCACGGAAGTGCTCGATGATCGGAGCGGCGACGGTGTCGGTCATCACGAGGTCCTCGGCCATGCCCGGCCCCCTACCCCTGGTGGGGCTGCTGAAACGGTCTCGCGGTCAGCGGGAGGCGACCGGGGTGACGGCCAGCCACCGGTGGCGCCACCCGGCGAGGGGTCGACCGTCGAGCGGGACCACCCGGCCGGAGGCGGGCTCGTAGCACCGGGGCGGCGCCTCGGCGGTGCCGGCACCGGCGTCGACGACGAGGACGACGTGGCGGGGGAGCCAGCGGCTGCCGACGTACAGCGCTCCGGCCCGTGGGGGAGCAGAACGAGACCAGCGGACGACGCGGGTGCGGTGCGGCGTGCCGGTGACGGCGGCGAGCTCGCGGGCGACGGCCCACGGCGGGGTGCCGAGGGCCCGCGGCCAGGGCAGCTGGAGGCGACCGCGCAGGCGGAGGCGGGTGAGCCGGCGGTGGGCGGCGAGGACGTCGGTGGTGAAGCTCGCGGGACTCGCGCCGGCGGCGACGATCATGCAGGCGGCGCCGCAGGTCCGGGCGTCGGGCTGGCGCAGCCCCGCGCCGGACGGGTTCACCGCCCGACCTGCCCGCGCAGCAACGCCACTCCCTGGGCCGCCTCGTCGGCCGACACCGCCGTGCAGCCGAGGCTGACGGCGTGCGCGACGACCTCTCGCTGGGCCCGCAGCAGGGCGAGCCCGCGGCGGACGAGCACCAGAGGCGGCTTGCGGTGCTCGCGGAGGTCGCGCACGAGGCGGCGCCAGAAGGTCACGACGGCGGTCTGGCGCACGCAGTAGGCCGCGGCGAGCAGACCCTCGGCCTCGAGCCGCGGGACGACCTCCTGGGCGAAGATCCCCTCGGCGACGACGTACGGCGACCCGTGCAGGTCGAGCCGCTGCCAGCCGGTGCGTCCGTCATGGGCGATGTCGTAGACCGGCACGTCACCCGCGCCCTCGCGGCAGATCGCGACCGCCGCGGCGACGGCGTCGTCGCACAGCCACGAGGCCGGGTCGTCCCAGTCGGCGATGCCGGCGTTGGCGCCGCTCGCGATGCGGGGGAGGGTCGGGTCGCTGCCGTCCTTGTAGAAGTCGTCGAGCCGGAGCACGGGCAGGCCGAGCCGCTCGGCGAGTCGCGACTTGCCCGACCCCGAGGGGCCGGCCAGGACGATGACCTGCGCCTGCATCGATCAGACGCCGATCGGGTGCCAGACGGTCTTGATCTCGACGAAGTCGGTCATCGTGTCGAGGCCCGGGGTGAGGGTCCAGTCGGGCTCGGCGGCGGGCGCGCGGCGGACGCGCTTGAGGTTGTCGGCCGCGGCGACCTCGAGGGCGGTGGTGAGCGTGGTGTCGCCCGCGACGCCGGTGAGGTCGATGGCGTTGACGTCCATGTGGGAGGCCAGCCAGGGGGCGACCGTGGCCGCCTCGCCGGTGAGGATGTTGATGACGCCGGCCGGCACGTCGGAGGTGGCGAGCACCTCGGCGAAGGTGACCGCTGGCAGCGGCCGGTCGTAGGACGACACGACGACGGCCACGTTGCCGGTGACGACGACGGGGGCGACGACGCTCACCAGGCCGAGCAGGGAGGACCCCTGGGGCGCGAGGACGGCGACCACGCCGGTCGGCTCGGGGGTCGACAGGTTGAAGAACGGCCCGGCGACGGGGTTGGCGTTGCCGACGACCTGGGTCAGCTTGTCGGCCCACCCGGCGTACCAGACGAGGCGGTCGATGGCGGCGTCGATCGCGTCGTTGGCCTTGGAGGCGCTGAGCCCCTCGGACTGCTGGACGGCGACGAGGAACTGCGGACGGCGGTCCTCGACGAGCTCGGCGACGCGGTAGAGGATCTGCGCCCGGTTGTAGGCGGTGCGGGCGGCCCAGCCGCCGGCGGCCTTGCGGGCGGCAACGACCGCGTCGCGGGCGTCCTTGCGCGAGGCGAGGGCGGCGTTGGCCACGAACTTCCCCTTGGCGTCGTTGACGACGTAGGAGTATCCCGACTCCGAACGCGGGAACGCGCCGCCGATGAACAGCTTGTAGGTCTTGCGGACGTCGACGCGAGCCATCAGAGATCGCCTCCCTCGAGATAGGCGGAGAGCCCGTGACGGCCGCCCTCGCGGCCCTGGCCCGACTCCTTGTAGCCGCCGAACGGGCTGGTCGGGTCGAACTTGTTGAACGTGTTGGCCCAGACCACGCCGGCCTTGAGCGCACCGGCCATGTGGAGGATGAGCGAGCCCTTGTCGGTCCAGACACCCGCGGAGAGGCCGTAGGGCGTGTTGTTGGCCTTCTCGACGGCCTCGGACGGGGTGCGGAACGTGAGCACCGAGAGCACCGGTCCGAAGATCTCCTCGCGCGCGATCCGGTGGGCCTGGGAGACGCCGGTGAAGATCGTCGGCGGGAACCAGAAGCCCCGGTCGGGCAGGTCGCACGGCGGCGACCAGCGGCCGGCGCCCTCCTGCTCGCCGATGTCGCTGAGCTCGCGGATGCGCGCGAGCTGCTCGGCGGAGTTGATCGCGCCGACGTCGGTGTTCTTGTCGAGCGGGTCGCCGACCCGCAGGGTGCCCATCCGGCGCTTGAGCCGGGCGAGCAGCTCGTCGGCGACCGACTCCTGGACCAGCAGCCGCGAGCCGGCGCAGCAGACGTGGCCCTGGTTGAAGAAGATGCCGTTGACGATGCCCTCGACGGCCTGGTCGATCGGTGCGTCCTCGAAGACGATGTTGGCGGCCTTGCCGCCGAGCTCGAGGGTGACCTTCTTGGTCGTCCCGGCGACCGCGCGGGCGATGGCCTTGCCGACCTCGGTCGAGCCGGTGAAGGCGACCTTGTCGACGTCGCCGTGGCCGACGATCGCCTGGCCGGTGCCGCCGGCGCCGGTGACGATGTTGACCACGCCGGCCGGCAGGTCGGCCTGCTGGCAGATCTCGGCGAAGAGCAGCGCCGTCAGGGGCGTGGTCTCGGCCGGCTTGAGCACGACGGTGTTGCCGCAGGCGAGGGCCGGGGCGATCTTCCAGGCCAGCATCAGCAGCGGGAAGTTCCACGGGATGATCTGGCCGGCGACGCCGAACGGCGTCCAGCCGAAGCCGGAGTGCTCGAGCTTGTCGGCCCACCCCGCGTAGTAGAAGAAGTGGGCGGCAACGATCGGGATGTCGACGTCGCGCGACTCCTTGATCGGCTTGCCGTTGTCGAGGGACTCCAGGACGGCGAGCTCGCGGCCGCGCTCCTGGATGATCCGGGCGATCCGGTAGAGGTACTTGGCCCGCTCGCTGCCGGGCATCCGCGACCAGACGCGGGTGTAGGCGCGTCGCGCGGCCTTGACCGCGGCGTCGACGTCGGCGTCGCTGGCCTCGGCGACCTCGGCGAGGACCTCCTCGGTGGCCGGGCTGATCGTCTTGAACGACGACCCGTGGCCGTCGACGAACTCACCGCCGATGAACAGGCCGTAGGACGGCTTGAGGTCGAGGATGCTGCGCGACTCGGGCGCGGGGGCGTAGTCGAAGGGGGTGCTCATGGGTGTCCTCAGTCGAGGGTGAAGTAGTCGGGACCGGAGTAGCGACCGGTGGTCATCTTGGTGCGCTGCATGAGCAGCTCGTTGAGCAGCGTGGAGGCTCCGAACCGGAACCAGTCGGGGTCGAGCCAGTCGGGGCCGGCGACCTCGTTGACCATGACGAGGTACTTGATCGCGTCCTTGGCGGTGCGGATGCCGCCGGCAGGCTTGACGCCGATCATCTGGCCGGTGGCCTCGCGGAAGTCACGCACCGCCTCGAGCATCACGAGCGTCACGGGGAGGGTCGCCGCGGGCTGCACCTTGCCGGTGGAGGTCTTGATGAAGTGGCCGCCGGCCATCATGGCCAGCCAGCTCGCCCGACGTACGTTGTCGAGGGTCTGGAGCTCGCCGGTCTCGAGGATGACCTTGAGGTGCGCCGGTCCACACGCCTCCTTGACGGCGACGATCTCGTCGAAGACCTGCTGGTAGCGGCCCGACAGGAACGCCCCGCGCTCGATGACCATGTCGATCTCGTCGGCGCCGGCCTCGACCGCGTCGCGGGTGTCGGCGAGCTTGATGTCGAGGGCCGCACGGCCGCTCGGGAACGCCGTCGCGACCGCGGCGACGTGGACGCCGGAGGTGCCCAGGGTCTGCTTGGCCGTGGCCACCATGTCGGGGTAGACGCAGACGGCGGCGACCTGCGGGCAGGTCGGGTCGGCGGGGTCGGGACGCATGGCCTTCGACGCCAGCGCGCGCACCTTGCCGAAGGTGTCCTGGCCCTCGAGGGTGGTCAGGTCGACCATCCGGATGGCGAGGTCGAGGGCCCGCGCCTTGGCCGTCGTCTTGATCGAGCGGGTGCCGAGCGAGGCGGCGCGCGCCTCGGCGCCGACCTGGTCGACCCCGGGCAGGCCGTGGAGGAACCGCCGCAGCGAAGCCTCCGACCGGGTGACGTCAGCGAAGTCCAAGGCGGTCGGGGGCATCGGGCCAGCATAGGGTTGCCCACATGGACGGCGACAACCCGGACGAGACCTTCCCGCCGACCAACGGTCGGGTCTTCGGGATCATCGCGCTGGTCGTCGGGGTGGGGGTCACGGTCCTCGGTCTCGTCGAGGGCGCGTGGGTGCTGGCCGCGGTCGGCCTGCTGTTCGCCGGGATCTCGTGGGCCTCCCTGCTGCGCCCGCGCGTCGCGATCGAGGACGACGCGCTCGTGCTCCGCAACATGGTCGACACGGTCCGGATCCCGCTG
This sequence comes from Nocardioides sp., assembly GCF_030655615.1. GTDB lineage: Bacteria > Actinomycetota > Actinomycetes > Propionibacteriales > Nocardioidaceae > Nocardioides. The sequence continues at coordinate 8,843 of NZ_JAURVJ010000137.1, forward strand.
GCCGCGGTGGAGGAGGTCGTCGTGCGCCAGGTGCTGGCCGTCCGGGTGGGGGAGAAGCGCTACACCTCACCGGCCGTCGGGCGGCCGCGCCGCCAGATGAGCAAGGAGGACCTCCGGCTGGGCAAGGACGCCGAGGACCTCGGCCTCGGCGAGCGGGCGTTCGGGCTGTTCGTCCAGGAGCGGATCCGCGAGCGGGCCAAGGCCGCGCGCGAACGCCTGGGCATCCGGATCGCGTCGAAGGAGCAGGACGCCCTCGCCACCCAGGTCGTGCGCGAGCCCGCCGTACCCGAGATCGCGTGGCTGGCCGGCTCGCTCGTCGCCCTCGTCGTCGCCGTCATCCTCTGATCCCAGCGCGAGTCGGCGCAGGGACTGAACATCTGCGCCGACTCGGCGGGATCTGGGTTCAACTCTGCGCCGACTCGGCGTCAGAGGCCGGCGGCGGTGCGGATGTCGGAGCCGAGGGCGTCGAGCCGGCCGGCGGCGCTGATGCGGGCGGCCTCGACGCCGTCGTCGGCGCCGGCCTCGATGGGGACGACGACCTCGAGGTAGCACTTGACCTTGGGCTCGGTCCCGCTCGGCCGGACGATCACCCGGGCGCCGTCGGCGAGGTGGTAGCGCAGGCCGTCGGTCGGGGGCAGCGCCGCGGAGCCCTGGCCGAGGTCGTCGACGCCGAGGACGGCCAGGCCGCCGAGCTCGGTCGGCGGCTGCTCGCGCAGCCCCGCCAACGCCGCCGGGATCAGGGCGAGGTCGTCGACGCGGACCGAGACCTGGCCGGTGGCGTGCAGGCCGTGCTCACGCGCGATGTCGTCGAGGAGGTCGGTCAGGCCCCGCCCCTCGGCCTTGAGCTCGGCGGCGAGCTCGCAGAGCAGGAGCAGCGCGGAGACGCCGTCCTTGTCGCGGACGTGCTCGGGGTCGACGCAGTAGCCCAGCGCCTCCTCGTAGCCGAACGCCAGGCCGGGCACGCGACCGATCCACTTGAAGCCGGTGAGGGTCTCCTCGTGGGGCTGGCCGGCCGCGGCGGCCTGCTTGGCGAGCAGCGACGACGAGACGATCGACGAGGCGTAGGTGCCGGTGCGGCCGCGGGTGAACAGGTGGTGGGCGAGGAGCGCGCCGACCTCGTCGCCGCGGAGCATCCGCCAGCCGTGCAGCCCGGGTACGGCGGCCGCGCACCGGTCGGCGTCGGGGTCGTTGGCCACGACGATGTCGGCGCCGGTCTCCTCGGCGAGCGCCAGCGCCAGGTCCATCGCGCCCGGCTCCTCCGGGTTGGGGAAGCCCACGGTCGGGAAGTCGGGGTCGGGCTCGGCCTGCTGCTCGACGACGCGCGGCTCGCTGAACCCGGCCGTCTCGAGCACCTGCAGCACCGTCGTGCCGCCGACGCCGTGGAGCGGCGTGTAGACGATGTCGAGGTCGCGCGGGCCGTCCACGGCGAGACCCGCGACGGTGTCGAGGTAGTGGTCGACGAGGTCCTCGCCGAGCACGGTGCCGGGCCCGCCCCGCGGCACGTCGGCCAGGTGGCCGACGGCGTCGATGTGGCCGGCGATGTCGTGGTCGGCCGGCGGCACGATCTGGCTGCCGTCGCCGAGGTAGACCTTGTAGCCGTTGTCCTGCGGCGGGTTGTGGCTCGCGGTGACCATGATCCCCGCGGCGCAGCCGAGCTCGCGGATGGCGAACGCCAGCAGCGGCGTCGGCAGCGGTCGCGGCATGACCCACGCGGTGAACCCGGCCCCCGTCATCACCTCGGCCGTGTCACGGGCGAACACGTCGGAGTTGTGGCGGGCGTCGTAGCCGATGACGACCGAGCGCTGGCCGGACGGCCCGATCGCGCCCTCCTGCCGGAGGTAGGCGGCCAGACCGGCGGCGGCGCGGAGGACGACGACCCGGTTCATCCGGTGCGGACCGGCGCCGAGCGCGCCGCGCAGGCCGGCGGTGCCGAACTCGAGCATGCCGCGGAACCGGTCGGCGAGGTCGGCGGCCGACCCGTCGACGCCGGCCGGGACGTCGGCGAGCACCAGCGCGAGCTCGGCCCGGGTCTGCGGGTCGGGGTCCTCGGCCAGCCAGGCGCGGGCGCGTGCGACCAGGACGTCGACGTCGGGGCTCATGTGAGGCACCGTAGCGCCATGGCCGACCGCCCTCCGATCGCCCGGTCGATCGCCGCGCTGGCCGAGCGGATCGGCGTACCGGCGTTCGTCTCGGTGTGCGTCGACCTGCTCGACGGGGCGCCGCGGGAGCGCTACGTCGAGGAGCTCGGCTACCTCACCGGCCACGACTGGCAACGCGACGGCGTCCTCGACCACGACTCGTGGAAGGACTACTGGGTGCGGTCGTGGGGTGCCCGGGGGCTGCTCCACGTGTGGCACGACGCTGCCTCGACGGCGATCGTGCGCGGGCTCGGGGACGAGCACTACCGACCGGCCGAGATGTGCCTCAAGGTCGCCACCCGGCACGAGGTGGCAGGTGCGGGTGACGGCGCGGCGCGGCTGGCCGGGCACGAGCTGCCGCGCGTGCGGGCGCAGGCCGTGCGCTGCCTGGCCGTCTGCGGCGACAGCGAGCACGTGGACGTCGTGCGGGCGGCTCTGGACGACGAGCACGACGACGTACGGCGGCAGGCGGGTCGGGCGCTCCTGGCGCTCGAGCAGCGGCTCGACCTCTGACCACTGGCCAGGGGTCAGAGGTCAGTCGACGAACTTCTCGCCGTCGAACTCGCGGTCGGTGTTGTCGACCTCGGAGTTCTCGGGACGGTTGTCGGGGTCGAGGCGGCGCTCGCGCTCCTCCTCGATCTCGCGCCGCTCTTCCTCGCTGACCTCCATCTCTCGGAACTTCTTGCCCGGGTCGGCGGTGCCGACGCGACCCTCGTCGGCCTCGTCGTGCTCCTCGGTGCCTCCGCTGGCTCCGGCGGCTCCGGTGCTCTCGGCGTCGTCGCCGACCGGGTTGGCCTCGCTCTGCTCGCTGTCGTAGCTCATGCCCCGACGCCACCACCTCCCGCCCGGTGGGCGACCCACCCCTGCGGGCGAGAGATGGCGTGCGTCACGCAGGCCGGGGCTCAGGCCTCGATCGAGCTCATGTCGCCGTAGCGGTCGCCCACGACGGCGTCGGCCGGGACGGCCTCGGCGATCCGGGCCAGGTCGTCGGCGGTGAGGTCGACGTCGGCGCCGCCGAGGTTCTCCTCGAGGTAGGCGACCCGCTTCGTGCCGGGGATGGGGGCCACGTCCTCGCCCTGGGCGAGGACCCAGGCGAGCGCGAGCTGGCCGGGGGTGCAGCCCTTTTCGGCGGCGATCTGCTTGACCTGCTCGACGAGGGCCAGGTTGGCGTCGAGCGCCGCGCCGTTGAGGCGCGGGAAGCGGCTGTTGCGGGAGTCGTCCTCGGACAGCGAGCCCTTGCTGATGGCGCCGGTGAGGATCCCGCGGCCGAGCGGCGAGTAGGGGACCAGGCCGATGCCGAGCTCGCGCAGCAGCGGGAGGATCTCGGCCTCGAGGTCGCGGGTGAAGAGGGAGTACTCGGTCTGCAGGGCGGTGATCGGGTGCACGGCGTGGGCGCGGCGGATCGTGTCGGCGCCTGCCTCGGACAGGCCGAGGTGGCGCACCTTGCCGGCGTCGACGAGCTCCTTCATGGCACCGACCGTCTCCTCGATCGGGACGGTCGGGTCGACGCGGTGCTGGTAGTAGAGGTCGATGTGGTCGACGCCGAGCCGCTGAAGGGAGTCGTCGCAGGCGGTGCGGACGTAGTCGGGCTTGCCGCTGATGCCGAGGAAGCCGCCGTCCTCGCTGCGGACGTTGCCGAACTTGGTCGCGACCACGACGCCGTCGCGTCCCTGGCTGCTCTCGCCGATCGCCTTGCCGACGAGGCGCTCGTTGGTGAAGGGGCCGTACATGTCGGCGGTGTCGAGGAAGGTGACGCCGAGGTCGAGGGCGCGGTGGATGGTGGCGATGCCGCCGGCCTCGTCGGGGGTCCCGTAGAACTCCGACATGCCCATGCAGCCGAGGCCGAGGGCGGAGACGTCGAGCGGGGAGGTGATGCCGAGCGTGCGGGTTCCAAGGGTCATGTCCTCCACTCTCGACCTTTGAGCGCGCTCCAAGTCAAGCCAGCAGCAGCGCGCGAGGGACGAGCACGCTGCGTGGGCTGGCGCAGGTTGAGCGAGCGACGCGGGTGAGCCTGCGAACCCGCGCGAGCGAGTCGAAACCACCACAGTGGCGTGGACGAGCACGCTGCGTGGGCTGGCGCGGGTTGAGCGAGCGACGCGGGTGAGCCTGCGAACCCCGGGCGAGCGAGTCGAAACCACCGCAGCAAGAGTTCAACCGGGCTGGGCACCAGAGCCAGGGGCTCAGGCGGCGCCCTCGCGCCCCTCGATGGCGTCGGCGTAGATGCCGATCTTGTGGTCGATCGCGCCGAGGTGCTCCTGCACCTCGGCGAGCTGGGCCAGCACCTTGCGCCGGTGCTCACGGAGCAGCTCGAGCCGGGCGACCTCGGTGCCGACACCCTCACGGACCAGGTCGGCGTAGCGGCGTACGTCGCGGATCGCCATGCCGGTGGACCGCAGCCGGGTGACCAGCTCGATCCAGCGCAGGTCGTGGGGGCCGTAGCGGCGGTGCCCGCTGGCGGCCCGGGCGACGGGGCGGAGGAGCAGCCCGTCCTTCTCGTAGTAGCGCAGGGTGTCGGGGGTGAGTCCGAGCCGCTCGGCGGCGGCGGCGATGGTGAGCCCGTCGGTCATGGGCCCAGTGAAGCCTGGAGCACGCTCCAGATCAAGCGCGCCAATAGGCCGGGAGGTTGGCGCCGAGCTCGACGAAGAGCGCCTGGTTGAGGCCGAACACGACCTTGACCTCGTCGACGACCCGGGCGACGCCGGCCTCGTCGAGGCCGAGGCCGTCGAGGCGGGCACGGTAGGCGTCCTTGTAGGGCTTGGGCTTGGGGATCTCGGTGAAGGCGTAGAACGCGATGCCGGCACCGTCGAGACCGAAGGTGCGGTCCATGATGCGGCCGATGACCTGGCCGCCGGAGAGGTCGCCGAGGTAGCGGGTGTAGTGGTGGGCGACGAGCGCGCCGCCCCAGCCGGCTGAGGCCTCGTCGGCGGCCGCGACGATGCGGTCGCGGTAGGCGGTGGCGGCGGGGGAGCCGATCGCCTCGGCCGGTGTCGCGGGGTCGATGTCGGGCACCCAGTGGGCCAGGTCGGCGTCGACGGCGCCGAGGCGCTCGAGCGCGGAGTCGTGGACGGCGGCGACCATCGGGTCGGCGACGTGGGCGCGCACGGCCTCCTCGAGCGCGGCGTAGACGACGCGCAGGCGCAGCAGGTAGTCGGCGTAGGCCTGCTCGTTGAGGGCGCCCTCGAGCAGCTCGGACATGAAGGAGGAGCCCTCGGCCGCCTCGTGCTCGGCCTTAGAGCCCTCCCGCATCGCGGTGGACAGCGACGTCGCGGTGGCGGTGTCAGCAGTGATCGTCATGGGCGGCGTCTCCAGGGGGTGGCGGCGGGGTCCGAGGTTGTTGACACATTGTCGGCAAGATACTGACGTTGTGTCAAGAACCGTACCACGATTCGGTTAGGGTCGCCTTACTTTCGGCCAGGCTCGATAGTCCCCCACGAACGGGATTCTTGATCGACTCAAGAATCCCGTTCGTGGGGGACTACCGCGGCTCAGACGGCACCGAGGGCGCGGAGGACGAAGCGCTCGACGGCCTCGGTGGGGAGGTCGCGGGGGGAGAGGCAGGCGTGGATGAGGGAGATGGTGGCGCCCTCGTCCTGGACGGTGAAGTCGCCCGAGGCGATGCCCTCGGCGAGGAGGTCCTGGAGGACCTGCTCGACCTCGACCACGTGGTCGCGGATGGCGAGCATCGAGTCGCGCGACAGGGCGCCGTAGAGCTGGGTGCCGAGACCCATGTGGAACTGCTGGCCGGCCTCGAGCTGGTGGCGGACGTAGACGCGGAACCGCTCCACCGGTCCCTCGACGTCAGTGAGCCCGGCGCGCAGGCCCTCGAGGTAGCGGGTGGTCTCGTGGGACGCGAATGCCACCACGACCGCCTCCTTGTCGGGGAAGTGGTGGTAGATCGCCGTCCGGCCGAGGCCGGCGGCCGCCGCGAGCTGGGCCATGCTGATCGCGTCGAAGCTGCGCTTGGTCAGCAGCACCGCCAGGGCGTCGAAGACGCGCTGGTGCACCTGCTCACGATGCTCCTCGACGGAGCCGGCGCTGATCCTCGGCACGGGGCCGAGAGTAGCCCTCGTTCAGGCCACCACGAGGGTGGCGGTCCGGGTGGAGGCGGCGACGCCACGAGCTGGTAGCGACCCTTCGCGAGCCTGGGCACGACGACGGTGGCGCGGCCCGAGCGGAGCGCACCGGTCAGGGTGCGGACGACCTGGGCGCCCTTCCCGACCCTGATGGTCGCCCTGCCGGTCGGCGTGGTCGTGGGCGAGGTGACGGTGACGCGGGCCGAGCCGGCCCTGGTCCGGGTCGGCTTCGTGACGACCGCGAGCGCGGTGGCGCTGGCGGCCTTGGCGACCACGAGGGTGGTCGCCCCGGTCGACGGCGTGGTCGCCACACCGCCGAAGTAGGTCGCCGTGAGCGGGTGTCGGCCGACCGCACGCCTCCCCAGAGCGACCGTCGCCCGGCCGTCGGTCAGGATGGCCCGGCCCAGCTCGGTCGAGCCGCTGCGCACGGCGACGGTCCCGGTCGTCGTACCGCTGACGGTGACGGTCGCCGTGGCGACCTGGCCGAAACGCGTGCTGGGTGCGCTGACTGCGGTGGTCGTCGCGATCTGGCCCGTCAGTCCCAGGTCGACGTCGACCGGGAGCGGGGGCTTGTTGTCGTTGAGGCCGCCGCACGAGCTCGAGTAGAAGTGCGGGCTGACCGAGGCCGGCATCGCGTTGACGAAGGCTGCCGGCCACGAGCCCCAGGTGCCCGAGCAGGTGGCCTGCGCGGGGTCCTCGGTGACGGTGACGCCCTGGTAGGCCGGCGTGAGCCGGAAGGTGTCGCCCGACACCACGTCGGCGCCCGCGCCGAAGCTGAGCACGGTCAGCCGCCCGAGGTGGCGGGCCGGGCTGGGGTTGCCGTCGATGTCGACGCCCGCGCCGATGGTCACGTCGAGGGTGAGCGCCCCGCTGCCGTCGGCGGCGGTCGTCAGGCGCGGGTCGGCGTAGATCTCGTCGGGTGCGTGGTAGGAGGCCGGGTAGGCGTTGACCGTGTAGGACCCGCTCCACGCCAGGGTCATGGCCCCCGTCGCGGGATCGGCGGTGCCGGTGCCCAGCACGAACTTCACGGCGTTGGGCGTCCTCTGCGGCGAGCTCGCCGGCATCGACGTGTCGCCGGGCAGGGCGGCGTACTCGGACTGGGACCCGTTCGAGGTCGTGCCGAGCAGCGGCGTCGCGTTGCCGGTGCTGGCCGGGAGGCGCCACGGGCCGAAGACGCCCTTCTGGGCGTAGCCGTTGAGCCCCCAGGTGAAGGTCGCGCCGCTGACCTGCTGGGGCGCGGCGTGCGCGGGCACCGACGTCGCCGTCAGGACGACGGGGGTGGCGGCAGCGACGAGCACGGCGGTGAGCGTGGTGGTGAGGAGGCGGCGGATCGCGAGGTTCCCTTCGGGAGCGCGCGGCCCGAGCGGACCGTCAGCAGGGTCAGGCCGGCGGCGCCGACCAGGAGCAGGCCGCCGAGCCACCACGTCCACGAGGGCCCGGACCCGGCGGTGCCGGCCTCGCTGGTCTCGGCGGCGAGGGCGTAGACGGTGGGCGGCACGACGGGCTGGGGTACGGCGACCGCTGCGGCGACCGGTGCTGCGGAGGGCACGGCGCCCGGCTGGGGCGGGATCGACGGGCCGGGCAGCTGGGTCACGGCCGGCAGCGTGGGGGCGACCGGGGCGGCGGGGACCGTCGGCGTCGGCGGGGTCGGGCCGACGGTGGTGGTGGGGGAGGCGGACGGGTCGGTCGGGTCGGTCTCGTCGTCGGTGGGCTCGCTCGTGGGGTCGGTCGGGTCGGGGACCGCGCGGTCGGCGTCGAAGGTGATGGTGACCGGGGTGGGCACCTTGTGGGAGTCGGCCGAGCCGCCGGAGGAGTACCAGAACGCCGAGGACCCGACGCGGTCCATGTAGGCGAGGAAGGTCGCGGGGAAGGCGCCCCACGAGCTGCCCTCGCGGACCTGGCCCTCGCCGCCGCGGACGCCGAGGTAGGCCGGCTGGGCCGAGAAGCCGTCGTCGCCGCTGAGGTCGACGGCGGGCAGGTCGGCGACCACGACGCGCTGGGCGGGCACGGCCGACCACTTGTCGGGGTCGTCGCGGTCGGCGGCGTAGCCGGCCAGGGTGGCGCTGAGCCGGCCGACGCCGTCGGCGACGACGAGCGAGGGGTTGGTGACGGTGAAGAACGTGAAGCCGGAGTAGTAGACGACCGAGAACGTGCCGGTCCAGCTGATCGTCGCGGTGCCGGCAGCGGCGTCGACGGTGCCGGTGCCACCGGTGAGGACGACCCGGTGGCCGGAGAACGGGCCGGTCGTCGAGGTCAGCGGGGTGCCGTCGGCGGCGGTCGAGAGGCCGGCGAAGCTCGCGCCCGCCCAGGTGCCGTCGGCGCGCCGCTTCTGGAGCTCGACCTCGCCGGCCCTAGCCCGCCAGGCCTTGGTGGTGGTGCCGCGCCACACGCCCGGGGTCACGATGTTCTGTCCGCCCTTGCCGGGGTCGGGCACCGCGCCGGCGGACAGGAAGTTGTAGGTACCGGGCGCGAACGCCTTGTTGTTGCTCTCGTTGTTGAGGCCCCAGGCGAGCACCGCGTCGTCGAGGGCGACCGGCCCGGTGGGCTCGGTGGGCTCGGTCGTCGTGGTCTGGGTGGGGGAGGTCGGGGACGTGGTGGGGTCGGGCGTCGGGGTCTCGTCGGCGGAGGCACCGCCGGCGAGCGCCAGGCCGGCCAGGAGGAGGACGACCAGCGACACCGCCGCCGCGACGAGGCCGTGCGCGCGGGCGCTCATGCCGGGCTCGTCTGGCCGGTCGGGCCGGCTGGGCCGGACTGGCCTACGGTACGCCGACCGCGCAGCCGGACGACCGCGAAGGCGACCAGGGCCAGCAGGAAGGCCAGGGCGGCGACGCCGAGGAAGACCAGTCCGCCCTGGTCGTCGCCGTTGCCGTCTCCGTCTCCGTCGCCGGGCGTCGAGGTCGATGCCTGCGCCGGTGCGTCGCCGGCGGCGACCGGGAACAGCTCGGAAGCCTCGGTGCCGGAGGCGGCGCCGGTGACGCGCAGCTCGTGGGTGCCGACGCCGAGGTCGGCCGGCAGCTGGAGCACGCCGGCGACCTCGCCGGAGGTGCCGGCGAGCATCGGGCCGAGCGCGGCGACGCCGTCGTCGAGGGTGGCGACGACCTGCTCGCCGGGCGTGAAGCCCTGGGCGGAGAAGGACATCGCTCGGCCGCTGACGGCGGTGGGCCGGTCGACGGTCACGGCCGGGGTGCCGACCGCGACCTGGGGGGCGCCCGTGGTGGGAGACCCGGCCGCGGGCGCCGTCGAGGCGGTGGAGCCGGGGGTCTCGCTGGCGGTCGCGGTGGGCGCTGCGGTCGTCGGCGTCGTGGTGGGCGCGGTGGCCGGCGCGGCGTCGTACACGCTGGCGAACCGGACGGGGGTGAAGGTCTCGTTGCGGGCGTTCTTGACGCCGTGGGCGCCGATGGTGATGACCCCGCAGGTGACCGTGCGGCAGTCGACCTCGGCGACCTCGCCGTCGCGGTCGACGCTCTGGAAGACAGGACCGGGGACGGTCATGTCGACGGTGAAGCCGCCCGACGGCGACAGGACGGCCGCCGCCTCGCCCGCGGTGGAGCCGCCGGGGAAGGCGACGAAGCGCAGGTAGCCCTTGCTGTCCTCGGTGCTCTCGGCGTCGGGGATGTACTGGTAGTCGCGGCCGGTCAGGCCGCCGCGCGAGGGCCGCCAGGCGCCGCCCCCGGGGTCCTTGACCCAGCCGAAGAGGACGTAGACGCCGCCGAAGCCGCCGCGGACGACCTGGAAGCCGTCGCCCTCGATGGTCAGCTTGGTCTGGTAGGTCAGGTCGGCCTGGTCGCCGCCGCGGTCGTTGGTGACGTCGACCCTCGAGTCGGCCAGGGCGGGAGCGCCGCCGAGGACCACCAGCAGGGCCGTGATCGCGGTGGTCAGGACGAGGACGGTGCGCCTCATGGCTGCTCCTTCGCCGTGCGCCGGTCGGGCAGCACGAGCAGGTCGCCGGTGACCGGGTGGGGGAGCACCTCGATCGGGTAGTCGTAGACCTCGCTCAGCAGCGGCCCGCGCAGCACCTCGGCCGGCGGGCCCTCGGCGGCCACCCGGCCCTGCGCGAGCAGCACCACCCGGTCGGACCAGGCAGCGGCGAGGCTGAGGTCGTGGAGGACGACCACGACGGCCGCGCCCTCGTCGGCCTGGGCGCGGGCCCGGGCCAGCACGGCCTCCTGGTGCCCGAGGTCGAGCGCCGCGGTGGGCTCGTCGAGCATCAGGACGCCGGTGCGCTGGGCGAGGATGCGGGCGAACGACGTCCGCCCCTTTTCACCGCCGGAGAGCGCGCCGAACGAGCGCTCGCCGAGGTGGCTGATGTCGGCGGTGGCCATGGCCTCGGCCACCACGTCGTCGTCGAGGTCCTCCTCGGAGCGGCCGCGCCAGGGCGCCCGCCCCATGCGGACGACGTGCTCGACGGGGAACGGGAACGCGACGCTGTGCTCTTGTGTGAGCACTGCTCTCTCGCGGGCGAGGTCGCGGAGGCGCCACTCCTCGAGCGACCGGCCGAGCACCTCGACCTTGCCCTCGGTGGCGTCGACGTCGCCCGCGAGCACGCCGAGCAGCGTGGACTTGCCGGCGCCGTTGGGGCCGACGAGCGCGAGGACCTCGCCGTGGCGCACGTCGAGGTCGACACCGTCGAGCACGATGGTGGGGCCGTAGCGGACCACGACGCCGCGGGCGACGAGGGCGCTCACGACCAGCCTCCGGCCGTGCGACGGGTACGACGCAGCATCCAGAAGAAGAACGGTCCGCCGACGAGCGACGTCAGCATGCCGATGGGCAGGTCGGCGCCGGCGACGAAGCTGCGGGCGGTGGTGTCGGCGATGACGAGGACGAGCGCACCGGCCAGCATGGACGCCGGCAGCACGATCCGGTGGCCGGGCCCGGTGACCATCCGCACCAGGTGGGGCACGACGAGGCCGACGAACGCCACGATCCCGCAGAAGCTGACGGCGGCCGCGGTGAGCAGCGCGACGACGACGATGAGCCCGACGCGGAGGCGCTCGACGTCGACGCCGAGGTGGCGGGCCGGGCGCTCGCCGAGGGCCAGCAGGTCGAGCCGGCGGGCGCACGCGAGCGCGACGAGGCAGCCGACGATCGCGAAGGGCGCGACGACGGCGACGTACTGCCAGCGGCTGCCGTTGAGGCTGCCGAGCTGCCAGAAGACGATCTGCTCGCGGGCCTGGGTGTCGCCGACGAACAGCAGGAAGGCCAGGGCGGCACCGGCGACCGCGTTGACCGCGATGCCGGTGAGCACGAGCGTGACGACCTCGGTGCGGCCGTCGGCGCGGGCCAGCGCATAGACCGCGAGGGTGGTGACGAGACCCCCGACGAAGGCGCAGACGGCGATGGTCCACTGCCCGGCGAAGGTCCAGGAGAACGCGATCGACGCCGCGGCGGCGACGGCGGCCCCGCCGGAGACCCCGACGACGCTCGGCTCGGCCAGCGGGTTGCCGAAGACGCCCTGCATGAGGGCCCCGGCGACGCCGAGGGCGGCACCGACGACGATCGCCATCGTCACGCGCGGGAACCGCACCGACCACAGGGTGTCGTCGCCCCGCGGGTGGGTGGGCATGGGGCCGAGGTCGAGGCCGATCCGGTGCAGCACCGACCCGACGACCTGGTCGAACGGGATCACGAGCTGCCCCGAGCCCGCCGCGACGAGCGAGGCGAGCAGCAGGCCGACCGAGAGCGCGACGACGAAGACGGCCGAGCGGGTCGGGCGCCTCCGGCTCGGGGTCGGTACGCCGGCCGGCGCCCTGGTCGGCACGGGTGCGGTCTGCGTCACGGCGGTCAGAGCGCGTCGGGCGCGTAGAGGGCGACGGCGACGGCGTTGAGGACGTCGGAGGTGCGCGGGCCAAAGCTGAGCACGACGTCGTCGTCCATCGCGACGATCCGCTCGTGCTCGCCGGCCGGGGTGTTGGCCAGCGCCGGGAACCGCTCGAGCAGGCCGTCGACGCCGCCGACGGACTCGAGTCCCTTGCTCATCATCAGCAGAACGTCGGGGGCGGCCTCGATGAGGGCCTCGTCGGTGACGGGCTTCATGCCGTTCCAGCCGATCTCGGCCGCGACGTCGTAGCCCCCGGACGCCTCGATCAGGGCGTCGGCACCCGAGCCCTCGCCGAACATGTAGTAGACCCCGGCCTGGCCTCGCACGTAGAGGAAGACGGTGCGCAGCTTGCCGGTCACGTCCTGGGGCGCGACCTCGGCGATCGCGGCCGCGGTGTCGGCGGCCTGCTTCTCGATGCGGGCGCCGAGCTCCTCGCCCGCCGCCGTCATGCCGAGCGCGTCCGCGACCTCCTGGGTCAGCGACGCGAGGTTGTCGATGCCTCGCTCGGAGTCGGTGAAGACCACGGGGATGCCCGCGTCGCGCAGCTGCAGCAGCACGTCGTAGGGGCCGAGCGAGGTGTCGGTGATGACCACGGTGGGGTCGAGGTCGAGGATCGCCTCGGCATTGAGCTCGTGGCCGTTCTCGGTGACCAGCGGGCGGTCCGCGATCTCGGGGAACGACGCCGACAGGTCGCGCCCGATGACGTTGTCGCCCAGGCCGAGGTCGAACACGGTGTGGGCCAGGGTGCCGTAGATGTCGAGGGCCAGGATGCGGCTGACGTCCTCGACGACGACCTCGGTGCCCTGGGCGTCGGTCACCGTCGCGGGCAGCTGCGGCTGGGGGTCGGCCTCGACCGGGACGATCTCGGGGTCGGGCAGGTTGAGGTCGACCACGCCGTCCCACGAGCGCGGGTCGTCGAGCGGTGTGACGTCGGACAGCGTGGGGACCTGCGTCTCGGGCCGGTCAGCGCTGTCGCCGTCGCCGTCACCGGAGTCGAGCACCGGGCCGCAGCCGGCGAGGAGCAGCACGGTGAGCGAGGTGCCCAAGGTGGCACGCAGGGTGAGGCGGGTCATCAGTGTCGATCCTGTGTGTGGGCGAGCGCCGAGAGGAAGGCAGCATAACCTGATTAAGGTATGCCTAACCTCACCGCCTCCGTCCCGGGGTGACCTCCCCCTGGCCCCGGGACACGCCCCGGACCGCGTCAGGGGCCCGGTGCGGTGAGCATCCCGACGACCATCGCCACCAGGTTGGCCGCGAACGGCTCGAGGTCGAGCTGGCGCCGGGCCGTGGGCTGCTCGCCGGCGCGCCCGCGGTCGGCGATGGCGCGCAGGATGAACGCGGTCACGAGCGAGAGCCGCTCGGCCCGCAGGTCGTCCGGCATCGAGGGCACGCGGCGCTCCAGCAGCGCGTAGGCGTCGTAGCCGCCCATCCGCTCCAGCGCGCTCACGACCTCGGGGTCCATCGCGGCCGGGTCCTCCTCGACCAGCTGCGCCAGGATCATCAGGTAGGCGCGACCCTGCCCACCCAGCTCCGCGAGCTCGACCGCCGGTCGGACGAGGGCCTCGACGGCGGAGGCGAGGTCGGTGTCGGGCCGGCCGTGGGCCACGGCGAGGAGCTCGTGCTCGCGGCCCGCGAGCAGCTCGACGTGCTGCTCGAGGACGGCGACGAGCATGCCCGTGCGCGACCCGAAGTGGTAGTGGACGGCACCGCGGTTGCGCTGGCCGGCCTGGCGGGTGATCTCGAGCAGCGACGCCGTGTGGACGCCGTGCTCGGCGAACCCGAGGGTGGCGGCGACGACCAGCCGTCGACGGGTCTCGTCGGCTGGGCTCGACCCCGGGACGACGCTGTCCGGTCCGGCCACGGCGTACGCCTCAGATTCCGGGTACGACGCGACCCAGCAGGTCGCCCATCCGGCTCGCGGCGGCGCGTCCGGCCTCCAGCACCTCGGCGTGGTCGAGCGGCTCGCCGCTGATGCCGGCCGCCAGGTTGGTGACCAGGCTGATGCCGAGCACCTCCAGGCCCGCCTCGCGGGCGGCGATGGCCTCGAGCGTGGTGCTCATGCCGACGAGGTGGCCGCCGATGGCGCGGACCATCCCGATCTCGGCCGGCGTCTCGTAGTGGGGCCCGGGGAACTGGACGTAGACGCCCTCGTCGAGGCTCGGGTCGACCTCGCGGCACAGCGCCCGCAGCCGGGGCGAGTAGAGGTCGGTGAGGTCGACGAAGTGGGCACCCTCGATGGGGGAGCGGCCGGTCAGGTTGATGTGGTCGCTGATCAGCACCGGCGTGCCGGGGCTCCAGGTCTCCTTGAGGCCGCCGCAGCCGTTGGTGAGCACGATCGCGCGGCACCCGGCGGCGGCAGCGGTGCGTACGCCGTGCACGACGGCCGCGACGCCCTTGCCCTCGTAGTAGTGGGTGCGGCTCAGGAAGACGAGCAGCTGCTTGTCGCCGGCCTTGATGCTGCGGATCTTGCCGGAGTGGCCGACGACCGCCGCGGCGGAGAAGCCGGGCAGGTCGGTGGTGTCGATCTCGGCGGTCGCCTCGCCCAGCGCGTCGACGGCCGGCAGCCAGCCGCTGCCGAGGACCAGCGCGACGTCGTGGCGCTCGACCCCGGTCAGCTCGGCCAGGCGCGCGGCCGCGGCGGTGGCGGCCTCCTGGGGGGAGTCGGGGGATCCGGCAGCAGGGGAGTCGCTCACAAGGCGAGACTCTAGGACCTCCCGGCCCCGGGTCCGAGCCCGCCACGGACCGGGCGTCGACGTTTGGTGGAGGGCCCACGGGTAACGCTGGACGCGTGGATCCCGAGAAGTACTACCTCGACCTGACCTCGGGCGACCCCGGCCGGATCGCCCAGCTGGTGGCCGACGCCGCCGCCTCGAGCCGCTCGGTCGACGCCGACGCCCGCGCGATCGTCGACGCGGCCTCCAAGCCGCTGCAGGTCTGGTGGGGCGGCCTGGCCCGCAAGATGTTCGAGACCCAGGGCCTCGAGGCCTACCTGTCGGCCGCGATGGCGTCGTTCCGGCTGCACCGGGGGAGCGTGGCGCTCGACGTCGTCGCCGACGGCTACCGGACGACGTGCACCTCGGCCGACGAGGCCATCCAGGTCTGGCGCGACCGCCCGAAGGACCTGCCGCCGTTCAGCGAGACGCTCTACCGGCTGACCGTGGTCGGTCGGCTGCGGGTCATCGAGGGGCTCTACAGCGTGGTGCTGTCGCGGGCGGTGCGGGCGCTGCGCAAGGTCGACGACGAGATCGACGAGTGGGTCGGGCGTGGCGCCGTCCTCGACTACGTCTTCTACCTCGACCAGGACGCGCTGCCCGGGGCCCGCATCCCCGACTCCGGGATCAACGGGATCCCCGGCGGCTGGACCCAGCAGGGCCTCGCCTACGACCCCGCGACCGGGCAGTACCTCGTCACGTCCTACGACCCGCGCGAGGGCGAGACCGACGGCAGCCGGCTCAGCATCATGGGCGCCGACGGCACCCCGCTGCACACCGTCGACCTGGGTGGCGCGCCCGGCTCGAGCGCACCCGGCGCCGACCACCAGCCCAACCACTCCGGCGGGGTCGCCGTGCAGGGCGACCGCGTGCTCGTGACCTCGACCGAGGACGCCGGCAGCTTCGTCTACGTCTACCGCCGCAGCGACCTCGAGGCGGCCGGCGAGGGCGGGCACGTGGAGGCGATCGACAAGATCAGGGCGCCCGCGTCGTCGTACGCCACGGTCGGGCCGAACGGCGAGCTCTACCTGGGCAAGACCGACGGTGCGCTCTACCAGGTCGAGCTCAAGGACGGGGAGTACCAGGCGACCCAGTCGTGGCACGCCCCCGACAACGCCAACGGCGTCGTGGTCCAGGAGGGCGGCGTGTTCACCTTCGCCGTGCAGTCCGGCCGCGACGAGCGCGGCCAGCTGGTCACGGTCGACTCCGGCGACGACGGCGGCATCAGCCAGAGCGACCTCGACGGCGCCCGCACCCACGACGTCGGCAACATGGTCCAGAACCTCGCGATCGTCGACGGCCGGATCGTCAGCATCAGCGAGGCCGGTGCGTCGCAGTACTCGCCCTCCTCCACCGAGGCCGCGAAGGACTGGAAGCTCTGGGGCCAGACCCACCTCGGCGAGCTGGTCAACGGCGGCGCCGGCTACGACGTCGATCCGCGCACCATGCGCGAGGCCGCCCACGACCTCGACACCGCCTCCCACGGCATCGACGACGACCTCGGCCGCATCCGCGCCCTCGACCTCCCCTCCCGCGTCCTCGGCGACGTGGGCGGCGCCGACGCCTTGGCCGCCGCCGCCACGGCGTACTTCGACCGGGTGGCGCGCCGGTTGAAGCGCTCCTCCGACTCGGTCGGCGTCTCCGTCACGGGGTTGCTCGCCGCCGAGAAGCTCTACCGGTTGAGTGACGAGGACGCGGCTCACGACGCCTCGCGGATCGTGGACAAGATGGTGTGATTTTTGGGGTGGGCGGGGTCGGCAGGAATACCCGGTGCACCGGGTATGCCTGCACTTCGGGGCCAATGCAACCCCCACGAACATCAGGGGCAAGCCCCGATGTTCAGATGTGCCTTTCAGACCGATGGTTCGACCGCGCACCTCATCCAGGCGGCCATCCACAGGCGGTCAGAGGCCCGGTTTGTCCCCAGGGCGAGCCGGGGCAACCACGCCGCCATGATGCGACCACCTGCCGAATGGCCACCCGACGACCCGCGACTCACCCCGGTCCTCCTGCGCAAGGAGCTCATTGCTGCCGGGTACAACGACCGCGCGATCAAGCGCCTGGTCGACGGCGGTGTTCTCGACAAGATCAAACGCGGTGCGTACGCCGACGCCGTCAAGCGTGCGCTGCTCGACGCAGTTGGTAACTACGCGCTTCGCAACCGCGCGGCGGTCAAGCAGGCCAAGACCGGGGTCGTGCTCTCCCACGTGTCCGCGGTGCCGGAGTACGACGCGCCGACGTGGGGCCTCGACCTCTCGATCACCCACCTGACGCGGCTCGACGGCAAAGCAGGCCGCAAGGAGGCGGGCATCCAGCAGCACTGCGGCACGATCCAGCCGGGCGACGTGGTGACGCGCAACGGGGTCCAGGTGATGGCGCCGGCCCGGGCGGGTCTGGAAGTCACCACCGTGACCAGCGTCGAGGCCGGCTTGATCTTCGTCTGTCACCTGCTCCACCACGAGCTCACGACCATCGACGAGCTCGTGAAGCGATACTCGTCGATGGAGCACTGGCCGAACACGCTCCATACCGACATCGTCCTGCGGCTGGCTCGCCCCGAGCTCGAGAGCGTCGGCGAGGTGCGTACGTTCTACCTCTGCTACCGGCATGCGATCCCCATGCCCGAGCCCCAGTACAAGGTACGGAACGCGTGCGGGGACGTGGTGGCCCGCCTCGACTTCGCTTGGCCGGAGCTCGGGGTCTGGCTGGAGTTCGACGGGAAGGTCAAGTACGAGAAGCTCCTCCGGGATGGCGAGCGTGCGTCCGACGTCGTGGTGCGCGAGAAGGAGCGCGAGTCGATGATCGGCCGACTGACCGGATGGCGCTGCCTCCGCATCACCTGGGCCGACCTCGAGCACCCGGAGCGCACTGCTGCGCGGATCATGGCGTTCCTCGCAGGCACTGACGCCTGACGGGACATCTGCGGCCGGACCTCGGGGGTTGTTCAGTCGCCTCTGGGGTGTTGCAACCCCCGTTAGGTGTAGGAATACCCGGTGCACCGGGTATTCCTGCCGTACCCGACACCCCCCAGGGCATCCAGAACCTCGACCTACAGGCCAGTCGACCGACAGTCACGCCGCCGCAACGCAGACACGTAGTCAGCGGGCGCGTCGGCAGCCTCGGCGGCGTCGGCGAGGACGCCGAGGGTGACGGCGGAGGGGAGGCCGCCCTCGTAGGCGTCGAGGACGTAGGTCCACACCACGAGCTCGCCGGTCATGGTCGAGACCCTGACCTTGGTCTTGCGGTAGAGGCCGGAGTCGGCCTGCTCCCAGCCGTCCAGCGTGGACTCGTCGAGGGGGCCGACGTCGTAGACGGCGACGAAGACCTGCTCGAACGGGTCCTGCACCAGGGTGGGGAGGGCGCCGTCCCAGCCGTGCTCCTCGCCGCCGAACGTCAGGCGCCAGCCGGTCAGCCAGCCGGTCGTCTGCAGCGGGGAGTGGGGGCAACGCTCGCTCATCCGGGCCGGGTCGAGGTTGCTCCCGTAGGCGGCGTACAACGTCACGGAAGGAAGGGTAGTGCCCGCGGCGGACCGGCCTGGGGACCGCACTACGATCGGAGGGTGAGCCACTTCGATGTCCTCGTCCTCGGTGCGGGCCCCGGCGGCTACGTCGCCGCCATCCGCGCGTCCCAGCTCGGCAAGTCCGTCGCCGTCGTGGAGGAGAAGTACTGGGGCGGTGTCTGCCTCAACGTCGGCTGCATCCCCAGCAAGGCGCTCCTCAAGAACGCCGAGCTCGCCCACGTGCTCACGCACGAGAAGGCCAAGTTCGGCATCGAGGGCGACGCCACCATGTCGTTCGGCCCGACCCACAAGCGGAGCCGCCAGGTCAGCGCCGGCATCGTCAAGGGCGTCCACTTCCTGATGAAGAAGAACAAGATCACCGAGATCGACGGCTGGGGCACCCTCACCAGCGCGACCGGGATCGACGTCAAGGGCAAGGACGGCGAGACGACCGGCCACACCTTTGACCACCTCATCATCGCCACCGGCGCCACGACGCGGCTGATCCCCGGTACGAGCCTGAGCGAGCGCGTGGTGACCTACGAGGAGCAGATCCTCGACGAGAACCTCCCCGGCAGCATCGTCATCGCCGGCTCCGGCGCCATCGGCGTCGAGTTCGCCTACGTCATGAAGAACTTCGGCGTCGACGTCACCATCGTCGAGTTCCTCGACCGGATGGTGCCCACCGAGGACGCCGACGTGTCCAAGGAGCTCCTCAAGCAGTACAAGAAGCTCGGCGTCAAGGTCCTCCTCGGCACCAAGGTCGAGGGCATCGACGACTCCGGCGACAAGGTCAAGGTCACCGTCTCCAAGGACGGCGAGCAGCAGGTCCTGGAGACCGACAAGGTGCTGCAGGCCATCGGCTTCGCCCCGCGCGTCGACGGCTACGGCCTCGAGGCCATCGGCGTCAAGGTCACCGACCGCGGCGCCATCGAGGTCGACGGCCGCGGCCGCACCAACGTCGACAACGTGTACGCCATCGGCGACGTCACCGGCAAAATGATGCTCGCCCACGCCGCCGAGGCCATGGGCATCGTCACCGCCGAGACCATCGCCGGCGCCGAGACGCAGGAGATCAACTTCGACATGATCCCGCGCGCCACCTACTGCCAGCCGCAGATCGGCTCCTTCGGCTACAGCGAGCAGCAGGCCAAGGACAAGGGCTACGACGTCAAGACAGCGACCTTCCCCTTCTCCGCCAACGGCAAGGCGCAGGGCCTCGGCGACACCGTCGGCTTCGTCAAGATCGTCGCCGACGCCGAGCACAACGAGATCATCGGCGGCCACCTCATCGGCCCCGACGTCACCGAGCTGCTGCCGGTCCTCACCCTCGCGCAGCAGTGGGACCTCACCGCCGACGAGGTCGCCCGCAACGTCTTCGCCCACCCGACGCTCGGCGAGTCCGTCAAGGAAGCCATCCACGGCATCGCCGGCCACATGATCAACTTCTGATTGGTCGCTGGCCGGTGGGGTCGGCCCGCAACCCCGCTCCTTCTGGTAGTTGCTGCCGCCCGCTTGGTACGGCGGGGCTGACCGGGCCGTGACCCCACCGGCCGCTCCGTGCGCCGTGTTCCCCGGTCGGGCTGTGGCCCGGGCGCCTGTGCCGGGCGCGTCGTGGGGCCCGGTCGGGCTGTGGCCCGGGCGCCTGTGCCGGGTGCGTCGTGTGGCCCGGTCGGGCTGTGGCCCGGGCGCCTGTGCCGGGTGCGTCGTGTGGCCCGGTCTGGCTGTGGCCTGGGCGCCTGTGCCGGGTATGTCGTGTGGCCCGGTCGGGCTGTGGCCTGGGCGCCTGTGCCGGGTATGTCGTGTGGCCCGGTCGGGCTGTGGCCCGGGCGCCTGTGCCGGGTACGTCGTGGGGCCCGGTCGGGAACACCCCGCTCGGCTCGGGTTGTCGCGGCCGCTCAGCGCAGGGGCAGCCTGGGCGAGCGCTCGGTGCAGCGGCCGCCCGTCCAGATCAGTTTGGTGGTCCTGCCCTCGGCAGGGTCGCGGTCGCGCTGGGTGCGCAGCGTCCGGCCTCGGAGCAGACCGAAGACCCTCGACGGGGGCCGTGTCGGGGGCGAACAGCAGCTCCTCGCGCCTCAGGCTGCCGCGGTGGAGGGCCCACGGGCGCTCGCCGAGCAGATCGGACATCTCACGGATCTTGCGGCGCGCGTGCTGGTGCCGTCCGCGCAGCGCGGGCCCCAGCCACGACAGCCCGCTGACCGCCGCGCCGAACCCGACCACCCACGCCCACATCGACCCGTCGTGACGCCGTACACCCCGAGCGCTGTCGCCCCCGCCATGGCGACCACGGTCACCACGAAGGCGCCGGCCTCGCGCTGGGTGTCGGCCCGCCAACGCCGGAACGCCACCTGGGTCTGCGAGTCGTCGAGCGCGGCCCCTAGGGCTGGGTCCAGGTGCCGCGGCGGTCGTCGGTCATGGCGGCATCGTGACGGCTCATGGTCGGCGGGTCAGCGGAACGACCGGATCAGAGGTCGATCTTGGTCACCGCGTCGACGCGGACCGCGGCCAGCCTCTGGTCGTCGATCGAGAAGTCCAGCCCCGACCCGTCCGCGCACACGATGTCGATCGCGCCTCCTGAGACGCCACCGACCAGCACCACCCGCACCTCGTCACCGGGACTCCCGACGGCGGCTACCCGGACGGTGACGTCGTCGAGCACGGCCGCCCCCGACTTGAGCTGGCAGCGGACGTCGCCCGCCACGTCCTGACCAGTGTCGGCGGAGGCGGTCGCGACGTACGTCGCCACGGCCGGCGTACCCGGCGTCACCGTGAGGACGGTGGTCGCCGCGGTGCCGGGCAGACTGCGGGGGTTGCTCCGCGTGAAGACGAGTCCGTTCGACGGGCCGCGGTCACCCTGTGGTCCGGCCGGACCCACGGGTCCGGCCGCGCCCCGCGGCCCCCGGGGCGCGTCGCTCTTCTTGAAGTCCTGGGTGCGGAGCGACCCGTTCTTGACCTTGGCGGAGGTGACGGCGTTGTTCTTGAGCTGGGGCGTGCCGACGGACTTCGGCGGCAGCTGGCTGACGGCATAGCTCGTGCCGCCGAGGGCGACGACGAGGGCCAGCAGCGCGAGGCAGGTGGCGAGCGAGGGAGGGCGCAGGGTCATGCGCGGGATGCTAGGTCCGCGACGACCGTCGTGTCAGTCGTCGATCGGCTCATTCGGTGCCGCCGTGGCCCCGCACCCGCTCCGCCACGGGTGGCCCTCGATAGCCTGGAGGCATGAGCAGCGACAAGGTCGTCATCCTCGGCGGAGGCCCCGGCGGCTACGAGGCCGCCCTGGTCGCGAGCCAGCTGGGGGCCGACGTCACCGTCGTCGACTCCGATGGCATCGGTGGGTCGGCGGTGCTGACCGACTGCGTGCCGAGCAAGACCCTGATCGCCACGGCCGAGGTGATGACGCAGGTCGAGGCGGCCGCCGAGCTCGGCATCGACTTCCGCGACCACGAGGGCGACTCGGCCACGTCGATCCGGGTCGACCTCGCCCGGGTCAACACCCGCGTCAAGGCCCTGGCGGCCGAGCAGTCGGCCGACATCGCGCGGCGGCTCGACAAGGAGGGCGTGCGCGTCGTGGAGGGGCGTGGTCGCCTCGACGGTCCGGGCTGCGTGGTCGTCGACGGGGCGTCGTACGACGCCGACGCGATCCTCGTCGCGACCGGCGCCGCTCCCCGTACGCTGCCGAGCGCCCAGCCCGACGGCGAGCGCATCCTCACCTGGGAGCAGGTCTACGACCTCACCGAGGTGCCCACCGAGCTGATCGTGGTCGGCTCGGGGGTGACCGGCGCCGAGTTCGCCAGCGGCTACCTCGCCCTCGGCATCCCCGTCACGCTGGTCTCCAGCCGCGACCGGGTGCTGCCCGGCGAGGACGCCGACGCGTCCAAGGTCCTCGAGGACGTGTCGATCCGGCGCGGCATGACCGTGCTGTCGAAGTCGCGGATGGAGTCGGTCACCCGCGACGGCGACGTCGTGACGGTCCGGCTGACCGACGGCCGCGAGGTCCAGGGCAGCCACTGCATCCTCGCGCTCGGCTCGGTGCCCAACACCACCGACCTGGGGCTCGAGGAGGCCGGCGTGGTCCTCAAGGACGGCGGTTTCGTCAACGTGGACAGGGTGTCGCGCACCTCCGCGCGAGGGGTGTACGCCGCTGGTGACTGCACGGGCGTCCTGATGCTCGCCAGCGTCGCGGCCATGCAAGGACGGATCGCCATGTGGCACTTCCTCGGCGACACCGTGCACCCCCTCGACCTCAAGAAGGTCTCCTCCAACGTGTTCACCGCGCCCGAGATCGCCACCGTCGGCTGGTCGCAGCAGTCCGTCGACGCCGGCGAGATGCAGGCCGACGTCGTCACGCTGCCGCTGTCGGGCAACGCCCGCGCCAAGATGCAGGGCGTGCGCGACGGCTTCGTCAAGCTCTTCTGCCGTCCCGGTACCGGCATCGTCGTCGGCGGCGTGGTCGTGGGCCCGCGGGCCAGCGAGCTGATCCACCCCGTCTCGATCGCGGTGGCCGAGTCGCTGACCGCCGACCAGCTGGCCCAGGCGTTCACCGTCTACCCGTCGGTGAGCGGCTCGATCGCCGAGGCGGCGCGGCGGCTGCACCGCTTCTGAGTCGCTCGACACGGCCGGCTGACGCTCACGGAAGGTCGGCCAGGAGCCGGCGCATCCGGGCGATCTCGGCGTTCTGACTGGCGACCACGTCGGTGGCCATCTCGGTGACGCGGACGTCCTCGCCCGTCCCGAGGACGTCCTCGGCCATCGCGACCGCACCCTGGTGGTGCTGGACCATGTCCTCGAGGAACCGCCGGTCGAACGCCGCGCCGTCCGTCGCCGCCAGCGCCGCGAGCTGGCTCTGGTCGAGCATCCCGGGCATCCCGGTCGAGCTCATCGCGGCCACGCTCTCGACGGTCGGCTCGGGCTGGCCGTGGTCGACCAGCCAGGTCGCCATCACCACGATCTCGCGGCCCTGGCCGGCGTCGATCGACGCGGCCAGCCGGCGTACGCGCGGGTCGGCCGCCCGCTCCGGCGCGAGCTCGGCCAGGTCGAGGGCCTGGCTGTGGTGCGCGACCATCATCGACAGGTACGTCGCGTCGGCGGCGTTCCAGTCGGCCGACTCGGGCGGGGGAGAGGCGGGCGCCATCCCCGCCATCTCGTCCGTGCCGGTCATCTCGTGCGCGGCCGGCTGTCCGTGGTCTGACGTAGGGTGCTCGCCAGCACACCCCGCCACACCTCCCGCCACCAGCAGAGCCGTCACCACGGCGATCGCTGGTCGGGTCGGCATCACCCCCGCACCCTAAGCGACCACGTCCCAGGAGTTCTCGGTGAAACTGCTCGTCGCCGCCAGCGCGCTCGTCCTCTCGGCCGGCCTGGCCGCCGTCGTACCCGCTTCGGCCGACCCGACCGACCCGCGGCCCGACGACGCGCCCGTCCTCGAGGACCGGCCGGTCCTGCCGGGCCAGGAGATCGCCCGCTTCGAGCCGGCGACGCCGCGGGTGCGCAGCGGTCAGGTCGACCGCAGCAGCGCGATGCGCAACGTCGCGCGGGTGCCGCTCGCCGGTGCGTTCGCCGCCGACGACGCCTACGGCACCGACCTCGCGTTCACCGGCCACTACGCGATCGCCGGCAACTACCTGGGCTTCACCGTCTACGACATCAAGAACCCCCGCAAGCCCCGGCGGGTCGCCCAGGTCGAGTGCCCGGGCTCGCAGAACGACGTCTCGGTCTACCGCGACCTGCTGATCCTGTCCGTCGACTCCCTGCGCACCAACGACACCTGCGACAACGAGTCGGCCTCGATGGGGCTGCCGGTGCCCGTCCCGCTCCCGGGCGCCTGGGAGGGCATCCGCGTCTTCGACCTCAAGAACCCCCGCAAGCCGCGGTTCGTCACGTCCGTCCTCACCGAGTGCGGTTCGCACACCCACACGCTCGCGCCGAGCCGCGACGGCAAGGACCTGTTCGTCTACGTGTCGTCCTACGGGCCCAGCCCGGTGCTGCCCAACTGCCAGCCCCCGCACGACTCCATCAGCGTCGTCCAGGTGCCGGTCGCCCGGCCGGCGCAGGCACGGGTGGTGAGCCAGCCGGTGCTGTTCCCCGACGGCGGCACGACCGACGACGACTACAGCAGCGACACCAGCGGCTGTCACGACATCACGGCCTTCCCGAGCAAGAACCTCGCCGCCGGTGCCTGCATGGGCGACGGCGTCCTGCTCGACATCACCAACCGGGCCAAGCCGCGCGTGATCAACCGCGTGCGCGACACCGCCAACTTCGCGTTCTGGCACTCGGCGACGTTCAACAACGCCGGCACCAAGGTCGTCTTCACCGACGAGCTCGGCGGCGGTGGCGCGGCCGAGTGCAACAAGGACGTCGGGCCCCGCCGCGGGGCTGACGGCATCTACGACATCGTCGGGCGCAAGCTCGTCTTCCGCAGCTACTACAAGCTGCCGCGGGTCCAGTCCGACACCGAGAACTGCGTGGCCCACAACGGCTCGCTGGTCCCGGTCAAGGGCCGCGACATCATGGTCCAGGCCTGGTACCAGGGCGGCACCTCCGTCTGGGAGTTCACCCGGTCCGGCAAGCCCCGCGAGCTCCAGCACTTCGACCGCGGCGCGATCGACGACAGCGAGCTCGTGCTCGGCGGCTCGTGGTCGTCCTACTGGTACAACGGCTTCGTCTACTCCAGCGACATCACCCGCGGTCTCGAGGTCTTCAAGATCAAGACGCCGTGGGCGCGCAAGGCCGCGCAGCGCAAGCTGTCGGTCTTCAACGCGCAGTCGCAGCCGTCGTTCAACGGGTGAAGGGTCTGTCTGTCGTGCGCTCTCGGGTCGTGACGATCCTGGCTGTCCTCGTGACCTCCGCCGCCGCGCTCGCCGTGCCGCCGGCCACGGCCACGGCCACGGCCACGGCCGCGCCGGACGCGCGGGCAGCGACGGTGCGGCTGGTGACCAACGGCTTCGGCCACGGGCACGGCCTGTCGCAGTACGGCGCCCAGGCGCAGGCCCTGGCCGGGCGCAGCACCCAGCAGATCCTGCGCTTCTACTACCCGTCGCTGGCCAACGGCACGGCCACGGGCACGATGAAGGTGCTGCTGAGCGCCGACACCACGACCGACGTCGTCGTGCTCGACCGGCCCGGTCTGCGGGTCCGCAGCCTCGGCAACGCCAGGACCTACCGGCTCGACAAGCCGGCCGCGGCCCGCCGCTGGCGGATCACCCCGGCGAGCGGCGGCCGCAGCACCATCGCCTGGAAGGGCGCCCGCGGCTCCTGGCACACGGCGCGCACCGTGCCGGGCGAGGCCGAGCTGTCCGCGGGCGGCCAGCCCGTCACGCTGGTCACGCCGTCGGGGCGACGCGCCTACCGCGGCGCGCTGCGGTCGGCCCTGCCGTCGGCCGGCGCCCGGACGCGCCACACCGTCAACGTCGTGCCCCTCGAGTCCTACCTGCGTGGCGTCGTGCCTCGCGAGGTCTTCCCGTCGTGGAAGCCGGCCGCCCTGCGGGCCCAGGCCGTCGCGGCCCGCACCTACGCCGCCTTCGAGCGCGCCGACTACTCCCGCCGCTACTTCCACGTCGACGACACCACCTCGTCGCAGGTCTACGGCGGCGTGACCAACGAGGTCTCGTCGACGGACGCCGCGATCAAGGCCACGGCCCGGCAGGTGCTCACCAGCGGCGGACGCCCGGCGTTCACCCAGTTCTCCGCGAGCAACGGCGGCTGGATGTCGGCCGGCTCGCAGCCCTACCTGGTCGCCAAGCAGGACCCCTACGACGACCGCTACCAGGGCGTCACCGACTCGATCGCTGCCGGTGAGCTCGAGCGCGCGTTCCCGGCCATCGGCACGTTCCAGCGGGTCGAGGTCGTCACCCGCGACGGCAACGGCCAGTGGGGCGGACGGGTGACGTTGATCCGCATCGTCGGCTCCCAGACGTCGACCGCGGTCAGCGGTGAGACGTTCCGGTCCTACTTCGGGCTCAACTCGAGCTGGTTCGACCTGCGCTGACGGCCGATCGTCGTCCGGCCGTGGTCCGGAACGGCATACCCCGGGGGGTGTCGGATTCCCCGGTCGGCCGGGGAATCCGACCCTTGTCAGGGGTTGCAACCCCTGACAAGGACCAAACTCCCCGGTCAGCCGGGGAATCCGCCGCAGGCGGCCCGCCCCGCTACTTCAGCACCACGACCAGGTCGCCACCCTCGACGGCGCGGGTGCCCGAGATGGCGAGCCGCTCGACGGTGCCGGCGGTGGGGGCGGTGATCGAGGCCTCCATCTTCATGGCCTCGATGGTGGCGACGGTCTGGCCGGCCTCGACGGTGTCGCCCTCGGCGACGACGAGCGTGACCACGCCCTGGTAGGGGGCGGCGACGTGCTTGTCGTTGCCGGGGTCGGCCTTCTCGGAGGCGGCGACCTCGGCGGCGACGCTCTTGTCGCGGATCGAGATCGGACGCATCTGGCCGTTGATCATCGCCATGACGGTGCGGTAGCCGCGCTCGTCGGGGTCGCTGATCGCCTGGAGCCCGATGAGCAGGGTCTTGCCGGGCTCGATCTCGACCTCGTGCTCGTCGCCCTGGCGCAGCCCGTAGAGGTAGTCG
This sequence comes from Nocardioides sp., assembly GCF_030655615.1. Lineage (GTDB taxonomy): Bacteria > Actinomycetota > Actinomycetes > Propionibacteriales > Nocardioidaceae > Nocardioides. The sequence goes on from NZ_JAURVJ010000137.1 coordinate 35,656, forward strand.
AGGGTCGGCAGGACCGACACGTCGCCGTAGGTCTCGCGGACCTCGCTGAAGGCCTTGGTGGGGCCGGGGAACAGCAGCTGGTTGAGCGTACGACGCCGCGAGGGCGAGCCGCCGGCGAGACCCTCCGCCTGCTCGGCGGTGATGTCCTCGTCCGGTGCCGTCCACGTGCGGCCCTCGAGGGCCTTGGTGCGGAAGGGCTCGGGCCAGCCGCCCGGCGGGTCACCGAGCTCACCGTTGAGGAACCCGATCACCGAGTCCGGGATGTCGAACTTGCCCGGGTCGGCGGCGAACTCGGCGGGGTCCGCACCGATGCCGACGAGGGCGAGCGCGAGGTCGCCGATGACCTTGGACGACGGGGTCACCTTGGGGACGCGGCCGAGGATGTCGTTGGCGGCGGCGTACATGTCCTCCACCTGCTCGAACTTCTCGCCGAGGCCCAGGGCGATCGCCTGCTGGCGCAGGTTGGACAGCTGGCCGCCCGGGATCTCGTGGCGGTAGACGCGGCCGGTGGGGGAGGGCAGGCCCGACTCGAACGGCGCGTAGACGCGGCGGGTCGCCTCCCAGTAGGGCTCGAGGGCGTTGACGGCAGCGAGCGACAGGCCGGTCTCGCGGGCGGAGTGGTCGGTCGCCGAGACGAGCGCCGAGAGCGCGGGCTGCGACGTCGTACCGGCCATCGAGGCGCAGGCCGCGTCGACCGCGTCGACGCCGGCGTCGATCGCGGCCAGCAGGGTGGCGAGCTGGCCGCCGGGGGTGTCGTGGGTGTGCAGGTGCACGGGCAGGTCGAACCGCTCGCGCAGCGCCGTGACCAGGGTGCGGGCGGCAGGGGCGCGGAGCAGCCCGGCCATGTCCTTGATGGCGATGACGTGGGCGCCGGCGTCGACGATCCGCTCGGCCAGGCGCAGGTAGTAGTCGAGCGTGTAGAGCTTCTCGTCGGGGCTGGAGAGGTCGCCGGTGTAGCAGAGCGCCACCTCGGCGATCGTGGTCCCGGTCGCGCGCACGGCCGCGATCGCCGGCCGCATCTGCTCGACGTCGTTGAGCGCGTCGAACACCCGGAAGACGTCGATGCCGGTGGCGGCGGCCTCCTCGACGAACGCCTCGGTGACGGCGGCGGGATAGGGCGTGTAGCCCACGGTGTTGCGCCCGCGCAGCAGCATCTGGAGCTGGATGTTGGGCACGGCCTGGCGCAGCGCGGCCAGGCGGTCCCACGGGTCCTCGCCGAGGAAGCGCAGCGCGACGTCGTACGTCGCCCCGCCCCAGGCCTCGAGCGACCACAGCTCGGGGGTCGTGCGGGCCACGTGGCCGGCCACGGTCAGCAGGTCGCGGGTGCGGACCCGGGTCGCCAGCAGGGACTGGTGGGCGTCGCGGAACGTCGTGTCGGTGACGGCGACCGTGTCCTGCTCGCGCAGCCGCCGGGCGAACGCCTCCGGGCCGAGCTCGAGCAGCAGCTGCCGGGAGCCGTCGGGGGCGGGGACGCTGAGGTCGACGTCGGGGAGCTTGGTGGCCGGGTCGATCGACACCGGAGCGGCGCCGTGGGGCTGGTTGACGGTGACGTCGGCGAGGAAGCTGAGCAGCTTGGTGCCGCGGTCGCCCGAGCTGCGGGCGTTGAGCAGCTGGGGGTGGGTCTCGATGAACGACGTCGTCACCCGGCCGGCCGCGAAGTCGGGGTCGTCGAGGAGTGCCTGCAGGAACGGGATGTTGGTGGAGACGCCGCGGATGCGGAACTCCGCGACGGCCCGGCGGGCCTTCTCGACCGCCTTGTCGAAGGTGCGCGCGCGACAGGTGAGCTTGGCGAGCATCGAGTCGAAGTGGGCCGAGACCTCGGCGCCGGTGTAGACGGTGCCGCCGTCCAGGCGCACGCCGCCGCCACCGGGGGAGCGGTAGGTCGTGATGACCCCGGTGTCGGGGCGGAAGTTGTTGGCCGGGTCCTCGGTGGTGATCCGGCACTGCAGCGCGGCGCCGCGCAGCTGCACGGTCTCCTGCGACAGCCCGAGGTCGGCGAGGGTCTCGCCGGAGGCGATCCGCAGCTGGGACTGGACGAGGTCGACGTCGGTGACCTCCTCGGTCACGGTGTGCTCGACCTGGATGCGGGGGTTCATCTCGATGAAGACGTAGTTGCCGTCGGGGTCGAGCAGGAACTCCACGGTCCCGGCGTTGCGGTAGCCGATCTCGCGGGCGAACCGCACGGCGTCGGCGCACATCCGGTCGCGCAGCTCGGGGTCGAGGTTGGGCGCGGGCGCGATCTCGACGACCTTCTGGTGGCGCCGCTGCACCGAGCAGTCGCGCTCGAAGAGGTGGATCACGTTGCCCTCGCCGTCGGCGAGGATCTGCACCTCGATGTGGCGCGGCTCGACCACGGCCTGCTCGATGAAGACGGTCGGGTCGCCGAACGCGCCCTCGCCCTCGCGCATGCAGGTCTCGACCGCCTCGCGCAGGTCCTCAGGACGCTCGACGCGGCGCATGCCGCGGCCACCGCCGCCCGCGACGGCCTTGACGAACAGCGGGTAGGGCATGCCGGCGCCGTCGCGCGCGGCCTCGGTCGCGGCGACCAGCGCCTCGACGTCGGTGCCGGGCTCGACGCTGGCCAGGGTCGGTACGCCGGCCGCCTTGGCCGCCGCGATCGCGCGGGCCTTGTTGCCGGTGAGCTCGAGCACGGTCGACGTGGGGCCGACGAAGGTGATGCCGGCGTTGGCGCACGCCTCGGCGAGGGCGGGGTTCTCCGAGAGGAAGCCGTAGCCGGGGTAGACGGCGCCCGCGCCGGCCTTGACCGCCACCGCGACGATCGCCTCGGCGTCGAGGTAGGCGCGCACCGGGTGCCCGCGCTCGCCGATCTCGTAGGCCTCGTCGGCCTTCAGCCGGTGCTCGGACCAGCGGTCCTCGTGGGGGAAGACCGCGACCGTGCGGGCCCCGACCTCGTAGGCCGCGCGGAACGCCCGGATCGCGATCTCGCCACGGTTGGCCACCAGCACCTTGGAGAACATGCGCGCCAACCTAGTGGGGCTCGAGTTGCGCGCGTGTTGCCGATCTCAGAGTGTGTTCAGACCGTGTCTCGGGACCGTGGCGAACTGCGACACCAGCCCGGGCAGCGCCTCGTCGGCCAGCCGCACCGCGTCGGCCTCGGGTACGTCGAGCAGGCCGACCGATCCGCGACCGCCGGCCGTGGTGGCGGCGAGCGCGATGAGCCCGGCCCGGCGCTGGAACCAGGTGTCGCGCAGGGTCCAGCCGATCACGTGGTCGACGTCGAGCATCTCCCGCCGCCGGGCCAGGCTGCCCGAGCGCGCGACGAGGTGGCCGTCGACGAGGGCGTGGCCGAGACCAGCGGCGCGGTCGGCCGCGAGCGCCGCGGACGCGGCGAGGATGACGACGCACGGCACCAGCAGCCACCAGGGTGCGCCGGTGGCGACCGCCGCGACGGCGAGCAGGAGCAGCACCACGGCCGGGAGGAGCGCGCGGGTCCAACGACGCCGGGTCGCGGCCGGTCCGTGGCCGGTGAGCGGGGCGTCGACCGGTCCGTCGGGACCACGTTGGCCGAGGATCGCCCGGGCCGCAGCCGGCGCGACGTCGGCGTCGGACGGTGGTACCAGGGTGCTGCTGCCGCTCTGCGACCGGTTGACGCCGGTGACGATGGCCTGCAGGTGCCGGCCACCGGTGAGCCGCAGCGCGAGCGGCTCGCCGATCGCCACGCCGGCCAGGCGTTCCTCGTCGATGCTGGTCTCGCGCGTCGTCAGCAACCCTCGGCGCACGTGCCACGCGCCGGCCTCGCGGGTGAGCCGGAAGCCACCGTTGGTGACGAGGTAGCCCAGCACCGACAGGGCGACGAGCACCACCACGCCGGCCACGACCCCGAGCGCGATGCCGAGCCCGGACGGCACGGGCAGGTCGTCGGACCGCACGTCGTCCCACACGTCGAACGACTCGAGCAGCTGGCTCGCGCCACCGACCACCGCCGCGACGACGATCAGGCCGGTGCCGGTGAACGGCGCGAACCGCAGCCACCGCGGGTCGAACGCCACGAGGGGGACCGCGTCGTGCGGTGCCGCTGGGACGTCGCCGGCCCAGCCGTCCTCCGAGGCCACGGGCGCGGCGTGCAGCAGGTCCGCGCGCAGCGCGCGGGCCCGGTCGACCGGCAGGCCGTCGAGGTCGAGCGCGTCACCCTCGTCGTTGGCCGCGAGGCCGGTGCCGATGCGCAGGGTCGTGAGGCCGAGCACCCGCTGCACGACCGACGAGGTGAGGTCGACGGTGCGGACCCGGTCGAGGGGCGTCGAGGTGACGCGGCGGCTCAGCAGCCCGCGCCGCAGCTCGATCCGGCCGGCGGCGATCCGGTAGCGGGTCGTCAGGTAGCGCAGGACGCCGAGGGCCACCGGCACCACGACACCGAGGGCCTGCCAGGGCGCGCCGCCGGACGCCGTCCCGGCGACCGCGATCGCGACCAGCGCCGGCAGGAACCGCACCAGCTCACGGATCGGGTGCACGAGCAGCATCCGGCGGTCGAGGCGCTGCCAGTCGTGCGCGGCCGCCACCACGCTGACGGGGCTCACGTGGCGTCGCCCTCCACGGCGTCGGCCTGGCGGGTGAGGTCGTCGACGAGGCGCCGCGCCACCTCGCGGTCGAGGCCGTCGATGCTGAGCGCGCCCGCGGCCGACGCGGTCGTCACGGTGACGCTGGCCAGCCCGAACACCCGGGCGACCGGGCCCTCGGCGTAGTCGACGGTCTGGATCCGGCTCATCGGTGCGATCCGCCGCTCGCGCGCCCACCACCCGGTCTGTGTGTAGACCGCCGTCTCGCTCGTCTCCCAGCGGTGCACGAGGTAGCGCCACTGCGGCACCACGGCGACCCAGACGACCACCACCGCCAGGAGCAGGGCCAGCGTCCACGCCGGCACCTCCCACACCAGCACGGCGACGAGCAGCACCACCAGCGCGACGATCCCCTCCACCGCGGCCCCGAGGATCCACATCACCCGGGCCCGCGGGCTGACCCGGTGGGCGGGGTCGCGCAGGCTGATCCCTGTGATCGCGTTGCTCCCCGGCTCCGACATGGTTCGAGCCTAGGCTGGTCGGGTGGAGCTGGAGTTCAGCGGTGAGGTCTTCTCGTGGCGCGGGCCGGCGCCGCACCACTTCGTGGCGGTGCCCGAGCCCGAGCGCACCGAGCTCGCCGACGTGGCGCAGCTCGTGTCCTACGGCTGGGGGATGGTGCCGGTGACCGGCCGCATCGGCACGACCGAGTTCACCACGTCGCTGTGGCCGCGCGAGGGCGGCTACGTGGTGCCGATCAAGACCGACGTACGCCGGGCCGAGGGGATCGAGCTCGACGACGTCGTCACCATCGTGCTGCGGGTCGCCATGCCCGGCACGGACTGACCCCGGGCCGATCCACGCCGACTCAACCCCGTCGCCACTCGTACGGCGTCGTGGTGGTCACCTTGACCATGCCCGCGCGCTCGAGGATCGGGCGGGAGAACTCGGTGCAGTCGCTGTTCATCAGGGTCCGCCCTCGGCGCAGGGCCGAGCGTGCCCGCTCCGACGTCAGCACCCGGTAGATCCCGCGCGAGCGCCAGGCCTCCAGCGTCGCCCCGCCCCACAGCCCGGCGAACTCCGAGTCGTCGACCGGCTCGAGCCGTCCGCACGACACGATCTCGTCGTCGGCCTCCGCCACCCAGAGCTCCATGTCGTCGCGTCCGGAGGCCAGCCGGCTCAGCAGCGCCTCGGCCATGCCCGGCGACTCGTCGCCGAAGGCGATGTCGGCCATCAGGCACATCCGGCGCACGTCGTCGGGCTCGCTGACCTGTCGGATGCTCACGCCGTCGGGGAGCGAGACGTCGGAGACGAGGTCCTCGGTGCGCCCGACCATCACCGTCTCCGGCTCGTCGGGCTCGAAGCCGTGCTCGACCAGGAGGTCGTGCAGCCCGGGCGCGTGGTCGTGGCCGCGGGTCTTCCACTCGACGCGGGTGATGCCGGGGTCGGACCGGTAGTGGTCGGCCGTCGTCGCCACGAGCTCGCGCAGCGCCTCACCCGTCGCCCCGCCGAGGTCGTGGTAGGTCACGAACCCCCGGCCACCCGCGAACCGGCCCCACACGAGCGGCCCGTGCCGGTCGAGACGCTCCGCCGACGGGATCTCGGCTGCCCCCCGGAGCTGGGCGTCGTAAGCGGTCAGGAGGGCTGCGGTGTCCAGCACGTCGTCGGGCATGGGGCGAGCCTGACCGGTCGGCCGGGCCGAGGCAAAGCAGTTCCCGCCGGGAGTGGCTCAGGCCTCCGCGACCGCGCGGCCGGCCGCCCGCCCGGAGAAGATGCACCCGCCCAGGAACGTGCCCTCGAGCGCGTTGTGGCCGTGGACACCGCCGCCGCCGAACCCGGCGACCTCGCCCGCGGCGTAGAGTCCGGGGACGGGCCGGCCGTCGGCGCCGAGGGCGCGCGAGGACAGGTCGGTCTGGATGCCGCCGAGGGTCTTGCGGGTGAGGATGTTGAGGCGGACGGCGATCAGCGGGCCGTGGGCCGGGTCGAGGATCTTGTGGGGCTTGGCGACCCGCACGACCTTGTCGGTGCGCGAGCGGCGGGCGTTGGCGACGAGCATCAGCTGGGCGTCCTTGGAGAAGCCGTTGTCGAGCTCGCGGTCGCGGGCGACGATCATCGCCTCGACGTCGGCGGCGTCGAGCTGTGGCCCGCGCGAGAGCTTGTTCATCCCGGCGACGAGCTCGTCGACGGTGTCGGCGACGACGAAGTCCTCCCCGTGCTCCTTGAACTTCTCGACCGGCGTCGGAGCGCCCTTGGAGAGCCGCTCGCGCAGCAGCACGCGCAGGTCCTTCTCGGTGACGTCGGGGTTCTGCTCGGAGCCCGACAGCGCGAACTCCTTCTCGATGATCGACTGCGTCAGCACGAACCACGAGTAGTCGTAGCCGGTCGCGAGGATCGCGCGCATCGTGGCGAGGTTGTCGCAGCCGGGGAAGTTGGGCGCCGGGAAGCGCTTGCCGTGCGCGTCGAGCCACAGCGACGAGGGTCCGGGGATGATCCGGATGGCGTGGGCGGGCCAGATGGGGTCCCAGTTGTGGACGCCCTCGGTGTAGTGCCACATCCGGTCGCGGTTGACGACCCGCGCGCCGGCGGTCTCGCTGATCGCGAGCATCCGCCCGTCGACGTGGGCCGGTACGCCGGAGATCAGGTGCTCGGGAGCGGGACCCATCCGTTCGGTCGGCCAGGTCTGGCGCACCAGGTCGTGGTTGCCGCCGATGCCGCCGGAGGTGACGATCACGGCGGGGGCGCGCAGCTCGAACGTGTCGACGACCTCGCGGGAGGACTCCTCGCCCCGACCCGCGGAGCTCGGCTCGAGCACCGACCCGCGCACGCCGACGACCGCACCGTGCTCGACGACGACCTCGTCGACCTGGTGCCGGAAGGCGAACGACACGAGCCCGGCGGTCTCGCCGGCGAGCACGGGCTCCTCGAAGATCCGCACGACCTCGGGGCCGGTGCCCCAGGTGAGGTGGAAGCGCGGGACCGAGTTGCCGTGGCCCTGCGGGTCGGCGCCGCCGCGCTCGGCCCAGCCGACCATCGGCACCGACTTGAGCCCGAGGGCGTGGAGGTAGTCGCGCTTCTCGGTGGCCGCGAACTCGACGTAGGCCTCGGCCCACCGACGGCCCCACGTGTCCTCGTCCTCGCCGGACTCGTCGTCGCGCTGGCCGAACTGCGCGGAGCCCAGCCAGTCCTGCATCGCGAGCTCCTGGGAGTCCTTGATGCCCATCCGGCGCTGCTCGGGGGAGTCGACGAAGAAGAGCCCGCCGAGCGACCAGAACGCCTGGCCGCCCAGGTTGTCGCGGTTCTCCTGGTCGAGCACCAGGACCCTCTTGCCGGCGAGCACGAGCTCGTGGGTGGCGACGAGACCGGCGAGGCCGGCCCCGACGACGATGGCGTCGGGCTGGAACGAGTCGGTCACCCGGGAACGGTAACCGGCGCCCGATCGTCCGCGCCGTAGGGTCGCGCCCATGGGGTGGAAGTTCTGGAAGCGCGAGCAGACCGAGGCCGAGCGGAGCCTGGCCGCGCTGCAGGACCAGGCCCGCACCCGAGCGGCCCCGGCAGCGGCCTCGCCACCTGCGACCGCGGGACCCGAGACGGACCTGTCGCCCGAGGACGCCGAGACCCTGCGCCGCGCCGAGGAGCACCTGACGGACGTCGCCGCCCGGTTCGAGGGCTTGGTCCCGACCGGTGAGGAACCGGGCTACGAGCCGTTCAGCTTCGAGGTCACGGCCACGCGGCCGGGCGACGGCGGCACGATCGTGCTGAGCGGAGGCGCCCACACCGGCCAGGTCGCACCGGGGGACACGGTGGCGGTCATGGTGGTTCCCGACGCCATGAAGGATCCCGACGCCTTCGACGACCTCGAGTCCGTACGCCGTCAGGCCGAGCTGATGCTCTCGCTCGACCCGCAGGCCGCCACCGTGGTGTCGTGGCGCCCCGAGTCCTCCGAGCTGGTCGTGTCCGGGATCGCCGCGGTCACGACCGGTGCGACGGTGTCGCGCTGAGGCGTCCGCGCACCACCACTAGGAACACCCCGCCGGCGACGAGCGCCCAGAACGCCGCCCCCACGCCCGCGATCGTCAGCCCCGACGCGGCGACGACGAAGGTCACGGCCGCGGCCTCGCGGTAGCCGTCGTCGCCCAACGCCGAGGATGCGGCCGAGGCGAAGGTGCCGAGGAGAGCGAGTCCGGCGACCGAGGCGACGACACCGGCCGGAGCAGCGGCCGAGACGGTGGTGACCAGGGCGGCGAGGGGGCCGAGGAGCAGGTAGGTGACGCCGGCCGAGACCCCGGCAACCCAACGCCGCGACTCGTCCTCACCGGCCGAGGGCCCGGCCGCCAGCGCCGCCGAGATGGCCGCCAGGTTGATGGAGTAGCCGCCCAGCGGGGCGGTGACGGCGGTCGCGCCGCCGGCGTACACGAGCGCCGGCGACAGCGGAGCGCGGTAGCCGAACGACGCGAGGACGGCGACGCCCGGGATGTTCTGGCTCGTCATCGTGACGAGGTAGAGCGGCACCCCGATCGCGACGACCGTGACGAGGTCGAACGTCGGGCTGGTCCAGGTCAGCGTCGGCGCGAGGGCCCCACGGTCGACGTCGCCGAGCGAGCCGCTCACGACGATGACGACGACCGCCGCCGCGAAGGCACCCGGCACCGCCCACCGCCGTGCGAGCCGCAGCAGCAGCAGCCACGTGACGAGCACCGGCGCGATCGCCGCCGGCTCGTCGGTCAGGGCCCGGAACGGCTCGACGCAGAGCACCAGCAGGACGCCGGCCAGCATCGCGTTGGCCAGCGGCATCGGGATCCGCGCGACCCAGTCGCCGAGCGGCCGGACCAGCCCCGTCAGGGCGTAGAGCAACCCGGCGACGAGGAAGGCGCCGACGGCGTCGGCGTACCCACCGTCGGGCACGGTGGCCCCGGCCAGGAGGGCCGCGCCGGGCGTCGACCACGCCATCGTCACGGGTTGGCGCGTGCGCCACGAGAACGCGAGGGAGCCGACGCCCATCGTCAGCGACACGACGAGCAGTCCGGAGGCTGCGTCGGACGGTGAGGCACCGACCGCCGTGAGGCCGGTGAGGACGACGGCGAAGGACGACGTGAACCCGACGACCGACGTCACGACCCCGGCGACGACGGCCTGCGAGTCGCTCACCCGCGCGAGGTCATCGGTCCGCGGTCAATCGGATCAGTCCTTGAGCTCGCAGATGGACTGACCGCTGGTGACGGTCGCGCCGACCTCGGCGGCCAGACCGGTGACCGTGCCGGCCTTGTGGGCCTTGAGCGGCTGCTCCATCTTCATGGCCTCGATGACCACGATGGTCTCGCCCTCGGCGACCTGCTGGCCCTCCTCGACGACGACCTTGACGATGGTGCCCTGCATCGGGCTGGTCACGGAGTCTCCGGACGCCGCGGCGCCGGCCTTCTTGCCGGCCGCGCGCTTGGGCTTCTTGCCTCCGCTGCCGGTGCCGCCGCCGGACGACAGGCCACCGAGACCGGACGGGATGACGACCTCGAGGCGCTTGCCGCCGACCTCGACGACGACGGTCCGGCGCTCCTCGGGCTCGTCGCCCTCGGCGACGGCGCCGCCGTAGGGCGCGATCTGGTTGTCGAACTCGGTCTCGATCCACTGCGTGTAGACGTGGAACGTCTCGCCGTCGCCGATGAAGGCGGGGTCGCGGGTCACCGCGCGGTGGAACGGGATGACGGTGGGCATGCCGTCGACGACGAACTCGTCGAGGGCGCGGCGCGAGCGCTCCAGCGCCTGGGTGCGGTCGCGGCCGCTGACGATCAGCTTGGCGATGAGGGAGTCGAACGAGCCGGGGATGGTCTCGCCGTTCTCGTAGCCGCCGTCGAGGCGCACGCCCGGGCCGGACGGCGGGCTCCACGCCGAGAGGGTGCCGGGGGCCGGCATGAAGTTGGCCCCGCCGTCCTCGGCGTTGATGCGGTACTCGATCGAGTGGCCGGTGACCGTGGGGTCGTCGTAGCCGAGCTCCTCGCCCGCGGCGATGCGGAACATCTCGCGCACGAGGTCGATGCCGGTGACCTCCTCGGACACGCAGTGCTCGACCTGGAGGCGCGTGTTGACCTCGAGGAACGAGATGGTGCCGTCGGCGGCCACGAGGAACTCGCAGGTGCCGGCGCCGACGTAGCTGGCCTCGCGCAGGATCGCCTTCGACGACTCGTAGAGCTTGGCGACCTGGTCGTCGGTCAGGAACGGGGCAGGCGCCTCCTCGACCAGCTTCTGGTTGCGGCGCTGGAGCGAGCAGTCGCGGGTCGAGACCACGACGACGTTGCCGTGCTGGTCGGCCAGGCACTGGGTCTCGACGTGGCGCGGCTTGTCGAGGAACTTCTCGACGAGGCACTCGCCGCGGCCGAACGCGCTGACGGCCTCGCGGACCGCCGACTCGTAGGCGTCGGGGATCTCCTCGAGCGTGCGGGCGACCTTGAGGCCGCGGCCGCCGCCGCCGAAGACGGCCTTGATGGCCACCGGCAGACCGGCGTCCTTGGCGAACGCGACGACCTCGTCGGCGTCCTTGACGGCGTCCTTGGTGCCGGGGGCCAGCGGGGCGTTTGCCTTCTCGGCGATGTGCTTGGCCTTGGCCTTGTCGCCCAGCGCCTCGATCGCCGCCGGCGGCGGGCCGATCCAGACGAGCCCGGCGTCGATGACGGCCTGGGCGAAGTCGGCGTTCTCGGCGAGGAAGCCGTAGCCGGGGTGGACCGAGTCGGCGCCGGACTTCTCGGCGACGGCGATGAGCTTGGCGATGTCGAGGTAGGAGTCGGCCGGCGTCGCGCCGCCGAGGGAGTGGGCCTCGTCGGCCAGCCGCACGAACATGGCGTCGCGGTCGGGGTCGGCGTACACCGCCACGCTGCCGATACCGGCGTCCTTGCACGCCCGGATGACCCGGACGGCGATCTCGCCACGGTTGGCGATGAGGACCTTCTGCAACGGCTTGACGTCGGGCACCTGTGCTCCTGCGCTGGAATGGTCGGGCTGTGGGGTGGACGGGTCCGTCCCGCCGGGCAGGCTACCGGGAGCCCGACCTATGCTCGATGGCGTGTCCGAGTACCAACAGGAGCGCAAGGGGTTCTGGCACGCGCCGGACGGCCCGATGACCACCGAGGCGATCGCGCTGGAGAACTGGGCCCGCGCCGCGCACGACGTGCTCGAGGAGACGGCGACGAGCTACCACGGCGTCATCCGGGAGTCCGAGCTCGCCGAGCGGCTGCAGGACGACACCGGGATCCGCACCACCCGGCCGCCCGACCGCTGGCTGCCCAAGGTGCTGCAGCCGCTGGCCCACCTCCACTTCCGCGACGGCTACCCGCCGCTCACCGCGCTGGTGGTCGACGGGCACGGCTGGGTGGGGGAGCGCTACGACGACGTCCTGCGCGCCAACGAGGAGAACCCGATCAGCGACCCCGCCGCCCGCGAGCGGCACGCGTCGCGCTCCCGGCTGGCCTGCTACCAGTGGGCGGGCTCCGCCCCCGAGGACGGTGGCCTGCCCGCCGAGGTGCTGTCGACCACGCGCAGCCGTGCGCCGCGCTCGACGACCGCCGCCGGCGCCCGCGCGCCCAAGGCCCCGCGGGCCCCCCGGGAGCCCAAGGTGACCGCCCCCAAGCGGGTCGCCGCCTCGGACCGCCCGATCACCGTCTGCCCGAACTGTTTCATGGCGATCCCGGCGACCGGCCTCTGCGACAACTGCGACTGATGGGACCGGCGGATTCCCCGGCTGACCGGGGAATCTGACCCTTGTCAGGGGATGCAACCCCTGACAACGGTCGGAACCCCCGGCCGGCCGGGGAATCCGCCCACCGTGAGCCTCCAGCGGTCGACGGGCGGAGCGTGGCGCGCGGTCGCGTCGACCAGGACGTCCGCCGCGGGTCGCTGGCGGTTCGGCACTGCGGCCCCGGCCGGGGCCGCGCGGGTGCGCTACCGCGTCGTGGCGCGGGCCGTGACCGTCGGGGGCCGGCGCCTCCCGGCCGCCACCACGGCGGTCCGGACGCTCGAGGTGCTCGCCTCGTCGGCGGCGCTGGCCACGTCACCGGTCCAGCCGGTCGTCGGCGAGCCGGTTCGGCTCGTCGCGGCGTTCCGGCCGGTGCGTCCTGGGCGGCCTGTGCGGATCGAGCACCAGACCGGATCGACCTGGACCACGCTCGCGTCGGGCCGTCAGGACGCGGCGGGCCGGTTCGCGGCCACGGTGACCCCCGCCGACGGCACGACCCGCAGCTACCGCGCGGCTGCGGCGGTCTTCCGCGGGGCGGTGGCCGTCACCGGCCCGAGCCGGCCCGTCACCGCCGTACCCCCGGGTGCGCTGCCGCTCGCCTTCTCGGTGGGCGGTGCCCAGTCCTGCGCGGTCGTGCCCGACCGCACGGTCAGGTGCTGGGGGGCCAACAGCTTCGGCGCGCTGGGCGACGGCACCCAGAGCAGCTCGGCGACGCCGGTCACCGCCACCGGGGCCGACGGCGCGACGGCGGCGAGCTCCGGCTCGCAGCACTCCTGCGCGCTGGTG
>NZ_JAURVJ010000142.1 GCF_030655615.1 Nocardioides sp.
TCGGCGGCGGCACCGGCGGCCCGCCATCCGGCGGGGGCGGCCCCGGTCGCGGCTGACCGGGCGGCCAAGGCCCTAGGGTCGGCCCATGGGACGAGCGATCCATCACATCGACCTGTGGGTCTCCGACGCCGCCGTGGCGGCCGACGAGTGGGGCTGGCTGCTCGGCGAGCTCGAGTGGGAGGTCGACCTCCCGGGCTCGTCGTGGCAGCACCCCGACGGGACCTACCTCTTCGTCGAGCGCTCGCCCGACCAGGCCGACGTGCCCCACGACCGGCTGCGTCCCGGCGTGAACCACCTGGCCTTCACGGTCGACACCCGCGCGCTGCTCGACCGGATCCGCGCCGAGTCGACGGCGCACGGCTGGCACGAGCTCTACGCCGACCGCTACCCGCACGCCGGGGGCGACGAGCACTGCGCGCTCTACCTCGAGAGCTCCGAGGGGTTCGAGGTCGAGGTGGTCGTCGAGCCGGGCGGCTGAGTCTCGACGCGCCAGCGGGGGAGCGCGTCGGTGTCGTGCTCCCGCAGCCACTGCACCAGCCGTTCGCGCACGTGGCACCGCAGGTCGAACAGGGTCGGCGCGTCGAGCGACGTCACCAGCACCCGGATCCGCACGAACCCGCCGACGGCATCGGTGACCTGGAGGTGCGCGACCCGCTGGTCCCACATCTCGCCGGCATCCACCATGATCCGCGGCAGCTCCTCACGCAGCCGGACGGTGTCGACGCGCCAGTCGACGTCGAGCTCGACGGCACCGAGCAGCTCGGAGTTCTTGCGGGTCCAGTTCTGGAACGGCGTGGTCGTGAAGTAGGTCGAGGGCAGCACCATCCGCCGGTCGTCCCAGAGCCGTACGACGACATAGCTCAGGGTGATCTCCTCGATCCACCCCCACTCCTCCTCGACGATGACGACGTCGTCGATCCGGATCGCGTCGCTGAACGCGATCTGGATGCCCGCGAAGACGTTGGCGAGGGTCGACTGGGCGGCCAGAGCGGCGACGACCGAGATCAGGCCGGCCGAGGCCAGCACGCTGGCGCCGATCGCGCGCACGCCCGGAAAGCTGAAGAGGATCGCGCCGACGGCGACCACGACCACCGCGGCGACGGTGAGCCGCCGGATGATCAGCACCTGCGTCCGCATCCGGCGCGCGTGCAGGTTGTCGCGCACGTCGAGGCGGGCGCGGCCCAGCCCGAGGTCCTCGAGGAAGAGCAGCACCGCCGCCAGCAGCCACGCGCCGGCGACGATCGCCAGGATCCGGCAGCCGAGCGCGGCGGCGTTCCACCAGAGCTCGTCGTCACCGCGCAGGCGTACGCCGGACACCCACCCGGTCAGCACCAGCGTCAGCACCAGGGCCCGGAACGGCGTGCGCGCGGTGGCGGCAAGGCGCTGCCCGTGCGGCCAGCGGCGCGAGATGACCTGGAGGGCGACGTACGCCAGGACTATCACCAGCAGGGCCGCGCCCAGGGCGGACGCGGCGGCGACGAGGGCGTTCATCCACGAGACAGCCATGCCGTCCATGGTCGCGATGGCCCGGTACACGCCGCGAGGGCACCCCCTGACGGGAGCGCCCTCGCGTGCGGTGGGTCACGCCTGCGGCCCCACGACGGGGCGCGACCTCTACGCGGTCTTGCGGCTGTTGAAGATGCTGTAGCCGCCAGGGCCGACGGCCAGGCCGACGACGATGAGGACGATCCCGAAGATGATCTGTCCCTGGATCAGCTGAACGACGCCGACGACGACGAGGATGACGGCGAGGATCCAAAGAAGGAAGCCCATGGTGTTGCTCCTGACTGCTGGTGGGCCCGACGGTGGGGGTGGGCCCGGCCCGGATCTCGGGCGCTGCCTCGACCATTCCGTGCGGCCGAGATGGTCGCCTCACCCCCACGGGCGCAACGGAATCCGCAGCACGGAGCGCATTCTGGCCCCATGACGGACCGCACCGACGCCCGCCCGTGGGTCCCCGCCGACCCCACCCCTGACTCCTTGCGCGAGGCGCTCCAGGGGTGCCGGGGCTGCGAGCTCCACGCCGACGCGACCCAGGCGGTCCCGGGCCGCGGAACCTTCGACGCCCGCCTCCTGCTGCTCGGCGAGCAGCCGGGCGACCAGGAGGACCGGCAGGGTGCGCCGTTCGTCGGCCCGGCCGGTCGCGTCCTCGTCGATGCTCTCGACGAGGCCGGCGTCGACCGGTCCGACGTCTACGTCACCAACACCGTCAAGCACTTCCGCTGGCGCTCCGGCGGCGGCAAGCGGCGCATCCACCAGTCGCCCGGCCGTGCGCACGTCGAGGCGTGCCGTCCCTGGCTCGACGCCGAGCTCAGCCTGCTCCGGCCGGTCGGGGCGGTCCTCCTCGGCGGCACCGCCGGCAAGGCCCTCTACGGCTCGACCTTCCGCGTCGGCGAGGCCCGCAGCGTCCTGCGCGACTGGCCCGAGAAGTACCCCGTCGCCCACCCTCCCGCCTGGGTCCTCGCCACCCTCCACCCCTCCGCCGTCCTCCGCGCAGACCCCGCCGACCGTCAGGACCTGTACGCCGGCCTCGTCGCCGACCTCCGCCTCGCCGCCACAACTCTCAAGGACGCTGACCCGTCGTAGATTGCTGACGGGTCAGCGCGAGCACGTCGACCTGTCGCGTCTGCGCGACGAGGTCAGTGGGGGGTGGGGAGGCCGTAGAGGGTGGTGCGCTCGCGGACGGGGCGGCCGATGCCGGCGCCGATCTCCTTGAGCTCGGCGACGGTCTTGGCGGAGCCGTGCTCGGAGCCGGCCATCCGCGAGATGGTCTCCTCCATCAGCGTGCCGCCGACGTCGTTGCAGCCGGCGGTGAGCATGGCGCGGGTGCCGTCGACGCCGAGCTTGACCCAGGAGGTCTGGATGTTGTCGATGCGGCCGTGGAGGAGGATCCGCGCCATCGCGTGGACAGCGAGGTTGTCGCGCAGGGTGGGGCCGGGGCGGGCGACGCCGGCGAGGTAGATCGGGGCGCTGGTGTGGACGAACGGCAGCGGCACGAACTCGGTGAACCCGCCGGTCTCGTCCTGGATCCGCGACAGGACGCGGAGGTGGCCGACCCAGTGGCGGGGGTTGTCGACGTGGCCGTACATCATCGTCGAGGTGGTCGGGATGCCGACGCGGTGAGCAGTGCTCACGATCTCGATCCAGGTGCGGGCGGGGAGCTTGCCCTTGGTGAGGACCCAGCGGACCTCGTCGTCGAGGATCTCGGCGGCGGTGCCGGGCAGCGAGCCGAGGCCGGCCTCGCGGGCCTTGATGAGGAAGTCCTCGACCGACAGCCCGGTGCGGGCGGTGCCGTTGACGACCTCCATCGGGCTGAAGGCGTGGACGTGCATGTCGGGCACGCGGTTCTTGACCGCGGTGACGAGCTCGAAGTAGGCGTCGGCGGGCAGCTCGGGGTCGATGCCGCCCTGCATGCAGACCTCGGAGGCGCCGAGGTTCCAGGCCTCCTCGGCGCGGTCGGCGACCTCGTCGAGGGACAGGGAGTAGGCATCGGCGTCGGTACGCCGCTGGGCGAAGGCGCAGAACCGGCAGCCGACGTAGCAGACGTTGGTGAAGTTGATGTTCCTGTTGACGACGTAGGTCACGTCGTCACCGACGACCTGCCGGCGCAGCGCGTCGGCCAGGGCGGTGACCTGCTCGAGCAGGGCGCCCTCGGCGGTCATCAGCGTGAGCGCGTGCTCGTCCGACAGGTTGCCGGGGTCGGCCTCGGCCGCGGCCAGGGCGTCACGGCCCTCGGCGTGCAGCACCGCGGGCGCCCCGTCGATGAGGCCGGTGACGTCGGCAGCCTGCTGGACCTGGTCCCAGTCGCCGTAGACGTCGGCGAAGTCGGACCGACGGTCCTCGGTGCGGCCGTCGGTGTCGACGGACTCGTGCAGGTCGGTGCGACCCACCGAGGCGAACCCGCCGTCGGGCTCCTGCCACGCCAGCCCCACGGGTCGTACGCCGGGCACGGCCAACCCGTCAGGAGTGGCCAGGGCCGCGACGTGACCGGAGACGCGCGGGTCGAGCCACGGCTCGCCGGCGCGCACGTATTCGGGGTGGATCGTGAGCCGCGCCTGCAGGTCGAAGCCGCACTCGGCCGTGATCGACCGGAGCCGCTCGAGCGAGGGCCAGGGGCGCTCGGGGTTGACGTGGTCGGGGGTCAGCGGCGAGACGCCGCCCCAGTCGTCGACGCCGGCGTCGAGCAGCGCCCGGCACTCGGCGAGGTCGACGAGGTTGGGCGGGGCCTGCACGCGGGCCTTGGGCCCGAGGACCAGGCGGGTGACGGCGATCGCGGCGCGGTAGTCGTCGAGGTCGAGGTCGTCGGTGTGGCGCATGGCGGTGTCGGGCTTGGCGCGAAAGTTCTGGACGATCACCTCCTGCACGGAGCCGAACTGGGTCGAGACCTTGCGCAGCGCGAAGATCGTCTCGGCCCGCTCGGTCAGCGTCTCGCCGATGCCCACGAGGAGCCCGGTGGTGAAGGGGATCGAGAGGCGACCGGCGTCCTCGAGGACCCGCAGGCGGACGGTCGGGTCCTTGTCGGGGGAGCCGAAGTGGGCCTCGCCCTTGGTCTCGAAGAGGCGACGCGAGGTGGTCTCGAGCATCATCCCCATCGACGGCGAGACCGGCTTGAGACGGTTCATCTCCTCCCAGGACATGACGCCGGGGTTGAGGTGGGGCAGCAGACCGGTCTCCTCGAGCACCCGGACCGCCATCGCGCGCACGTAGGCGAGGGTGGAGTCGTAGCCCTTGGAGTCGAGCCACTCGCGGGCCTCGGGCCAGCGTTCCTCGGGTCGGTCGCCGAGGGTGAACAGTGCCTCGAGGCAGCCCAGCGCCGCGCCCTGCGAGGCGATCTCGAGGATCTCGTCGGGGGAGAGGAACGGTTCGCGACCCTCACGGGCGGCGTGGCCCGGGGTCTCGACGAACGTGCAGTAGTGGCAGCGGTCGCGGCACAGCTTGGTGATCGGGATGAACACCTTGGGCGAGTAGGTCACCACGCCCGGGCGTCCCGCAGCCACCAGGCCGGCGTCGCGCACCCGCGCCGCCGCGGCGGTCAGCCGG
>NZ_JAURVJ010000147.1 GCF_030655615.1 Nocardioides sp.
GCCGCGGCGGGGCCGGCTCCGCCACCGGAGGCGGGGAGGCGGCGGCGACGGGTCGCCCGGCGAGGTAGGCCTCGATGTCGGTGCGCATCGCGGCGGCCGACTGGTAGCGGTCCTCGAGCCGCTTGGCCAGGGCCTTCATCACGATGGCGTCGACGGCCGGCGGGAGCTCGGTGTCGTGGTCGGACGGCGGGTCGGCCTGCTCGCGCACGTGCTGGTAGGCGACGGCCACCGGGCTGTCGCCGACGAACGGCGGCCGGCCGGTCAGCAGCTCGTAGACGAGGCACCCGGCGGAGTAGACGTCGGAGCGGGAGTCGACGGTCTCGCCGCGGGCCTGCTCGGGGGAGAGGTACTGCGCCGTGCCGACGACCGCGGCGGTCTGGGTCATCGAGTTGGCGGCGTCGCTCATCGCGCGGGCGATGCCGAAGTCCATGACCTTGACGTCGCCGCTGGGCGTGAGCATGACGTTGCCGGGCTTGATGTCGCGGTGGATGATGCCGGCGCGGTGGCTGTAGTCGAGCGCCGACAGGACGCCGCTGGTGATCTCGAGCGCACGCTCGGGCAGGATCTTGCGGCCCTCGCGCAGGATGTCGCGGAGCGTCCGGCCGGCGACGAACTCCATGACGATGTAGGGCTGCGCCACGCCGGAGCCGTCGGTCGCGGGCTCCTCGCCGGTGTCGTAGACCGCGACGATCGAGGGGTGGTTGAGGGACGCCGACGACTGCGCCTCGCGGCGGAAGCGGGCCTGGAACGTCGCGTCGCTGGCCAGGTCGGTGCGCAGCCGCTTGACCGCGACGATCCGTCCCAGGCGGGAGTCGGTGCCCTTGCGGACCTCGGCCATGCCGCCGCGGCCGAGCAGCTCGCCCAGCTCGTAGCGGCCGCCGACCAGCGTGGGGCTGTCGTCGGACCTGTGGTCGTTCACGGGATCGTCTCTCCCTCGGTGGGCACCTCGACGGCGGGCGACTCGGTCACGGTGGGCTCCGAGGTCGGCGGCTCCGTCGTGGGCTCGGACGTGGGCGGCGGGTCGGAGGTCGGCTCCGACGTGGGCGGGTCGGAGGTGGGCTCGGGCGCGTCCTCGTAGTAGCTGACGCGGATCGTCTCGCCCGGCTCGACGTCGCCGCTGGGGTTGACCGCGGTGACGGTGCCGTCGCGGTCGGGGTCGTCGTTGGCCTGGCCGTTGCGCTCGACCTGGAAGCCGAGGGCGCGCAGGTCGGCCTCGACCTGGTCGATCGGCTGGCCGATGTAGAGGGCGTCGTTGACGAAGGTCGTGCCCGGGGTCGTCGGCTCCGAGGTGGCCTCGGTGGTGGGTCGGCTGGAGGCCGTCGTCGACGTCGGGCCGGAGGCCGGCTCGTCGTCGTCGTCACCGCCGGTGAGCAGCAGCGTCACTACCACGGCCAGCGCCACCACCAGCAGCACGACGAACACCAGCGGCCACGGGTTGGTGCGCTGGTCGTCGGCGACGTGGGTGGTCGAGGTGGCCGGCGGCACCGGCACCACCGGCGGCGGGTCGTACGGCGCCGCGGCGAGCACCTGGGTGCGCGAGTCGTCGGCGGGCGGCGCGACCACGGGAGGCACGGGGGGCGGCACGCGCACGGCCGCGGTCGCGGGGTCGCGCAGGGCGGCCGCGAAGGCGGCGCCGTCGGCGTAGCGGTCTGCAGGGTTCTTGGCGAGCGCGCGCGTGACGACGGCCGCGAGGTCGGCCGGGACCCGGGCGGGCAGCGTCGGGACCGGCTCGCGGATGTGGGCCAGGGCGGTGGCGACGGGGGAGTCGGCGTCGAAGGGCCGGCGTCCGACCAGGCACTCGTAGGCGACCACGCCGAGGGCGTAGACGTCGGAGGCGGCGGTGGCCGGGCGGCCTTCGGCCTGCTCGGGGGAGAGGTACTGCGGGGTGCCCATCACGGCGCCCGTGCGGGTGATCCCGACGCCGTCGGCGGCGCGGGCGATGCCGAAGTCGGTGACCTTGATCTTGCCGGCGGGGGTGACGATGAGGTTGGCGGGCTTGACGTCGCGGTGGACGATGCCGGCCCGGTGGGCGGCACCGAGCGCGTCACCGACCTGGGCGAGCAGGTCGCGCACGGCGACCGGGTCGAGGTCGCGGCCGGCGCTGATGAGGCTCGAGAGCGGCTGGCCCTCGACGAGCTCCATCACCAGGAACGGGCGGGGGTGGCCCGAGCCGTCGGTGGCCTCGCGCTCGCCCACGTCGTAGACGGCGGCCACGCCGGGGTGGTGCAGGGCGGCGGCGTGACGGGCCTCGGTCTCGAACCGCGACCGGAAGACCGGGTCGTCGGCGTACTCGGTCTTGAGCAGCTTGACCGCGACCTCGCGGCCGAGGGAGGTGTCGGTCGCGCGCCACACCTCGCCCATGCCGCCGGTCGCGATGCGGGAGTCGAGCCGGTAGCGGCCGGCGGTGTCGGCGAAGTCGGTCATCTCGTGCTCCTCTCGCTGGTGGGGGACGTCGGTGCTGCACTCACTGCGGGACTCACTGCGGGACTCACTGGAGGATCGCCTCCATCACGGCCTTGGCGATCGGCCCGCCGAGGCGGCCGCCGGCGATCTCCTGGCCGGGGGCGTCCTCGATCATGACGGCCACCGCCACGTCGGCGTCGCCGGCGGGGGCGAACGACACGAACCAGCCGTACGGCGCCGCGCCGGCCACCCCGCGCTGGGCGGTCCCGGTCTTGCCGGCCACCTCGACGCCGTCGATCTGCGCGGGCTCCGCGGTGCCCTCGTCGACGGTGGAGACGAGCACCTCGGTGAGGGTACGGGCGGTGTCCTCGGAGATGGCCCGGGACAGCTCCTCGGGCTCGGTCTGCTGGGCGTCGAAGTCGGCCTGCTGCACCTCGTCGACGATGTAGGGCCGCATGACCACGCCGTCGTTGGCGATCGCACCGGCCACCATCGCCATCTGCAGCGGCGTGGCCTGGACCTCGAACTGGCCGAACCCGGCCTGGCCGACCTCGGGCGGGGTGAGCTCGGCGGGGAAGGCGGAGCGGACCTGACCGTCGAGGTCCTCGAGGTAGTCGCTGTTGAAGCCGAACTTCTCGGCCTGGCGCAGCATCTCCTCGGACCCGACGTCGATGGCGAGCTGGGCGAAGGTCGTGTTGCAGGACTGCTCCATCGCCTTGCGGAGCGTCAGGCCGTCGGTCGGGCAGTCGCGGCCCTCGTTGTCGACGAGGCCGGAGTCGCCCGTCGTCTGGGGCAGCTGGAACGTGGGACCGCCGGGGACGATGTCGTCGGGCCCGTCGTACTGCCCCGACTCGAGGGCGGCGGCCGCGGTGACGATCTTGAACGTCGACCCGGGGAAGAGCCGCTTCTGGATCGCCCGGTTGACCAGCGGCTCGCTGTCGTCCTGGAGCAGCCGCTGGTAGGTCTCGTCGCGGGCGCCGAAGTCGTGGGTCGCGAGGTTGTTGGGGTCGAAGGTCGGCAGCGACACCATCGCCAGGATCTTGCCGGTCGACGGCTCGATGGCGACGACCGAGCCCTCGACGTCGTCGCCGAGCGCGGCCAGGCCGTCGAAGGCGGCGCGCTGGGCGTCGGGGTCGAGCGTCAGCTGGACGCTGCCGCCGCTGGGCGGCTTGTTGCCGAGCAGGTCGATGAGGCTGCCGATGAACAGGCGGGGGTCGTCACCGGACAGCACCTGGTTCTGAGACGACTCGATGCCGGTGCTCGAGCCGAAGGAGAAGTAGCCGGTGACCGGGGCGTAGAGGAACGGGCTCGTGTAGGAGCGGAGGTACTTGTACTCGTCGTCGACCTTGTCGCTCTCGGCGATGGGCGTGCGGCCGACGAGGATCGCGCCGCGCTGGCTGGAGTAGGCCGCCTCCTTGACCCGGCGGTTCTCGGGGCGGTCGTTGCGGGAGGACGACTGGACGAAGCCGTTGTTGGTCGCCGTGGCCATCAGCGCCAGGAAGAGGAGCAGGAAGAAGATCGAGACCGTGCGGATGGGCTTGTTCACTCAGCGCGCCACCTTGATGACCTGGGTCGACTCGGCGGCGGCCGCGTCCTCGTCGACCGGCTCGAGCTCGGGCACCGGGCGCCGGGCCTGGTCGGAGATGCGGAGCAGCAGGGCGACGATCACCCAGCTGGCGACCAGCGAGGACCCGCCGTAGGACAGGAACGAGGTGGTGAGGCCGGTGAGCGGGATCAGCCGCGTCACGCCGCCGACCACGACGAAGATCTGGAGGGCGAAGATCGCCGCGAGGCCGGTGGCCATGAGCTTGCCGAAGCCGTCGCGCGAGATCAGGGCGGTACGCAGCGCGCGCTCGACCAGGACGCCGTAGAGCAGGAGCACGGCGATGACCCCGGTCAGCCCGAGCTCCTCGCCGATGGCGGCCAT
This sequence comes from Nocardioides sp., assembly GCF_030655615.1. Taxonomy (GTDB): domain Bacteria; phylum Actinomycetota; class Actinomycetes; order Propionibacteriales; family Nocardioidaceae; genus Nocardioides. The sequence goes on from NZ_JAURVJ010000147.1 coordinate 4,331, forward strand.
GATGAAGTCGGACTCGGCGTAGGGAACGCGGGTGGGGTCGCCGTCGCCGAAGCCGCGGCCGATCAGCCCGCCGTAGGCGAACCCGAAGAGGCCCTCGACGAGCTGGTAGCTGTTCTCCCCGGCGGGCCCGTTGTAGTACTCGAACGGGTGCAGCCAGGTGTCGACGCGGACGCGCACGTGGCCGAAGAGCCGGTAGGCCATCGTCGCGCCGCCCAGGAACATGAGCGCGCCGACGATGATCCAGCCGGGCCGCTCGGTGGCGACGTAGAGCATCAGGAGGAACAGCCCGAAGAAGAGCAGGCTCGAGCCGAGGTCCTTCTGGAAGACGAGGATGCCGAGGCTGATCAGCCACATCGCGACGATCGGCCCGAGGTCGCGGCCGCGCGGCAGGTCGACGAAGAGCACCCGGCGCCCAGCCAGCGCGAGGGCGTCGCGGTGCTGGACGAGGTAGCCGGCGAACGCGATGACGAGCAGCACCTTGGCCACCTCGCCGGGCTGGAAGCTGAACGGCCCGACGCTGATCCAGATGCGCGCGCCGTTGATGATCAGCCCCAGGCCGGGCACCAGCGGCAGCAGGAGCAGCACGATCGCCAGCAGACCCGCGGTGTAGGTGAACCGCGCCAGGATCCGGTGGTCACGCAGGATCAGCAGGGTGCCGACGAAGAGGATCACGCCGACCGTCATCCAGGTGAGCTGCTGACGCGCGAAGGAGGCGCCGTCGGCGAGGTCGAGCCGGTGGATCACGGCGAGCCCGAGCCCGTTGAGGGCGGCGACGACCGGGAGCAGGACGGGGTCGGCGTAGGGCGCCACGAGGCGTACGACGACGTGGGCGCCGACCATCAGGGCGGCGAGCCAGCCGCCGTAGCCGATGATGTCGGGCGGCACCTCGCCCTCGACGCCGAGGCCGACGGCGGCGTAGCCGCCCACCCCGACGGCCAGCGCGAGGACGAGCAGGAAGAGCTCGGCCCCGCGGCGTCGCCGGTGGACGAACCCCATGAGGGCGGAGGAGCCGGGTGCTGCCGTCGTCGTCGCCACGTCAGCTTCCGGTCTCGTCGGCGGGCATCCGCTTGGCGCTGAGCTCCTCGACCCGGTCGCGGGCCTCGGCGAGGTCGTCGACCGGGATGCCCTCGCGGACCATGTCCTGGTCGAACTCCTCGAGCTCGTCGACCCGCAGCGTGGTCACGACGACGACCTCGGAGAGGTCGAGGCCCGGCAGCGAGGCGTCGATGCCGTGGTGGATCACCACGACGCCGTCGGCCTCGCCGACGTAGTACTGGCGCTGCACGTAGGACCACGCGGCGGCCGCGCCGATCCAGAGGATGCCGACGACGATCACGAGGGCCATCACGCGGCGCAGCCAGGTGTAGCGCGGTCGCGGCTGGGGGGCGTAGCGCACCGCCTCGGGGTCGACCGGGCGCAGCGGGTCGGAGGCGACGGCGTAGGGCAGGTCGTCGGGGATCTCGGCGTCGACCGGCTCGAGCTCGCCGGTGTCGCCGGAGCGGTGGCCGCGGAACAGCCCGCGGGGCAGCTTGCGCTTGAGCTCGGCCGCGGCGCCGACCAGCATCGGCTCGAGCTCGGCGTAGGCCGGGTCGGCGGCGGCCGCCTCGGCGGTCACCACGTCGGCGACGATGCAGGTGACGTTGTCGGAGGAGCCGGCCTCGAGGCTGGCGCGGACGAGCTCGACGGCCGCGTAGTCGGGGGTGCCCATCGAGAGGATGTCGGCGAGCCGGCCGTCGACGAGGACGCCGCACGCGCCGTCGCTGCAGAGGAACAGCCGGTCGCCGTCGACGAGCTCGAGCACGAACAGGTCGGGTTCGGCCTCGTGGATGCCGTCGAGGGCCTTGAGGATCAGGTTGCGGTGGGGGTGGACGCGGGCCTCGGCCTCGGTGATCCGCCCCTCGTCGATGAGGCTCTGGACGAACGTGTGGTCGGTCGTGAGCTGGCTGATCTCGTTGTCGCGGAAGAGGTAGGCGCGACTGTCGCCGACGTGGCCGATGCCGACGCGGCGCCCGTCGAAGAGCGCGACGGTCGCCGTGGTGCTGGTGCCGTTGATCGTGGGGTCGGCGTCGACCAGGCGGCCGATCTCCTCGTGGGCGCCGTGCAGCGCGAGGGTGACCCGGTCGAGCAGGCTCGGCTCGCCCTCGGTCCCCGGGGGGCCGGGGTCGACGTCGAGGTTGCGCAGCTCGGAGACGGCCGTCGAGGAGGCGATGTCGCCGCGGGCCGCGCCGCCCACGCCGTCGCAGACGGTGAGCAGCCAGGGTCCGGCGTAGCCGGAGTCCTGGTTGTCCTTGCGGACCCGGCCCACGTCGGAGATGGCGGAGTAGTGCAGGGCCAGGGTCTCGCCGGGGGGCGGGGGGACCGGCCCGGGGGCCGGCGCCGCCGGAACCACCGGGTTCTCGCGCGTCTCGTCGGGGTCGTCGCCAGGGGTCTCGGTCACTTCTGCAGCTCCAGGATCGTCTTGCCGATCCGCACCTGGGTGCCGAGCGTGATCGTGGTGGGCTGGGTGATCCGGACGTTGCCGATGTAGGTGCCGTTGGTCGAGCCGAGGTCCTCGACGAACCACTGGTCACCGGACGCGGCGATGCGCGCGTGGCGCGTGGAGACGTAGTCGTCGTCGAGGCGGATGGCCGCGTCGGTGCCGCGGCCGATGAGGATCGGGGCCCGGTCGAGGCCGGCGGTCGCGCCGGTGTTGCTGCCCTGGGTCACCGCGACGTGGGTGGGGGAGCCCTTGCGCTTGGACGCCTTCTGCTTCGGCGGCTTCGGGGCGCCGGGGGCGCGGGCGGTGCGCTGGGCCTCGGGCACCCGCGCGCCGAACATGTCGGAGCGGATGACCGAGATGGCGGCCAGCACGAAGATCCAGAGGATCGCGAGGTAGGCGATGCGGATCAGGAAGTAGGTGAGCTCAGACACCGTGTGCCTCCTGACCGGGCTGGCCAGGCTGACCGGGCTGCCCGGGCCCGCCCACGTCGTCGTGGACGATGCGCACGGTCATGGTCGTCGTGCCGACCTTGACCACCGAGCCCTCGCGCAGCGTGGCGCGCGGGACCTTGCGGCCGTCGACGCTGATGCCGTTGGTCGAGCCGAGGTCGTGGACCTCGACCAGCGGGTCCTCGCCCTCGCGGCCGAGCGTGATGTTGAACTCGAGGTGACGGCGGCTGATGCCGGGGTCGTTGATGCGCAGGTCGGCGTCGGTGCCGCGCCCGACGACCAGGCCGGGGGGCAGCAGCGGGTGCTGGCTCCCGTTGACCTCGATGAGGGCCACAGCCCGGCGTACCTGGGTGTGGCTGGCGGTGCCGACGACCTTGGCCTGCGCCTCGCTGCGGATGCGGAACCGGCCGGTCGAGAGGTCGTCGGCCTCCTCGAACCCGATCCGGATGGGACCGGGGAAGACGTAGGACTGGCCGGCGGCGTGCTGCTGGAGCTGGTCGGACAGCTCGCGCGCCAGCGTCGAGTCGTAGGGCGCGAGCCGGCCCAGGTCGGTCGCCGACAGCTCGACGTGGAAGTCGTTGGGCACCAGCCGGCGGTCGCGGGAGAGGATCTGCGCGTTGTTGTCGAGCTCGCGCTCGAGGGCCGCCGCGATCTCGACCGGCTGGACGGCGCTGCGGAACGTCTTGGCGAACGCGCCGGAGATCATCGACTCGAGGCGCCGCTCGAAGCGCTGCAACCCGCCCACGGCACACCTCCTCGACACGGCTCTGGCCCCGGACGGTTCCGTGGCACGACAACCGCCGGTCGCACGACCGGAAGTTCCGTCGATCGTAGCGAGGCAGGTCCCACGAACCGCGCAACCCGTCCCGCGGCGGCCCGGAGGGTTCCGGCCGGTTTGGCCGGTGCTCACGCACCGGGATAGTCTTCACCGGCTACTTGCGCGAGTGGCGGAACGGCAGACGCGCTGGCTTCAGGTGCCAGTGTCCGAAAGGGCGTGGGGGTTCAAATCCCCCCTCGCGCACACAGCGCGGTTCAGGCGAAATGGCCAGGATCGTTTAGGAATTGATG
>NZ_JAURVJ010000149.1 GCF_030655615.1 Nocardioides sp.
CAGGCGCCCGGCGCGGCCGCACCGGCGGTCCCGCAGGTCGACCCGGGGTGGCTGACCCGCACCGCCGCGGCCGCCGGCCTGTCCGAGACCGCGCTCGGGGCCTACGCCCGCGCCGAGCTCGCCTCGCCCGACGGCTGTGGCCTCGGGTGGACCACGCTGGCCGGCATCGGGTGGATCGAGTCGCAGCACGGCACCCTGGGTGGCCGCTCGCTCGGCGCCGACGGCTACTCCTCCTCGCGCATCCTCGGCCCGGCCCTCGACGGCACCGGCCCGTTCGCCGCGATCCGGGCGACCGCCGAGACCACGACCTACCACGGCGACCCCGACTGGGACCACGCCGTCGGTCCGATGCAGTTCATCCCCAGCACCTGGGAGACGTGGGCCGCCGACGGTGACGGCGACGGCGTGCGCGACCCCAACGACCTCGACGACGCCGCGCTCGCCGCCGCCGACTACCTGTGCGCCGGCGGACGCGACGTCAGCACCGGCGAGGGCTGGACCAGTGCGGTGCTCTCCTACAACAACGCCGGGGTCTACCTCGACGACGTGCACGCCGCCGCGACGGCCTACGCCGACCGCACCAGCTGACCCGGGCTCTGCGCCGTTCCCGTGCGCGAAGGCGGAGCCGGTGCGACCATGACTGCACCATGAAGATGCGCCCCCTCGTGTCCCTGCTGGTGACCACGGTCGTCGCCGCCCTGCTCGCGACCCTGCTCGCCACCACCGCGACCGCCCACGCCGCCACGGCCGACCGGGTCTCCCCGCCCGCGACGTCCGCCAAGCCCAAGCCCAGCCAGGACTTCCCCCACATGCCGCGCCGCTGCGCGACTCCCAAGGAGAAGATCCCGTCGAAGCCCGTCGTCTGCGGCCTGACCCGCTACGACGACCAGCGCCCGACCGTCGTGCTGTGGGGCGACTCCCACTCCTGGATGTTCATCCCGGCGCTCAAGGAGGCCGTGAGCGGACGCGGCGTCAACCTGGTCGCGGTGATGATGGGTTCCTGCCCGCCGATGGACAACCGGGTCGGGGCGACGGACGCCGTACCGGCCTGCTTCCGGTCCAACGCCCTCGGTATCGAGGTGGCCCGCAAGCTCGAGGCCAACGGCCAGCCCTACCGGATCGTGCTCGCCGGCAGCTGGCAGCGCTACGTCCACGCCCGCAAGGTCGGTGACCGGACGTCCTACGTCGGCCAGATGGCCATCGCCTCCAAGCAGGGCACGCCGCGCCTGGCCCGCACCCTCAGGTCGATCGGCGCCGAGGTCGACGTCGTCGGCCAGGTCGCCACCGTGCCCGAGAGGCACCGCAGCTGCCCGCAGGGCAACGAGCCCTTCGCCTGCCAGCTCGCGCGCGGCAAGTCGCTGCCCGAGGCCGCCTCCACCAAGCGATGGGTGACCGACGCGCTCGGCGCCCTCCTCGGTCGACGCCCGATGATCGACGTCAACCCCGCCTTCTGCACCGCCAAGGTCTGCAAGGGCAAGATCGGGACGACGCGCACCTGGTTCGACGACCTGCACCTCAGCGCCACCCGGTCCAAGAGCCTCGCGTCCTACTTCGCCGCGACCGTCGACGCCGTCGACCCCGACGAGGAGCCCGGGGGGCCGGGCTGCACGATCCCGATCCTCTGCGGATGAGCGACTTCACCGCCGGCGAGATCACCGAGGCCTACGCCGCGATGCACGCCCGCGTGCAGGAGCACGCCTCGAGCGGCAGCTGGGACGACTTCGCGCTCAACTTCACCGAGGACGCCGACTACGTCGAGCACGCGTTCGGCACGTTCCACGGTCGCGACGCGATCCGCGAGTGGTCGGTCGCGACGATGACGTCGTTCCCCGGCTCGGCCATGACCGGCTTCCCGCTGGCCTGGCAGACCGTCGACGTGTCGACCTCGCGGCTGATCTGCGAGGTCCGCAACCTGATGCCCGACCCGGGCGACGGGTCGGTCCACGAGCAGTCCAACCTCACGATCATGACCTACGCAGGCGATGGGCTGTTCTCCCGCGAGGAGGACGTCTACAACCCGCTGCGGTTCATGCGGATGTCGCTGCGGTGGGCCCGCGTGGCCGAGGCGCACGGCAACCTGAGCGACGAGGGCCGGGCCTACGTCGCGCAGTTCGGCGGCTGACAACTCCATCGCGCTTGCCACCGTCTGGGATGCTTCGGCCATGAAGTCCGCCGCCCGTCGCGTCCTGCTCGAGGTCGTCGGCTGGGGCCTGCTCATCGCCGGCATCGCGATGATCGCCCTCCCCGGGCCGGGCCTGCTCGGCATCTTCGCCGGTCTCGCCGTGCTCTCCCAGCAGTACGAGTGGGCCGAGCGTCGCCTCGACCCGGTCAAGTACCGCGCCCTCAAGGGTGCCGCCGAGAGCGTCGAGACCCCGCTGCGGATCGCTGTCTCCTGCGTCGGCGTGCTGTTCCTCCTTGCCTGCGCGGCCTACTGGTTCGCGGACCCGGCCCAGCCCGGCTGGTGGCCGCTGCCCGACTGGACCTGGCTGCCCGGCGGCAAGGCCACCAGCATCACGCTGGTCTTCTCCGCCCTCATCGCGGTCGCGCTGCTCGTCTACTCCTACCGCCGCTTCCACGGCAACCCGGAGGCCGTTGCCGAGCTCGAGGGCGACATCGAGGAAGCCGACCGCGACTTCAAGGGCGCCTGACCCAGCACGCCCGCGTTCCGACTCAGCCGAGCACCACCGGCGCCAGGCCGAGCCAGCCGGCCAGGTCGTCGACCTCCCGGCGTACGCCGTCCACGCACGCCGCCGACCACGGCTCGTCCTGGTGGGTGGCGTCGACGCGCAGCTCGCCGGCCTCGCGGTCGGCGACCACGTCGAGCTTGCCGACGAGGCGGTCGCCCCAGAGCACGGGCAGGGCCCAGTAGCCCCAGCGGCGCTGGCTGGCCGGCTTGTACATCTCGAGGTAGTACTCCGCCTCGAACACCTCGGTGAGCCGCTTGCGGTCGGCGACGAGCCGGTCCAGGGGGGAGAGCAGGGCGGCCCGGCCCGCAAAGGCCGTGTCGAGCCAGACGGGGTCGACGCGCCAGGTGCCCTTGACGCCCTCGACGACGGCCGGCTCGCCGGCCGAGCCGACGTCGTGGGGCTCGCTGGGCATCTTGGCCGACGTGGCCCGGGCGATCCCGAGCGAGCGCAGCCGGCGGCGGTCGCGCTCGGTGGCGGCGTCCTCGGGCGAGGGCACGGGGTCGTCGGGATAGATCCGCTCGGCGAGGTCCCAGAGCACCTCGCGCCCGCTCCGGCCGCCGCGTCCGGCGCGGGCGACCTCGCCGCGCTCGACCATGTGGGCGAGCAGCATCTTGATGTTCTTGTCGTTGTTCCAGCCGCTCGAGGGCCACGCCACCTCGCAGGTGTCGGGGATCTCCGAGGCCGGCAGCGGCCCGTCGCCGCGCAGCAGCTCGAGCACGTCGCGGCGGCAGCCGTCGTTGGCCTCGACCCAGCCGCGCACGTCCTCCTGCCACGGCCGCAGCGGCTCCGGCCCGGGCCACCGCGTCATCTCCGCGCGATAGAGGGCGAGGTCCTCGGCCGGCCGTGCCAGCTGGTGGTGGTCGATGAGCGCCTGGGTGTCGAGCAGGTCGCGCAGCTCGCCGACGTCGTACGACGACCCGAGCCTGCTCCACAGCACGAGGTCGGCGCTCGGCGCGACGTAGCGGGTCGGGTCGAGCTGCACGAACGTCAGGTGCCGCACGACCTCGAGCACGTCGTCCGGGCGGTCGGCCGTGAGGAGCTGGGCCCGCACCGCGACCCGGCGTGCGTCCTGGCGGGAGAGCTGGTGGACGGTCGCCATGGGCCGCATCATGGCACCAGGTCGGCACCGTCGGCGCTGGTCGCGCGCGGCTCCCGGCGAGCACAATCGCGGCCATGGGTGACATGGGCCTGCGCCGGCGACCGCCCCGCGGCTGGCTGCCGGGCACCGTGGCGTCGGCCGGTCACGCCGCCAGCAGCCACGTCGACCCCGACGGCGGCGCCGCCGTCATCGAGACGAGCTTCCTCCTCCGCGTCACCTGGCAGGTGCGGCTCCCCGGCCGCGAGCCCTTCCTCGTCGCCGAGGAGCGCAGCTGCCCGGTGTGGGTCTTCGGCAACGAGGTCGGCGGCTCGGGCAGGCGGTGGTGGGCCCTGCGCGCGAGCCGGACCTACGGGCTCACCGTCGGCGTCGAGATGCCGTGCGCCGTCGACCCGGGCGACCTGACCGACGTGTGGGTCGACTGGGACGCCGGGTACGACGCGCACGAGCCGGTCTGGCGTCACCGCAGCGCCCTCGACCGGGCGATGGCCGAGCGGCGCGGGCGGTTCGACGGGCTCACCGCACGGCTGTCCGACCCCTTCGGTGCCCGTCTCCCCGCCGAGCAGCAGCGCGCCGTCGAGGCGGAGGCCGACCGGCGGGTCGCGCAGGAGCGGGTCGACCGGGAGGTCCAGCGCCAGCAGGCGGTCGAGGCCGCCGAGCAGGCGCAGTGGGGCGGCGTCGACCCCGAGGAGAAGGCGACGTTCCAGCGGATGGCGAGCGACCTCGTGCGCATCGACCAGACAGGCCGGCCGGCGTCCGGGGTGATCGTCGACGTCGTCGACACCGGCCGGGTCCTCGTCGGGCTCGCCGTACGGCGTCTGGAGATCGAGGTGGTCGAGGTGGGCGACCCGACCCCGCGCCGCGTGGTTCTCGAGCTGCCGATGCAGCCACGGATCGCGAAGCGCTACCGGGCCGGCATGGCGGTGCGGCTCAAGGTCGACCCCGCCGACCCGCAGAAGGTCTGCGTGCTCGCCGGACGTCCCTGAGGTCCCCGGGGGTCGACCCTGGGGCTCGCCTGGGTCGTCGTACGACGCCGCGACGCGTGACCTGGCCGCTCGTCCCGCCTGTCCCGCCCGCGCCCGTCCGCGCCCAACTCGAGCGATCGCACGAGTTGGGCCGGGGTCGGGCCGGGATCGTGGCGTCAACTCGTGCGATCGCACGAGTTGGGCCGGGGTCGGGCCGGGATCGGGCCCCCAACTCGTGCGATCGCACGAGTCGGGCAACCCGTCCGGACTGTCGGTGGCGCCCCCTAGGGTCGACACCGATGACCCTCCACCTCCACCGCGCGCCGCGGACCGACCAGCTCGCCGACGCCCTCGGCGAGCTGTTGACGTCCCCGCCCGACGACCCCTTCGCCGAGGAGGTCGTCGTGGTGCCCGAGAAGGGCGTGGAGCGGTGGCTGGCGCAGCGGATGTCGCACCGGCTCGGGGTCGGCAGCCGCGGCGGCGACGGGGTGTGCGCGGGGGTGCGGTTCCTGCGACCGGGGTCGCTGGTGTCGCTGCTCCTCGACCGCGACCGCGACGACCCGTGGAGCCCCGACCGGCTGGTCTGGCCGCTGCTCGAGACCATCGACGACGCGCTCGGCGAGCCGTGGTGCGCCACGCTCGCCACCCACCTCGGCCACGGCCTGACGGGCGACGACGCCGACCTGCGCCGCGACCGCCGCTACTCGGTCGCGCGCCGGGTCGCCGGCCTGATGGCGTCCTACGCCGTACAGCGGCCCCAGCTGGTCGCCGACTGGCGCGAGGGCCGCGAGACCGACGGTGCGGGCCAGCCGCTGCCCGCCGACCTGTCCTGGCAGGCCGAGCTCTGGCGGCGGCTCGTCGCCCGCGTCGGGGGCGAGGCGCCCGACCAGCGCCATGCTCGCGCGCTGGCCGCGCTCGAGGCCGGTGGTGCCGGTCTCGACCTGCCCGCGCGGCTGTCGCTGTTCGGCCACACCCGGTTGCCGGTCACCGAGGTCGCGCTGCTGCGGGCGCTCGCCACGAGCCGCGACGTCCACCTCTGGCTGCCGCAGCCCTCGCCCGAGCTCTGGGACGCGCTGACCGGTCTCGGCGGCGTCGTCGCCCGCGAAGACGACCCCTCCGCCGACCGGGTCCACCACCCCCTGCTCGCTTCGCTGGGGCGCGACACCCGCGAGCTGCGCCGCACCCTCGACCTGCCGGTCGACGACCACGCGGTCGTCACCGCCGAGCCCGAGCCGCGCACGCTCCTGCACCAGCTCCAGCACGACCTGCGCGCCAACCACGCACCGACACCCGGCGAGCGCGCGACGCGCACCCACGACCCGCGCGACCGCAGCCTGCAGGTCCACGCCTGCCACGGCCCGGCCCGCCAGGTCGACGTGCTGCGCGAGGTGCTGGTCGGGCTCCTCGCCGACGACGAGACGCTCGAGCCGCGCGACATCCTCGTCATGTGCCCCGACATCGAGACGTTCGCGCCGCTGATCTCGGCCGGCTTCGGGCTCGAGGACGTCGTCGCCGGCGACGACGGCCACCCGGCCCACCGGCTGCGGGTGCGGCTCGCCGACCGCGCCCTGACCAGCACCAACCCCCTCCTCGCGGTCGCCGCCGACCTGGTGGCGCTGGCCGGGGGACGGGTCACGGCCTCCGACGTGCTCGACCTCGCCAGCACGGCGGCGGTGCGGCTGCGCTTCGGGTTCTCCGACGACGACCTCGACCGGGTCACGCGCTGGGTCGGGCAGTCCGGCGTGCGGTGGGGCATCGACGCCGCCCAGCGTGACCGCTTCGCGATGAGCCGCTTCGAGCACAACACCTGGCGCAGCGGCCTCGACCGCATCCTGCTCGGCGTCGCGATGAGCGGCGACGACCACCGCCACCTCGGCCGCGGGCTGCCCGTCGACGACGTCGGCAGCTCCGAGGTCGACCTGGCCGGACGCCTCGCTGAGCTCGTCGACCGGCTCGCGCGCTGCCTCGACGGTCTGGCCGTGGCCGTCGACGTCGCCGAGTGGATGCGGGTCCTCACCGAGGGCGTACGCGGCCTCACCGACGTCTCGCTCGACGACGCCTGGCAGCTCCCCCAGCTCGAGCGCGAGCTGGCGCGGGCCGCCGGCGACGGCACCCCCGACGTCCCGCTCCGCCTGGCCGACGTGCGCGCGATGCTCGACTCCCGCCTCGGCGGACGCCCGACCCGGGCCAACTTCCGCACCGGCACCCTCACCGTCTGCACGATGACCCCGATGCGCTCGGTCCCGCACCGGGTGGTCTGCCTGGTCGGCCTCGACGACGGCGTGTTCCCGCGGCTGACCACCGTCGACGGCGACGACGTGCTGGCCCGCCGGCCCCTCACCGGCGAGCGCGACGTCCGCAGCGAGGACCGCCAGCTGCTGCTCGACGCCCTGCTCGCCGCCACCGACAAGGTCGTCATCACCTACACCGGTGCCAACGAGCACTCCGGCGCGAGCCGGCCACCCGCCGTACCCCTGGGCGAGATCCTCGACGCCGCCGACCGCACCACCGCGGGCCCCGTGCGCGAGCACGTGCTCACCCACCACCCGCTGCAGCCCCACGACGCCCGCAACCTGCTGCCCGGCGGGCTGGTGGCCGGCGACCCGGTCCGGCCCTTCAGCTTCGACCGCGCGGCGCTGGCGGGTGCCCGGGCCGCCGTGGCCGAGCGGGTGCCGCCGCCCCCGCTGCTGACCGGCCTGCTCGACCCGGCCCCCACGACCGACGTGTCGCTGGCCGACCTCAAGGCGTTCTTCGCCCACCCGGTGCGGTCGTTCCTGCGCCAGCGGCTCGACGTGTCGACGCCGCTGGCACCCGACGAGATCAGCGACGCCATCCCCATCGAGCTCGACGCCCTCGAGAAGTGGGGCATCGGCGACCGCCTCCTCAAGGAGATGCTGGCCGGCCACGACCCCGAGGCGGTGATGCTCGCCGAGCAGCTGCGCGGGTCGCTGCCGCCGTTCCACCTCGGGGTCGGCTCGCTCTCCGACGCCGTCGCCGAGTGCCAGCGGCTCCTCGACCGCACCGCCGACCTGCGCTCCGGCGAGCCCCGCACGGTCGACGTCGACGTCGACCTGGGCGGCGGCCGCCGGCTGTCCGGCACCGTCACCGGGGTCTACGGGTCACGGCTGCTCACGCTCGGCTACTCCCGGCTCAAGCCCCGCCAGCGGCTGCTCTCGTGGATCGACCTGCTCGCGCTGAGCGCCGGACGTCCCGACGAGTCGTTCACCGCCCACGCGGTCGGCCGCGAGAAGGCCGGGCCTCGTCGTGCCCTGTCCGGACCCGTCGACCACCGGGCGGTCGACTGGCTCCGGAGCCTGGTCGAGCTGCGCGACGAGGGCCTGCGTGCCCCGCTGCCCGTCCCGGTCGCGACCGCCGCGGCCTGGGCCGAGGGACACGTCCGCGAGCTGATGGGCGAGGACGTCTCGGCCGACGCGCTCGCGCGCCGGGAGTGGGAGACCGACCCCTACAACGTCTACGGCATCGAGGGCGAGGACGCCGACGCCTACCACCGCCGCGCCTACGGCGACGACGCCCGGCTCTCGGTGCTGCTCGACGCCGGGCTGGCCGACCACGCCTGGCGGGTCTGGGAGCCCCTGCTCACCGGGGCCGAGAAGGTGGGCCCGCTGTGAGCACCCCACGACGTTCTTCGCCTCCTCCGCTTCGCTCCGCCGGCGAACAACGCCGCGGGGACCCCGGGCCGAGTGGCCCGGTCGAGCTCGACGTGTTGTCGCCCTTCGACGTCTGCGGCGAGCTCCCCGGCGTCGGCACCGCCCTGCTCGAGGCCAGTGCCGGCACCGGCAAGACCTGGACCATCGGCGCCCTCGTCACCCGCTACGTCGCCGAGGGCCGGGCCAGGCTCGACGAGATGCTGGTCGTCACCTTCGGCCGCGCCGCCAGCCAGGAGCTGCGCGAGCGCGTGCGCGCCCAGCTGGTCGAGGCCGAGCGGCTGCTCGCCGGCGACCCCGACGTCGCCGTCGGCGACTCCGAGCTGCTCGCCCAGCTGCTCGAGGGCACCGGCGCCCAGCGGCTCCTCAAGCACCGCCGGGTCGTCGAGGCCCTCGCCGGCTTCGACGCCGCCACGATCGCCACCACCCACCAGTTCTGCTCCCTCGTCCTCGGCTCGCTCGGTGTCGCCGGCGACACCGACGCCCGGGCCCGCCTCGTGGAGAACCTCGACGAGCTGGTGCGCGAGGTCGTCGACGACCTCTACCTGCGGGCCTTCGCGCTGGTCGACACCGGCGCGGCCTTCACCTACACCGAGGCGATGGCGATCGCCCGCGCCGTCGTCAACGACCCGCAGGCCCGGCTCGAGCCCGCCGGCGAGGACCGGACCACCCCCGCCGGGCGGCGGGTGGCGTTCGCCGTCAAGGTCCGCGACGAGATCGAGGCCCGCAAGCGACGGCTCGGCATCCTGTCCTACGACGACCTGCTCAGCCAGCTGGCCCACGCCCTCGAGGACGAGGACTCCCCGGCCCGGACCCGGATGCGGGAGCGCTGGTCGATCGTGCTGGTCGACGAGTTCCAGGACACCGACCCGGTGCAGTGGAAGGTCCTCGACCGGGCGTTCAGCGGCGTCGCGACCATGGTGCTGATCGGTGACCCCAAGCAGGCCATCTACGCGTTCCGCGGCGGCGACGTCACCACCTACCTCGCGGCCGCCGAGACCGCCACCACCCAGCAGACCCTGGGCACCAACTGGCGCAGCGACGCCGCCCTGCTCGACGCCTTCCAGGAGCTGCTGGTCGGGGCCCAGCTGGGCAACGAGCGGATCGTCGTACGCCCGGTCGAGGCCCACCACCGCGAGAGCCGCCTCGTCGGGGCGCCGGTCACCGCGCCGCTGCGGCTGCGGGTCGTGCGCCGCGACACCTTCGGCAAGGGTCCCCGCGCGTCGCTCCCGGTCAACGACGTGCGGCCCCACGTGGCGCGCGACCTCGCGCTCGACGTACGCCACCTGCTCGACGCGCGCCCGACCTTCGAGGGCGAGCCGCTCGAACCCCGGCACGTGGCGGTCATCTGCTACCGCCACGCCGACCTGGCGGCGTCGCAGAAGGCGCTGCAGGCGGTGGGTGTCCCGGCCGTGATCGCCGGCGGCGGCAGCGTCTTCGCCACCCCGGCCGCGGTCGAGTGGCTGACGCTGCTCGAGGCGCTCGAGCAGCCCCACCGCTCGCCCCGGGTGCGCGCCGCGGCGCTGACCTGCTTCGTAGGCCACACCGCCCGCGACCTGGCCGCCGGCGGCGACCGGCTCACCGACGAGGTCGCCGAGACCCTGCGCCACTGGGTCGAGGTCGTCGAGCGGCGCGGTGTCGCCGCGGTGCTCGAGGCCGCCTCGGCCGGTGGCCTGCCCGCGCGGGTGCTCGCCGAGGTCGGCGGCGAGCGCCGGCTCACCGACCTGCGCCACATCGGCGAGGCGCTGCACGAGGTGGCGCAGTCCGAGCGGCTGGGGCTGGTCTCGCTGCTCGCGTGGCTGCGCGGCCAGGTCGCCGAGGGCCGCGCCGGCCGCGGCACCGAGCGCACCCGCCGCCTCGACTCCGACGCGGCTGCCGTCCAGCTGGTGACGATCCACGCCAGCAAGGGCCTCGAATACCCCGTCGTCTACCTCCCTGCCCTCGCCGACCGCCACGTGCCCAAGCCCAGCCGCCCGCTCTTCCACGACGCCGACGGCCGGCGCTGCCTCGACGTCGGCGGCGGCGGGGCCGACTGGGGCGACCACGTGCGGCGGTGGAGCGACGAGGAGGCCGGGGAGTGGCTCCGCCTCCTCTACGTCGCGATCACCCGCGCCAAGTCGCAGGTCGTGTGCTGGTGGGCGCCGACCAAGAACGCCGTCGCGTCGCCGCTCCACCGGCTGCTGATGCGCGCCGTCGACGAGACCGAGGTGCCCGACGCCCCGCCGGTGCCGCCCGACGACGAGGTCGTCGCCCGGTTCGGCGCCTGGCGCGACCGGGGCGGGCCCGCGCCCGAGGCGTCGTTGCTGGTCGACCCCGGTCCCTCAGAGCCGGTCGCGGCCGTCACCGGCCTCGACGTACGCCACTTCGGGCGCGACGTCGACACCACGTGGCGCCGCACGTCCTACTCCGCACTGAGCAACGTCGAGGTCGCGGCGACCCCGGGGGTCGGCAGCGAGCCCGAGGTCACCGCCAAGGACGACGAGGACGTCGAGTCGCTGCCCGAGGCCGCGACCGACGCCGGTGACACCACGCTGGCGAGCGTCCGTTCGCCGATGGCCGACCTGCCGGTCGGGGCGACCTTCGGGTCGCTGGTCCACGCGGTGCTCGAGCACGCCGACCCCGACGCCGCCGACCTGCGTGCCGAGCTCCTCGCCCACGTCGACGAGCAGCTGCTCCGCTGGCCGGTCGACCTCGACCGCGAGGAGCTCGCCGACGCGCTGGTCGCCGTGTCCGACACCCCGCTCGGCACCGCCGTCGCCGGCCGCACGCTGCGCCAGGTGCCCCTGCGCGACCGGCTGCGCGAGCTCGACTTCGAGCTGCCGCTGGCGGGCGGAGACCTGGCCTCGCCGGCGTCCGGCAGCGCCGACACCTGCCTCGGCGACCTCGCGCCGCTGCTGCGCGAGCACCTGCCCGAGGGCGACCCGGTCCGCGGCTACGCCGAGGCGCTGGCCGTGCCGGCCCTGGGCGAGCAGAGCCTGCGGGGCTACCTCACCGGATCGGTCGACGTCGTCCTCCGGGTCGGCGACCGGGCCGACCCGACCTACCTGATCGTCGACTACAAGACCAACTGGCTGGGTCCGCGCGAGGAGCCGCTCACGGCCCACGCCTACCGCCCGGAGGCCCTTGACGCGGCCATGGGCCACTCCGACTACCCGCTGCAGGCCCTGCTCTACGCCGTCGTGCTCCACCGGTTCCTCCGCTGGCGCCAGCCCGGCTACGACCCCGAGCGCCACCTCGGCGGGGTGCTCTACCTCTACCTGCGCGGGCTCTGCGGACCCGAGACCCCGCTCGTCGACGGCGAGCCGTGCGGGGTGTTCGTGTGGCGTCCGCCCGTGGCGCTGCTCGAGGCCGTGTCCGACCTGCTCGACGGAGGCCCCCGATGACCACCTCGACCACCGCCTCGACCACCGCCTCGACCCAGCCCGAGCCGTGGGCCGACCACGACCGCCGTCTCGCCCTCGGGGCCGGCGGCCTGCTCGGGACCTTCAACGCCGCCGGGCTGCTCGAGGCGAGCGACGTCCACGTCGCGGCCCGGGTCGGCGACCTCGGTGGCGAGACCGACGACCGGGTGCTGCTCGCGGTCGCCCTCGCCGTGCGCGGGGTCCGCACCGGCTCCGTCTGCGTCGACCTCACCACCGTCGCCGAGCTGGCCCCCGACCTCCCGTGGCCCGAGCAGGCCACCTGGCTCGCGGCGGTCGCCGCCTCCCCGCTGGTGGCCGCCGGGGCGGTCCGTCTCGAGGAGCCCCTGCTCTACCTCGACCGCTACCACCGGCTCGAGACCCAGGTCCGCGACGACCTGCTCGCCCGGGTGTCGGCCCCGCCACCCGAGGTCGACGAGCCCGCGCTGTCCGCGGCCCTCATCCGCGTCGCGGGCGACCACTTCAGCCGGGAGCAGGCGGCGGCCGCCGAGCAGGCGGTCCGCCAGTGGACCACCGTGCTCACCGGCGGACCCGGCACCGGCAAGACCACGACGGTCGCGCGGCTGCTCGTGCTGCTGGCCGACCAGGCGCGGCGCGCCGACCCGACCCACGACAAGCCCCCGTCGATCGCGCTCGCCGCCCCGACCGGCAAGGCGGCCACCCGGCTCCAGGAGGCCGTGCTCGGCGAGCTCGCGGGGCTGTCGGCCGCCGACCGCGAGCTCGTCGGCAGCCCCGACGCCCTCACCCTCCACCGGCTGCTGGGCTGGCGGCCCGACAACACCACCCGGTTCCGGCACGACCGCACCAACCGCCTCAAGTACGACGTGATCGTCGTCGACGAGTGCTCGATGGTCGAGCTGACCATGATGGGCCGCCTGCTCGAGGCGGTCCGTCCCCAGTTGCGCCTGGTCCTGGTCGGCGACCAGCACCAGCTGACCCCGGTCGGCGCCGGGGCGGTGCTCGCCGACGTGGTCCGCGGGTTCGAGGGCGACGCCGGCTCGCCGGTCGCCTCGTTGGCGGAAAATCACCGCTCCACCGAGGACATCAAGGCGTTGGCCGAGGCGCTGCGCGCGGGCGACCCCGACGAGGTGCTCGGGGTGCTCCGCCGCGGCGGCACCGAGGTCGAGTTCGTCGAGACCACCGACCCCGGGCCCGCGCTCCAGGACGACGCTCTCGCGTCCGCGCTCGCCGTGCGTCACGCCGCCGAGGCCGGCGACGCCCCCACCGCGCTCGCCGCCCTCGACCGCCACCGGTTGCTGTGCGCCCACCGTGAGGGCCCCTTCGGGGTGCGGCACTGGAACCGCCAGGTCGAGCGGTGGCTCACCGAGGCGACGGGGCAGCCCATCTATCGCGAGTGGTACGTCGGCCGCCCGATCCTGGTGACCAGCAACGACTACGCGCTCGAGGTCTACAACGGCGAGACCGGCGCCGCGGTGCTCGACGCCGACGGGCGGCTCCGCGCGTGGGTGTCGGGCTCGGAGCGGCTCCGCGACTACGCCCCCGGACGGCTCGACGCCGTCGAGACCATGCACGCGATGACGATCCACAAGAGCCAGGGCAGCCAGGCCGAGCGGATCACGGTGCTCCTGCCCGACGACACGTCGCGGCTGCTGACCCGCGAGCTCTTCTACACGGCGGTCACCCGGGCCCAGGAGCACGTGCGCGTCGTCGGCACCGAAGCCGCCGTCCGGGCCGCGGTCGGGCAGCAGGCCCAGCGCGCCTCCGGCCTCGCGGGCCGCATCCGCGACACCCGGCGGGCCGCCCGCCACGCGGACGAACGCAACGGAGCCGAAACCGACGACGGTTAGGGTCGGCAGATGCCCTTCCTGCTGCGCGTCGAGCTGCCCGACGTCCCGGGGTCGCTGGGACGCCTGGCCTCGGCGATCGGTGTGGCGGGTGGTGACATCGAGGCGATCGAGATCGTCGAGAAGCGTCACGACGGCACGGCCCTCGACGACGTCCTCCTCGACACCGAGCCCGGCATCATGCCCGACTCGATCGTCTCGGCCTGCAACGCGATCGACGGCGTCCGCGTCGTCTGGATCAGCCGCTACGCCTCCGGCGGGCTCGTGCTCGACCTCGAGGCCGTCGAGGAGCTGACCTCCGAGCCCGCCCACGCGCTCGACCGGCTGGTCGAGCTGCTGCCGCGCACCTTCCGCGTCGACTGGGCCGCGCGCATCCACCGCGTCGGCGGGGTCCGGCACGCGACCGGCGCCGCGCCCGACGACCTCGCCTTCGTCGAGATCGAGCGGGCCGTCCGGCTCGAGGTCGACGACGGCACTGACGGCGAGACGCTCTACGCCGGTGCGCGCATCGACGGCAACGAGGTCGTCGTCGTCGCCCGCCGCGGGGGGCCGGAGTTCCTCGACTCCGAGGTCGCCCGCCTCGGCCACCTCACCAGCCTGGCGTTCTCGATCTCGCGCGACTGACCGCCGACGGCCGCCTGCTGACGGCCGGCCAACTCGAGCGATCGCTCGAGTTGGGCGTCGGATGGGGCCGTAGCGGTGGGTCAACTCGAGCGATCGCACGAGTTGAGCGTCGGACGGGGCCGTGGCGGTGGGTCAACTCGTGCGATCGCTCGAGTTGGGCGTCGGACGGGGCCGTGGCGGTGGGTCAACTCGTGCGATCGCACGAGTTGGGCGTCGGATGGGGGCGTGGCGGTGGGTCAACTCGTGCGATCGCACGAGTTGGCCCGCGGTTGACCCCAGCCGCTGGCCTTCGCGCCACCTGCTCGGACGACCCGGCCCGACCGGCCGGCGTCAGAGGCGCTCGAGCAGGAACACCGGGATCTCGCGGTCGGTCTTCTCCTGGTACTCCGCGTAGGGGGAGTACTGCGCCACGCAGCGCTCCCACCACTCCGCGCGCTCCTCGCCCTCGGCAACGCGGGCCCGGTAGGTGTGCGGGGTGTCGCCGTCCTGCAGCTCGACCTCGGGGTGGTTGATGAAGTTGTGGTACCAGACCGGGTGCTCGGGATCGCCGCCCTTGCTGGCCACGGCGGCGTAGACGCCGTCCTTCTCCACCCGCATCACGGGGTTCTTGCGGAGCTTGCCGGACTTCGCGCCCTTGGACGTGATCACCACGATCGGCCACTCCGGGTGGTCCTGCAGGGTGTTGGCCTCGCGGCCACCGGTGGCCTCGTAGGTCTCCACCTGGTTGCGGACCCACTCGCTGGGGCTGGGCTCGTACTCGCCATCGAGAGTCATGGCACCCACAACACCAGGGTCGGGGAGCGGATTCCACCCCCGTGCGGGTCTGTGTCAGCCCGGGGTCTGTGTCAGCCCGGGGTGCGTGTCAGCCCGGGGTGCGGAAGCCGTAGGTCGTGTCGAACCAACGGCCGGTGCTCGCACCCGGGCTGCCCGTCGTCCAGTCCTGCGGCGTGTACTTGCGCGCGGAGGCGTACGACGCGACGTAGCCCCGGCCCTTGTCGAAGCGCATGCAGCGCCGCGGGACGACGTAGGTGATGACGTCGCGCTGGTAGTCCGGCTTGGCCTTGACGCCAAGGCACGCCGTACGACGGTAGTCGTCGTACGCCGGGTTGATCACCCAGTTGACCACCGACCTCTTGCGCGACGGGTTGAGGCGCAGCTCGACGAAGTTGCCGTACGTCGGTGCCTCGAGCGACTCGTCGGGGCGGGTCGTGAACGACACGAGGATCCGCAACCGGCGCGCCTGGCGGAGGTCGGCGAAGCGCAGCTCGGCCCGCACCGCCTTGCGGCGGTAGGTCACCTTGAGCCGTGTCATGTCGATGTCGCGGTGGATCACGTCGTAGTCGCCGTTGTCGACGATGCTGCGGGTGCCGGCGACGGCGGGTGACGGGCCGGCGACGAGCGGGGCCAGCAGGGCCAGGGCCGCCACGGCGGCCGGTGCGGCCAGGGACAGGGGACGTCGCATGGCCCGACGCTAGGACGCCCGGGGCGGCGCCGACATGGCCCGGACGGGCCGTTAACGTGCCGAGGCATGAGCGCAATCGAGGGTGTGTCCCAGACGTTCGACCAGGCCGCGTGGGACGTCGTACCCGGCTTCGACGACCTCACCGACCTGACCTACCACCGGGCCAAGGCGCACGGCACCGTCCGGATCGCGTTCGACCGGCCCGACGTGCTCAACGCGTTCCGTCCGCACACGGTCGACGAGCTGCTGCGCACCCTCGAGCACGCGCGTACGTCGGCCGACGTGGGCTGCGTGATCCTCACCGGCAACGGCCCGAGCGCCAAGAACGGCAAGTGGGCGTTCTGCACCGGCGGCGACCAGCGCATCCGTGGCCGCACGGGCTACCAGTACGAGACCGACGGACACGATGACGCCGGCGCGCCGCCCAACCCGATCGACCGGGCCCGGCTCGGCCGGCTACACATCCTCGAGTGCCAGCGGCTGATCCGCTTCATGCCCAAGGTCGTCCTCTGCGTCGTGCCCGGCTGGACCGCCGGTGGCGGTCACTCGCTGCACGTCGTCTGCGACCTGACGATCGCGAGCGCGGAGGAGGCGAGGTTCAAGCAGACCGACGCCGACGTCGGCTCGTTCGACGGCGGCTTCGGATCGGCCTACCTGGCCCGGCAGACGGGCCAGAAGTTCGCCCGCGAGATCTTCTTCCTCGGCCAGGAGTACTCCGCCGAGGACGGCGTCCGGATGGGCGCCGTCAATCGCGCCGTGCCGCACGCCGAGCTCGAGGCGACCGCGCTCGAGTGGGGCCGGCTGGTCAACGGCAAGTCGCCGACGGCGCAGCGGATGCTCAAGTACTCCTTCAACGCCATCGACGACGGGCTCGTCGGCCAGCAGCTGTTCGCCGGCGAGACCACGCGGCTCGCCTACATGACCGACGAGGCCGCCGAGGGACGCGACCAGTTCCTCGAGAAGCGTGAACCGGACTGGTCGCCCTACCCCTGGTACTACTGACCGGCGCGGGGTCCCGGCCGGGGGGATGCCGCGCCTTCCCCGACCAAACCGAATTAATCCTCAAGAAGGGGATCGGGACTATAGCCGTCGGGACGGCGTACCGATGGAGGGGGTACGGGCTCAATCGATCCCCCCTCGGGTATCTCCCACGCTGAAGGACCCCCATGTCTGCTCACGCTCGTCCCCGTCGTCGACGGCTCACGGCTGCTGCCCTTGTCACCGGTGTCACCGGATCGGTTGCTCTCGCCCTCTCGATGAGCGCCTCCCTCTCCGGCTACACGGCGAGCATCACCAACTCCGTCAACAGCGCGTCGACCGCCGCCCTGGCCGTCAGCGAGACCTACACGTCCGGCGGCACCACGACCACCTGCAACAGCTATGACTCGACGGCCACCTGCTCCACCATCAACAAGTACGGCGGCACCGCCTCGCCCCTGGTGCCCGGTGGCTCGCAGACGACCAAGGTCACCTTCACCAACACCGGCTCCGTCCCGGTCGGCACCGCGTCGATGAAGGGCGGCACCTGCGACGCCATCGTGCGTCCCGGTGTGACCGGCGCCGTCACCCCGACGACGCCCAACACCAGCGCCGGAAACCTGTGCTCGGTGCTCACCCTCCAGGTCTACAAGGCGGCCACCGCGACCGGCACGGCGATCTACACCGGCTCGCTCTCGGGGTTCCAGACCGCCACCGCCACCGACATCGGCACCCTCGCCGTCGGGGCCAGCCAGGACTACACGTTCGTGGTCACGCTGCCCACCGCCGCGACCACCGCCACCCAGGGCCAGCAGGTCACCCAGCCCATCGTCTGGACCTTCAACCAGTAGGGCCTCGGACCCGGACCGGGTCCCGAGCAGGGCGTACGACGACGGGTTGGCCAACGAGGGGGGCGGCATGGCGCGCAGACGCACGTGGACGGCGGTGCTGTCAGGCGCTGCCGTCTGCGGCCTCCTCGTCCTCCTGCTCGCCGGAGGGTGGTGGCGGGTCGACGGAGGGCGGTGGTTCACCGTGACCACGCCGTCCATGGGGGTCGCCCTGCCGGTCGGCAGCGTGCTCCTCACGACGCCCAGCACGGTCGCCGCGACCGAGCCGGGTGACGTCGTCACCTTCCGCAACCCGCAGACGGGCATCGTCTTCACCCACCGCGTGGTGAGCAAGGACGGCACCGGGCTCGAGACCCGCGGTGACGCCAACGGCGTCGCCGACGCCTGGCGCATCACCGACGACGAGCTGGTCGGCCGGGTCGTCGGGCACGCCGAGGGCGTCGGATGGCTGGTCAGGGCCCTCCCCCTGCTCCTGCTCGGGCTGGGCCTCGTCTGGCTGGCCACCCGCTGGGTGCGCCCGACCGCCCGCTGGTCCTGGCGGGTCCTGGGGATCTCGCTCGTGGTCTCCCTCGTCAACTGGTGGCTGCACCCGTGGGTCGGGCTCACCCGCCTCGGGCAGTCGCCGCCTCCCGCCGGCGAGGACGGGGTGGTGATGGACGTCATCTCGACCGGTCTGCTGCCGATCCGCGCCATCGAGGTCGACGGACCGGCCGCCGCCCACCTGCAGAACGGCCAGATCGGCAGCCTGCACCTCACCGCCGGTGCCGACCGCGGGGCGTTCGACATCGCCTCCGTCCTCGACCTCACCTGGGTCGGGTGGGTGCTGATGGCACTGTGCGTGGTGAGCCCGCTGCTCCTGACCGTCGCGGTCGGGCTGCCGCCGCGGGGCGACCGGCTCGGCGACGCCGAGGACGACGCTGGCACCGGCGAGCAGGACGCCGTCGTCGACGCCGATCCGCCCGCCGACCTCGTGCCGGTGGGTGCCGGGTGACCGGGCTCCGGCGACGGACCGCACCCGGCGGCACCGTGCGGGCCGCGTCGGTGCCGGCCGCGGTGCCGGCCGCGGTGCCGGCCGCGGT
>NZ_JAURVJ010000150.1 GCF_030655615.1 Nocardioides sp.
GACCACCCCGCTGGTCGCGGCCCCGTCGATCGACCTCGACGAGGTCGCCGCCGCCCCGTTCGACTTCACCGGCAACGGCACCATCAACGCCGGCGACACGATCGCCTACACCTACGTCGTCACCAACACCGGTACGACGACCCTCAACGGTGTCACCGTCACCGACGGTCTCGCCGACACGACCATCGTGTGCCCCGGCACGACGCTGGCCCCGGGCGCGACCTTCACCTGCACCTCGACCCACACGATCACCCAGTTCGAGATCGAAGCCGGTCAGGTCGTCAACCCGAGCGAGGTCGTGGGCACCCCGCCGACCGGCGCCACCGTCACCGACACCGACACCGAGACGACCCCGCTCGTCGCGACGCGGAGCATCGACCTCGACGAGACCGCTGCGGCGCCGTTCGACGCCGACGGGAACGGCGTGATCAACGCCGGCGACACCATCGCCTACAGCTTCCTGGTGACCAACACGGGCACCGTGACGCTGACGAACGTGACCGTCACCGACGGACTGGCCGACACCACGATCGTCTGCCCCGGCACGACGCTGGCGCCCGGTGCCTCGTTCACCTGCACCGCGACGCACACGATCACCCAGGCCAACATCGACGCGGGCCAGGTCTTCAACCCCTCCACGGTCGTGGGCACCCCGCCGACCGGCGCCACCGTGACCGACCTCGACTCCGAGACGACCCCGCTGGTCGTCACCCCGAGCATCGACCTCGACGAGTCCGCGGCGACGCCGTTCGACTTCAACGGCAACGGCACCATCGATGCGGGCGACACCGTCGCCTACAGCTTCCTGGTCACCAACACGGGCGGCACGACGCTCACCAACGTGACCGTCACCGACGGCCTGGCCGACACCACGGTCGTCTGCCCGACCCGGACCCTCGCGCCCGGCGCCACGACGACCTGCACCGCGACGCACACGCTGACGCAGGCCGAGGTCGACGCCGGCCTCGTCGTCAACCCGTCGTCGGTCGTCGGCACCCCGCCGGCCGGCGCCACCGTGACGGACACCGACACCGAGACCACCCCGCTGGCCGCCACGCCGAGCATCGACCTGGTCGAGTCGGCCGCACCGCCGGTGGACTTCAACGGCAGCGGCACCATCGACGCGGGTGACACCGTCGCCTACTCGTTCGTGGTCACCAACACCGGATCGGTCACCCTGACCGGTGTGACCGTGGCCGACGGGCTGCCCGGCACCGTGGTCTGCCCGGCCACCACGCTGACGCCCGGTGCCTCCACCACCTGCACGGTCACCTACACGCTGACCCAGGCCGACATCGACGCCGGCTCGGTCTTCAACCCGTCGACCGCGACCGGCACCCCGCCGACCGGCCCGAACGTGACCGACACCGCCTCGGTGACCACCGTGCTGGCGGCCACGGCCCTCATCGACCTCGACGAGACGGCGTCGGCGCCGTTCGACGCCAACGGCAACGGCGTGGTCAACGCCGGCGACACGATCGCCTACAGCTTCCTGGTGACCAACACGGGCACCGTGACGCTCACCAACGTCACCGTCACCGACGGCCTGGCCGACACGACCGTTGTCTGCCCGACCACCACGCTGGCGCCGGGAGCCTCGACGACCTGCACCGCGACGCACACGATCACCCAGGCCAACATCGACGCCGGCCAGGTCTTCAACCCGAGCACCGTCGTCGGCACCCCGCCGACCGGAGCCGACGTCACCGACACCGACGCCGAGACGACCCCGCTGGTGGTCACCCCGAGCATCGACCTCGACGAGACGGCCGCGGCGCCGTTCGACTTCAACGGCAGCGGCTCCATCAACGCGGGCGACACCATCGCCTACTCGTTCCTGGTCACCAACACCGGCGGGGTCACCCTGACCAACGTCACCGTCGCCGACGGCCTCGCCGACACGACGGTCGTCTGCCCGACCCGGACGCTGGCGCCCGGCGCCTCGACGACCTGCACCGCGACGCACACGATCACCCAGGCCGAGCTCGACGCCGGCCAGGTCTTCAACCCGAGCACCGTCGTCGGCACCCCGCCGACCGGCGCCATCGTCACGGACGCCGACGCCGAGACCACGCCGCTGACCCCGTCGGCGAGCATCGACCTGGTCGAGTCGGCCGCGCCGCCGTTCGACTTCAACGGCTCCGGTGGCATCAACGCCGGCGACCAGGTCGCCTACAGCTTCGTCGTGACCAACACCGGCAGCACCACGCTCACCGGCGTGACCGTGACCGACGGCCTGCCCGGCACGGTGGTCTGCCCGGCCACCACGCTGGCCCCCGGTGCGTCCACGACCTGCACGCTCACCTACACGCTGACCCAGGCCGACATCGACGCCGGCTCCGTCTTCAACCCGTCGACCGCCACCGGCACCCCGCCGACCGGGCCGGACGTGACCGACACCGACGCCGTGACGACCCCGCTGGTGGCGACCGCCTCCATCGACCTCGACGAGAGCGCCGCGGCCCCGTTCGACGTCAACGGCAACGGGATCATCAACGCCGGTGACTCGATCGCCTACAGCTTCCTGGTGACCAACACCGGCACCGTCACCCTCACCGGCGTGACGGTGACCGACGGCCTGGCCGACACCGCCGTGGTCTGCCCCGGCACGACGCTGGCCCCGGGTGCCTCGTTCACCTGCACGACGACCCACACCCTCACCCAGGCCGAGGTGGATGCCGGCCAGGTCTTCAACCCGAGCTCGGTCGTCGGCACCCCGCCGACCGGTGCCAACGTGACCGACACCGACGCCGAGACGACCCCGCTGGTCGTCACCCCGTCGATCAGCCTGGTCGAGACCGCGGCCCCGCCGTTCGACGCCAACGGCTCGGGCACGATCAACGCGGGCGACACCATCGCCTACTCGTTCGTGGTCACCAACACCGGCGGCGTCACGCTCACCGGCGTCACCGTCACCGACGGCCTGCCCGGCACCGTGGTCTGCCCGACCACGACCCTGGCCCCCGGGACGAGCACGACGTGCACGGCGACGTACACGATCACCCAGGCCGACGTCGACAACGGCAGCGTGTTCAACCCGTCGACCGCCACCGGCACCCCGCCGACCGGCCCCGCCGTCACCGACACCGACGGCGTCACCACGCCGCTCAGCGCCCAGCCCGGCGTCCTCCTGATCGACACCTCCGGCACGCCGTTCGACTTCAACGGCAGCGGCGCGGTCGACGCCGGAGACACGATCGGCTACACCTTCACGGTCACCAACACCGGCGGCGTGACGCTCAACGGCGTCACGGTCAGCGAC
Source organism: Nocardioides sp. (assembly GCF_030655615.1). Taxonomy (GTDB): domain Bacteria; phylum Actinomycetota; class Actinomycetes; order Propionibacteriales; family Nocardioidaceae; genus Nocardioides. Next base: position 3,263 of record NZ_JAURVJ010000150.1, read on the forward strand.
GGGCTCCCGGGCACCGTCGTCACCTGCCCGGCCACGGCGCTGGCCCCCGGTGCGTCGATCATCTGCACGGCCACCTACACGATCACGCAGGCCGACGTCGACAACGGCCTCGTCTTCAACCCGGCGACCGCCACCGGCACCCCGCCGACCGGCCCCGCCGTCACCGACACCGACAGCGCGACGACCCCGCTCGCCGCCGCCCCGGGCCTCGACCTCGTGGTGACGGCCGGCTCGCCGACCGACGCCAACGGCTCGGGCACGATCAACGCCGGCGACACGATCACCTACACCTACGCGGTGACCAACACCGGCAGCACGACCCTCACCGGCCTCACCGTCGTCGACGGCGTGCCCGGCACCGTGGTCTGCTCGACCACGACGCTGGCGCCCGGCGCCACCGCGACCTGCACGGTCGTCCACACGATCACCCAGGCGGCCATCGACGCCGGCCAGGTGGTCAACCCGGTCAACGCCACCGCCACCCCGCCGACCGGACCCGCGGTCGGCGATGCGCAGACGGTGACCACGCCGCTGGTCGCGACCCCGTCGATCGACCTCGACGAGTCGGCCGCCGCGCCGTTCGACTTCACCGGCAACGGCACCATCGGCGCGGGCGACACCATCGCCTACAGCTTCCTGGTGACCAACACCGGCGGCGTGACGCTCACCAACGTCACCGTGACCGACGGCCTGGCCGACACGGCCATCGTCTGCCCGGCCACCACCCTCGCCCCCGGCGCCTCGATCACCTGCACCGCGACCCACCCGCTCACGCAGGCCGAGGTCGACGCCGGCCAGGTCGTCAACCCGTCCTCGGTCGTCGGCACCCCGCCGGCCGGCGCCACCGTGACCGACACCGACACCGAGGTCGCGCCGCTCACCGCCACGCCGGGCATCACGCTCGACGAGTCGGCCGCGGCCCCGGTCGACGCCAACGGCAACGGCACCATCAACGCCGGCGACACGATCACCTACTCGTTCCTGGTGACCAACAGTGGCAGCACCACGCTCACCGGCGTCGCCGTCAGCGACAACCTGCCCGGGGCCGTGGTCTGCCCGACCACGACGCTCGCGCCCGGTGCCGCCACCACCTGCACGCACACCTACACGCTGACCCAGGCCGACGTCGACGCCGGCCAGGTCACCAACCCGTCGTCCGTGGTCGGCACCCCGCCGACCGGTCCCGCCGTCGCCGCCATCGACACCGAGACGACGCCGCTGCTCGTCACCCCGTCGATCGACCTCGACGAGTCGGCCGCCGCGCCGTTCGACTTCAACGGCAACGGCACCATCGACGCCGGCGACTCCGTCGCCTACAGCTTCGTGGTCACCAACACCGGGGGAGTGACGCTCACCAACGTCGCCGTGACCGACGGCCTCGCCGACACCACGGTGGTCTGCCCGACCACGACGTTGGCGCCGGGCGCCTCGACGACCTGCACCGCGACGCACTTCCTCACCCAGGCCGAGCTGGACGCCGGCCAGGTCGTCAACCCGTCCTCGGTCGTCGGCACCCCGCCGACCGGCGCCACCGTGGCCGACACCGACACGGAGACCACGCCGCTGACCGCCACGCCGGGCCTCGACCTGGTCGTGACGGCGGCGCCGCCGCTCGACGCCAACGGCTCCGGCACGGTCAACGCCGGCGACACGATCGCCTACACCTACACGCTGACCAACACCGGCAGCACCACGCTGACCGGCCTCACCGTCGGTGACGGCATCCCCGGCACCCCCGTCTGCACCACCACGACGCTCGCCCCGGGTGCGACGACGACCTGCACCGCGACGTACACGATCACGCAGGCCGACATCAACGCCGGCCAGGTCTTCGACCCGGTCACCGCCAGCGGCACCCCGCCGACCGGCCCGGCCGTCACCGACACCGCGTCCGCCACGACCCCGCTCGCGGCCAACCCGTCGATCGACCTCGACGAGTCGGCCGGCACCCCGTTCGACGCCAACGGGTCGGGCACCGTCAACGCCGGCGACACCATCGCCTACACGTTCGTGGCGACCAACACCGGCACCGTGACCCTCACCGGCGTGACGGTGACCGACGCCCTGGCCGACACCACGATCGTCTGCCCGAGCACGACGCTGGCGCCGGGCGCCTCGATCACCTGCACCGCGACCCACACGATCACGCAGGCCGAGCTCGACGCGGGCCAGGTCTTCAACCCGAGCTCGGTCGTGGGCACCCCGCCGACCGGCCCCGCCGTCACCGACACCGACAGCGAGACCACCCCGCTCGTCGCGACGCCGAGCGTCGACCTCGTCGAGTCCGCCGCGCCGCCGTTCGACTTCAACGGCTCGGGCACCGTCAACGCCGGTGACACCGTCGCCTACACGTTCGTGGTCACCAACACCGGCGGTACGACGCTGACCAACGTCACGGTCGCCGACGGCCTCGCCGACACCACCGTCGTCTGCCCGACCACGACGCTCGCGCCCGGCGCCTCGACGACCTGCACCGCGACGCACACGCTGACGCAGGCCGAGGTCGACGCCGGCCAGGTCTTCAACCCGAGCACGGCCACCGGCACCCCGCCGACCGGTCCCGCGGTCACCGACACCGACTCCGCGACGACCCCGCTGGCCGCGAGCCCGGCGCTGCTGCTGATCACGTCGGCCGGTCCGCCGCTCGACGCCAACGGCTCGGGCTCGATCCACGCGGGCGACACCGTCGCCTACACGTTCGTGGTCACCAACGGCGGCAGCACCACGCTGACCGGGGTCACGGTCACCGACGGCCTGCCCGACACCACGGTGGTCTGCCCGACCACGACGCTGGCGCCCGGCGCCTCGATCACCTGCACCGCCACCCACACGATCACGCAGGCCGAGGTCAACGCGGGCCAGGTCTTCAACCCGGTCACCGCCACCGGCACCCCGCCGACCGGCCCCGCCGTCACCGCCACCGACGCGGTCACCACGCCGCTGGTCGCCAACGCCGCGATCACGATCGACGAGACCGCCGCCGCCCCGCTCGACACCAACGGCAACGGGGTCGTCAACGCCGGCGACACGATCGCCTACAGCTACCTGGTGACCAACACCGGCACCGTCACGCTGAGCGGGGTCACGGTCAGCGACGGCCTGGCCGACACGACCATCGTCTGCCCGGCCATGACGCTGGCGCCCGGCGCGTCCTTCACCTGCACGTCGACGCACACGATCACCCAGGCCGACATCGACGCCGGCCAGGTCATCAACCCGAGCTCGGTGGTCGGCACCCCGCCGACCGGCCCCACCGTCAACGACGCCGACACCGTGACCACGCCGCTGACCGCGACCCCGAGCATCGACCTGGTCGCGTCGGCCACGCCGCCGTTCGACGCCAACGGCTCCGGCACGATCAACGCCGGCGACACGATCACCTACTCGTTCGTCCTCACCAACACCGGCGGCGTCACGCTGACCGGCGTCACCGTGGTCGACGGCCTGCCCGGCACCGTGGTCTGCCCGCTCACCACGCTGGCGCCCGGCGCGACCACGACCTGCACGGTCACCTACACGCTGACCCAGGCCGACATCGACGCCGGCTCGGTCTTCAACCCGAGCACCGCGACCGGCACCCCGCCGACCGGCCCGACCGTCAACGACACCGCCGCCGTCTCCACCTCGCTCGCGGCCAACCCGGCGATCACGATCGACGAGACCGCTGCCGCTCCGTTCGACGTCAACGGCAGCGGCGCCATCGACGCCGGCGACACCGTCGCCTACAGCTTCCTCGTCACCAACACCGGTACGACGACGCTCACCGCCGTCACGGTCACCGACGGCCTGGCCGACACGGCGATCACCTGCCCCGGAGCCACTCTGGCTCCCGGAGCATCGGTCACCTGCACGGCCACGCACACCCTGAGCCAGGCCGACATCGACGCCGGCCAGGTCGTCAACCCGAGCTCGGTCGTCGGCACCCCGCCGACCGGGCCCGCGGTGAGCGCCGCCGACGTCGAGATCACGCCGCTGGTCGCGACTCCGTCGATCAGCCTGGTCGAGTCGGCCGCCGCGCCGGTCGACGCCAACGGCTCCGGCACGATCGACGCCGGTGACACCGTCGCCTACACGTTCGTGGTCACCAACACCGGCGGCACGACCCTGACCGGGATCACCGTCGCCGACGGCCTGCCCGACACCACGGTGGTCTGCCCGGTCACCACGCTGGCCCCGGGCGCGTCCACCACGTGCACCGCGGTCCACACCCTCACCCAGGCGCAGGTCGACGCCGGCCAGGTCACCAACCCCGCGACCGTCAGCGGCACCCCGCCGACCGGCCCCGCCGTGACCGACTCCGACACCGTCACCACGCCGCTGGCCGCGACCCCGTCGGTCACGCTGACCGAGACCGCGGGCGCCCCGTTCGACGCCAACGGCTCGGGCACCATCAACGCCGGCGACACCGTCGCCTACACGTTCGTGGTCACCAACACCGGCGGTACGACGCTGACCAACGTCACCGTCACCGACGGCCTCGCCGACACCACCGTGGTCTGCCCGGCCGGCACGCTGGCGCCCGGCGCGACGGCCACCTGCACGGCGACCCACACGATCACGCAGGCCGAGGTCGACGCCGGCCAGGTCTTCAACCCCAGCTCGGTCGTCGGCACCCCGCCGACCGGCCCGACCGTGAGCGACACCGACACCGTCACGACGCCGCTCACCGCGGCCCCCTCGATCAGCCTGGTCGAGACCGCGGGCGCCCCGTTCGACGCCAACGGCTCGGGCAGCATCAACGCCGGTGACGCGATCACCTTCTCGTTCGAGGTGACCAACACCGGCAGCGCGACCCTCACCGGCGTCACCGTCACCGACAGCCTGCCCGGCACCGTGGTCTGCCCGACCACGACGCTGGCCCCCGGCGCGACGACCACCTGCACGCTCACCTACACGCTCACCCAGGCCGACGTCGACGCCGGCCAGGTCAGCAACCCGGCGACGGCCACCGGCACCCCGCCGACCGGCCCTGCCGTCACCGACAACGACACGGTCACCACGCCGCTCACCGCGGCCCCATCGATCACGATCGACGAGACCGCCGCCGCGCCGCTCGACTTCAACGGCTCGGGCACCATCAACGCCGGCGACACCGTCGCCTACACGTTCCTGGTCACCAACACGGGCAGCACGACCCTGACCAACGTCGCCGTCACCGACGGGCTCGCCGACACCGCCGTCGTCTGCCCCGGCACGACGCTCGCGCCCGGTGCGTCCTTCACCTGCACCGCGACGCACACGATCACCCAGGCCGAGGTGGACGCCGGCCAGGTCACCAACCCGAGCTCGGTCGTCGGCACCCCGCCGACCGGCCCGGTCGTGACCGACACCGACACCGCCACGACCCCGCTCGCCGCGGCCCCGTCGATCGACCTCGCGGTCACCGCCGGCGCGCCGTTCGACGCCAACGGCTCGGGCACCATCGACGCCGGCGACACGATCACCTACTCGTTCGTGGTCACGAACACCGGCAGCGCCACGCTGAGCGGGATCACGGTCGTCGACGGCCTGCCGGGCGCGGTCGTCTGCCCGGTCACCACGCTGGCGCCCGGCGCGTCCACCACCTGCACGCTGACCTACACGATCACGCAGGCCGACATCGACGCCGGCGCCGTCACCAACCCCGCCACCGCCAGCGGCACCCCGCCGACCGGTCCCGCCGTCTCCACCACCGACAGCGTCACCACGCCGCTGACGGCGACCCCGAGCATCACGCTCGACGAGACCGCGGCCACGCCGTTCGACTTCAACGGCAACGGCACCATCGACGCCGGCGACCAGGTCGCCTACTCGTTCCTGGTGACCAACACCGGGGGAGTGACCCTCGCGAACGTGACCGTCACCGACGGCCTGGCCGACACGACGATCGTCTGCCCCGCCACGACGCTGGCGCCCGGTGCGTCCTTCACCTGCACCGCGACGCACACGATCACCCAGGCCAACATCGACGCCGGCCAGGTCGTCAACCCGAGCTCGGTCACCGGCACCCCGCCGACCGGCGCCGGCGTGACGGCCGCCGACACCGAGACGACCCCGCTGACGTCGACCCCGAGCATCGACCTCGTCGAGACCGCGGGGCCGCCGACCGACGCCAACGGCTCCGGCACGGTCGACGCCGGCGACACGATCACCTACACCTACTCGGTGACCAACACCGGCAGCACCACGCTGGTCGGCCTCGTGGTCGCCGACGGCATCCCGGGCACACCGGTCTGCGCCGCGACGACCCTGGCGCCCGGGGCCACCACGACGTGCACGGCGACGTACACGATCACGCAGGCCGACATCGACGCCGGCCAGGTCACCAACCCCGCGACGGCCACCGGCACCCCGCCGACCGGCCCCGCCGTGGCCGACAACGACACCGTCACCACGCCGCTCACCGCGACCCCGTCGATCTCCATCGTCGAGACCGCAGCGGCCCCGGTCGACGCCAACGGTTCGGGCACCATCGACGCCGGCGACACCGTCGCCTACTCGTTCCTGGTCACCAACACCGGCGGCGTCACCCTGACCGACGTCACCGTCACCGACGGTCTCGGCGACACCACCGTCGTGTGCCCCGGCACCGCCCTCGCGCCCGGCGCGTCCTTCACCTGCACCGCGACGCACACCCTCACCCAGGCCGAGATCAACGCCGGCCAGGTCGTCAACCCGAGCACGGTCGTCGGCACCCCGCCGACCGGCGCCGACGTGACGGACGCCGACGTGGTCACCACGCCGCTGACCGCCACGCCGAGCATCACGCTCGACGAGACCGCCGGGGCGCCGGTCGACACCAACGGCAACGGCGTCATCGACGCCGGTGACTCCCTCACCTACAGCTTCCTCGTCACCAACACCGGTGGCGTGACGCTGACGGGGGTCACCGTCACCGACGGCCTGCCCGGCACCGTGGTCTGCCCGAGCACGACGCTGGCGCCCGGCGCGACGACGACCTGCACGCTCACCTACACGCTGACCCAGGCCGACATCGACGCCGGCCAGGTCACCAACCCGAGCACGGTCGCCGGCACCCCGCCGAACGGCCCGGTCGTGACCGACACCGACACCGTGAGCACCCCGCTCGACGGCACCCCGGGCATCACCATCGACGAGTCGGCGATGGCGCCGTTCGACGCCAACGCCAACGGCGTCATCGACGCGGGCGACACCATCACCTACATGTTCCTGGTGACCAACACCGGCGGCGTCACGCTCACCGGCGTCACCGTGGTCGACGGCCTGCCCGGCACGGTCGTCTGCCCGAGCACGACGCTGGCGCCCGGTGCCTCGATGACGTGCTCGGTCGTCTACACGCTGACCCAGGCCGACATCGACGCCGGCCAGGTCGTCAACCCGAGCTCGGTCGTCGGCACCCCGCCGACCGGCGCGGCCGTCACCGACACCGACACCCTCACCACGCCGATCCCGACCGGGGCCGCCATCGACCTCGACGAGACCGCGGGTCCGATCGTCGACGCCAACGGCAACGGCGTGGTCGACGCGGGCGACACGATCACCTACGAGTTCCTGGTGACCAACACCGGCGGCGTCACGCTCACCGGCGTCGTCGTGGTCGACGGGCTGCCCGGCACGGTGGTCTGCCCGAGCGCGACGCTGGCGCCCGGTGCCTCGATGACCTGCACGGTCACCTACGTGCTCACCCAGGCCGACATCGACGCCGGCCAGGTCGTCAACCCGTCGACGGTCACCGGCACCCCGCCGACCGGCCCCGACGTCACCGACGCCGACACCGAGACCACGCCGATCGACGGCGCCGACGTCGCGTCGCTCCGGCTCGACAAGCAGGCCGGCGAGCCGGTCGACGTCAACGACAGCGGCACGGTCGACGCCGGCGACACGATCGCCTACACCTTCGTGGTCACCAACACCGGCGACGTCCCGCTCACCGCGGTCGCGGTGGTCGACCAACTGGTCGGCGCGGTCAGCTGCCCGACCACCACCCTGGCCGCCGGCGCCACGACGACCTGCACCGCGTCGTACACGATCAAGGCCTCGGACGTCGCGGCCGGCAGCGTCACCAACGTGGCGACCGTCGCCGGGCTCGACCCGACCGGCACCGCGGTCACCTCGCCGGCCGACTCGACCGTCTCCGCCATCCCGGCGCTCGGGGCCAGCCTCGAGCTCGAGAAGAACGTCCGCCGCCTCGTCGACGTCGACGGCAACGACCTCACCAACGCCGGCGACCAGGTCGTCTACGAGTTCGTGGTCACCAACACCGGCGACCTGCCGTTCACCGACGTGGAGATCGACGACCCGATGCTCCAGGAGGCCGACGTCGACGTCACCTGCCCGACCGGCACCCTGGCGCCCGGCGAGACCGTCACCTGCGTCGCCGACCCCTACACGATCACCGCCGCCGACGTCACCGCCGGCGAGATCGTCAACGAGGCCACCGTCGTCGCTGTCAGCCCCGACGGCGACATCGTCAACGGCAACAACGACACCGTGGTCATCGACTTCGGCGACGAGGTCCCGCCGCCCACCACCGGCGACGGTGACGGCGACGACGGCGGGATCGACCTCCCGGGCACCGGTGCCACGATCGAGGTCTGGCAGCTGCTCCTCGGCCTGGGCGTCCTGCTCGCCGGCCTGGTGCTGATGGTCGGCGGCCGACGCCGTCGTCACGACACCGCCTGACCGGGTCGGCCAGGCCTGAATCGTCTCCCACCGGGTCAGTCCCTAGGCTGACCCGGTGAGTGACCAGACCCAGCCCTCCCACCGCGAGAGCCATCTCAAGGGCGGCTTCGAGACGCGTGCGATCCACGCCGGCTACGAGCCCGACCCGACCACCGGCGCCGTGATCCCGCCGATCTACGCGACGTCCACCTACAAGCAGGACGGGGTCGGCGGCCTGCGCGGCGGCTACGAGTACAGCCGCTCGGCCAACCCGACCCGCACCGCCCTCGAGGGCGCCCTGGCGTCGGTCGAGGAGGGGGAGCGCGGCTTCGCCTTCGCCTCCGGCCTGGCCGCCGAGGACACGCTGGTGCGCGCCACCTGCCGGCCCGGCGACCACGTCGTGCTGCCCAACGACGCCTACGGCGGCACGTTCCGGCTCTTCGACAAGGTCGAGCAGGCGTGGGGGATCGAGCACACGCCCGCGCCCGTCACCGACGTCGACGCCGTCCGCGCCGCGATCCGCCCCGGGCAGACCAGGCTCGTGTGGCTCGAGACGCCGACCAACCCGCTGCTCAACATCGGTGACATCGAGGCGCTCGCCGCCGTCGCGCACGACGCCGGCGCCCTGCTCGTGGTCGACAACACCTTCGCCTCGCCCTATCTCCAGCAGCCGCTGGTCCTCGGCGCCGACGTCGTCGTCCACTCCACGACCAAGTACGTCGGCGGCCACTCCGACGTCGTCGGCGGCGCGCTCGTCGTCCGCGACCTCGACCTCGCCGACAAGGTCACGTTCCACCAGAACGCCATCGGTGCCGTACCCGGCCCGTTCGACTGCTTCCTGACCCACCGCGGCCTCAAGACCCTCGGCGTCCGGATGGACCGCCACTGCGACAACGCCGAGGCCGTCGTCGAGTTCCTCGCCGGCCACCCCGGCGTCGTCGAGGTCATCTACCCCGGTCTGCCCGAGCACCCGGGCCACGCGATCGCCAGCCGCCAGATGAAGCGCTACGGCGGCATGGTCGCCTTCCGCGCCGCCGGCGGCGAGGCCCAGGCGCTGGCCGTCTGCGAGCGCGCCGAGGTCTTCACGCTCGGGGAGTCGCTGGGCGGCGTCGAGTCGCTCATCGAGCACCCCGGCCGGATGACCCACGCGAGCGTCGCCGGCACCGAGCTCGAGGTCCCGGCCGACCTGGTCCGGCTGTCGGTCGGCATCGAGACCGTCGACGACCTGCTCGCGGACCTCGATCGTGCCCTCGGCTAGCCACGCCGAGTCGGCGCAGAAGTGAAGTCGGAACTGGCCGAGTCGGCGCAGCGTGTGAGTCTCAGCGCCGACTCGGCCGTACGTCGGGTGCTGTGCGTCGACGTCGGGTCGACCTTCACCAAGGCGACGCTGGTCGACCTCTCCACCGCGACCGTGGCCGGGCACGCCGAGCACCGCACGACGATCGACACCGACGTCCTCGACGGGGTCGACGCGTGCGTCGCCGCGCTCGGGGCCGAGGACGTGCCGGTGCTGGCCTGCTCGAGCGCCGGCGGGGGACTGCGGGTCGCGGTGGTCGGCAACGAGGAGCTGGTCACCGCCGAGGCCGGTCGCCGGGTCGCGCTCTCGAGCGGCGGCAAGGTCGTCGCCGTGGTGGCCGCCGCCGACGGGGGCTTCACCCTGGCCGACCTGGCCGAGCCCGACGTGGTGCTGCTGACCGGGGGCACCGACGGCGGCAACGCCGAGGTGATCCTGGCCGCCGCGACCGCCCTGGTAGGCGCGGGCTGGCGGGGACCCGTCGTCGTGGCCGGCAACGCCGACGCCGCGGCCGAGGTGACCGGGCTGCTCGCGGGCCTGCCCGTCGTCGTCGCCGACAACGTCGTGCCGCAGATCGGGGTGCTGCGCCCCGAGGGCGCGCGCGCCGCGATCCGCGAGGTGTTCCTGTCGCACGTCATCGGAGGCAAGCAGCTGAGCGCCCGCGACGACGGCGCGGCCTTCGTGGGCCTCGTGCGCGGCGCGACGCCCGACGTGGTGCTGACCGGCGTCGAGGTGCTGGCGCGCGAGGCGGGCGACGTCGTGGTCGTCGACGTGGGCGGTGCGACCACCGACGTGCACTCCGTGGTCGACCTCGACCCCGAGGACGGTGCCCTGGCCCGCGACGTGGTCGCGCCGACCGCGGTGACCCGCACGGTCGAGGGCGACCTCGGCATGCGGTGGTCGGCGCTCACGACCGTCGACGCCGGGGGCCGCCCCGACCTGGAGCCGGCGGCGCGGACCCGGGCCGAGCGGCCGGCGTACCTCCCGGAGAGCGAGAGCGACCGCGACGACGACGAGACGATCGCACGGCTGGCGGTGGGCCTCGCGCTGCGTCGTCACGCCGGCCGGTCGCGGGTCGTGGTCGGCCCGGAGGGGCGTGTCGTCGAGCGGACCGGTACCGACCTGAGGGAGGTCGGGCTCGTCGTCGCGTCCGGCGGCGTGCTGCGCCACGGCCGCCCGGGCGCGGCCGCCCGGGTGCTCGAGGGCAGCCTCGGCGCCGACCTCGAGGGGGGCTGGCAGCTGCCCGAGCGACCGCGGGTCGTGGTCGACGGCGACTACGTCCTGGCGGCCGTCGGCCTGCTGGCCGCCGACCACCCCGATGCGGCCTGCCGGTTGGCCCGCTCCTTGCTTAGGGTGGACCGGTGACCCCCCCAGAGCCGCAGGCACCCGACCTCGACAAGGAGCCCGCGGCGACCGGGCCGGCCACCGAGTCGGGCCCGGAGTCCGCCGAGCGGCGCCGACGCCGGCGCGG
>NZ_JAURVJ010000153.1 GCF_030655615.1 Nocardioides sp.
GCGCCTTGGTCGAGGCGAGGCGCAGGTCCATGGCGAGGGTCATCGTCGCGCCGATGCCGACCGCCGGGCCGTTGATCGCGGCGATCACCGGCTTGGGCAGCGCGTGGATCGCTAGCGTGACCTTGCCGCCGGTGTCGCGCACGCCGTCGTCGTAGGCCGGGTCGTCGAAGTGCTCGCGGAGCGACTCGGGCGTGACCTCGAGGCTCTCGTCGAGGCCGAACACGTTGCCCGCGGCCGAGAGGTCCATGCCGGCGCAGAACGCGCGGCCCGACCCGGTGACCACGACGGCGCGGACGGCGTCGTCGAGGGCGTCGGTGGTGAAGACGGCGAGGAGCTCGCGCGCCATGGTCAGGTCGAACGCGTTGAGCGCGTCGGGCCGGTCGAGCGTGAGGGTCGCGACGCCGTCGGCGTCGACGGACCAATCCAGGGTCTCGTAGGTCACGGTCCCCATGTCTACCCGAGCGTCAGCGCACGATCCCGTTGGGGGTGCACTGCTTCTTGGTGATCTTGTCGGTGTCGTCGTCGATGATCGCTGCGAAGAGCGGGTCGGCCCGGTCGCGGTCCCAGGTCTCGGCCGACCCGTCGGTCACCGGCATCGTGCAGGTGAGGTTGTCGGTGCCCCCGGACTTGCTCATCGCCAACGCCCACCGGCTCGCGTCGAGCGAGCTCATGCCTTCTCCGAAGGCGAAGAACGACGGGACGGCCTTGTTGAGCTTCCACCAGCGCACCGGGTTGACGACCGACCACGGCGAGAGGACCTTGTCGCCGATCGCGCCGATGACCTCGCGCTGGCGGCGTACGCGCTCGAGGTCGCCCAGCGCCGACTGCTTGCGCGACCGCGAGTAGGCCAGGGCCTTGGTCCCGTTGATCTCCTGGCACCCCCTGCGGATGTTGAGGCCGGCGAGCGGGTCCTTGATGCGCTCGACGGGGCACACCTCGATGCCGCCGACCGCGTCGACGACGTCAGCGACCCCGCCGAGCCCGATCTCGACGTACTTGTCGACGCGGATGCCCGTCTCGGTCTCGATCACGCGCGTCAGCAGCGCGGCGCCACCGCGGCCGTAGGCGCCGTTGATCTTGCCGGAGAAGAACGGCCGGTCGATGCGCGTGTCGCGCGGGATCGACAACAGCACGCTCGGACCGTCGCCGGTGTGGAGCAGCATCATCGTGTCGGTCAGCTCCGACTGCGGGTTGCCGGTGCTGAGCTTCTTGCGCTCGGCCGCGCTCAGGTCGCGGCGCGAGTCGCTGCCGACGAGGAGGTAGGTCGTCCCGTCCTGCTCGGCGGGGCGGTCACCGTCGGGCTCGAAGGCGACCTGCTCGGCGCTCTGCCAGGTGATGAACGGCACCGCCACGATGTAGGTCACCCACAGCAGGAGCAGCACCAGCACGGTGCGGACGTAGAACCCCGGCCGGCGCAGCCGACGCGCCCAGAACCCACCACCCGCGCGGCCCGGACGACCGGGCGGCTGCTGCGGCGGCTGCCCGTAGGGCTGCTGGTAGGGCTGACCCGGCTGGTAGGGCGTGGGCGCGGGCACCGGCGGCCGCGGGTCGGTGCGCTGCTGGGCGGCCGGCGGCGGGAGGCGACGGCCGAGGTTCTCGGTGGGCGGACCCGACTGGCCGCCCGACTGGCCCGGTCGCGGCTGCACCGGGATCTTGCGGGTGGCCTCGGGGGACTGCTCGTCGCTACCGGGCGGCCGGCCGTAGAGCCAGCCGAACTCGGGCCCCTCGCCGGGACCCCCGTTGCCCGGGCGATCAGTCATGTCGCGAGACGCTACCGGGCCGATGGGCGCTACGGTCGGCGCCATGACCGACCAGGGCCGCCCGCCGTCCTTCGCCCGGGTGTCCCTCGGGGTCGTGATGTCGGCCCGCGAGGCCAACCTGCTCGGCAACATCCACGGCGGCGAGATCGTCAAGCTTGCCGACTCGACCGCCGGTGCCGTCGCGCAGCGCCACAGCGGCGGCCCCGCCGTGACCGCGGCGCTCGACGAGATGGCCTTCCTCGCTCCGGTGCACGTCGGCGACATCCTGCGGACCTACGCCCAGGTCAACTGGGCCGGCCGCACGTCGATGGAGGTCGGCGTACGCGTCGAGGCGCAGCCGTGGAACGACCCCTCGATCGAGACGGTGCACGTCGCGTCGGCCTACTTCGTCTTCGTGGCCATCGACGCCGACGGCGCGCCCCGCCAGATCCCACCGCTGGTGATCGAGTCGGCCGACGAGGTACGCCGGGGCCGCGAGGCCGAGATCCGCCGCGCCCACCGCCTGGCCAAGAAGCAGGAGATCGAGACCAGCCGGGCGACCTGACCGGCGGGCTGACCCGCGGGCCGGCCCTCGCGGAACGGCCAACCGGGACGTCCCGGCGCGTCATGACGCCTGTGACGGGTGTGACTGGTGATACTGGCGGACAGTCTGCTTCCTTCCCCAGCAGAAAGTACTTCCCCCTGATGTCTGCCCTGTCTGCTCCCTCCGGCCTGAGCACGCTGTCCGCGACCCCGGTCGCGGAGCGCGCCGCCCAGGTGCGCTTCCGCCGCGCGCTGTCGCTGATGGCCATGACGCTCGTGGCCCCGGGCACCGCCCAGCTGGTCGCGGGCAACCGCAAGGTCGGCCTGGTCGCGTTCCGCACCTACCTGGGGCTGCTGGCGGTGGCGTTCCTCGTCCTCCTGGTCGTCGGGCTCGACCACGGGATGGCGCTCAAGATGGCCGTCAACACGACGATGCTGTTCTGGCTCAACCTCACGCTGATCGCCGCCGCCATCGGCTGGGCGGCGTTGTTCTTCGACGCCTGGCGGATCGGGCAGCCGCTGAGCTACTCGATGGGCCACCGCCGGCTCGCGATCGGTGTCAACGGGATGCTCGCCCTCGGCGTGGCCGGGATCCTGCTCTTCAGCGCCCACATCGTCGCGGTCCAGCGCGACTTCATCCTGGCGACGTTCGGCGACGGTGTCGCCAGCGACGCCCACCACGGCCGCTACAACGTCCTCCTCATGGGCGGCGACTCCGGTGCCGGCCGCTGGGGCCTGCGCACCGACTCGATGACCGTCGCCTCGATCGACGAGGAGACCGGCAGGACGGTGCTCATCGGCCTGCCGCGCAACATGTCGAACTTCCCGTTCCGCAAGGGCTCGGTGATGGCCGAGCAGTTCCCCGACGGGTTCGACTGCGACGACTGCATGCTCAACGGCGTCAGCACCTGGGCGCAGGACAACACCGAGCTCTTCCCCGACTCCGACGACCCCGGCGTCGACGCCACGATCTCCGCGATCGAGGGCATCACCGGGCTCCGGATGAACTACTGGGCGATGGTCAACCTCGAAGGCTTCAAGAACCTCGTCGACGCGGTCGGCGGTGTCACCCTCAACGTCCGCCAGCCCATCCCGATCGGCCTGCCCGGCGACAAGGTCACCGGCGAGGTGGAGGCCGGTCACCGCAAGCTCGACGGCTTCGAGACGCTCTGGTACGCCCGGGCCCGCCAGGGCTCCGACGACTACTCGCGGATGGCGCGGCAGAAGTGCGTGATGAGCGCGATGCTGCAGCAGGTCAGCCCCGCCTCGGCGCTCAAGAACTTCGAGGGCATCGCCAAGGCCACCTCCGACATGGTCAAGACCAACCTGCCGGCCTCCGAGGTCGACACGTTCCTCGACCTCGCCCTCAAGGCCAAGGACCAGAAGGTCGCGAGCGTCTCGCTCGTGCCGCCGATGATCGTCACCGCCCACCCCGACATCAAGCTCGTGCAGCGCAAGATCACCGAGGCGATCGACCGCTCCGAGGGCGACGCCAAGGCGTCGCAGAAGCGCAGGAAGGCCGCGGCGAGCGACACCGGCACCGACACCGGCGCCGTCACCGGTGGCTCGGTCGGCACGCTCAAGGACGGCTACGCCGCCAACCAGGCCGAGGATCTCGCCGCCTCCTGCTAGGGCTGTGGATGACGCCCGCGCGTCGCGCGGGCGTGGTGCACCCTGGTCGCCGTGGCAGGAAGGAGGCACGATGGTCGTCATGACGACGCTGCCGCGGGGACGTGAGTTCACGCGCGCCGATCTCGACGCCATGCCCGACGACGGCAACCGCTACGAGCTGGTCGACGGGTCGATCATCGTGACGCCGTCGCCCAAGGTCCCGCACCAGCGCGCCCAGCGCCGGCTGGACCACCTGATCGAGGCAGCGTGTCCGGAGGGGTTCGAGATCTTCGTGGCGCCGCTCGACGTCACGCTCGGTGAGCGGACGGTGGTGCAGCCCGACCTGCTGGTGACGACGTCCTCGCAGGTCTCGGGCCTCGACCACGAGGGCGTCCCACTGCTGGCCGTCGAGATCCTGTCGCCCAGCACCCGTCACATCGACCTCGGCCTCAAGCGGAGCAGCTTCGAGAAGGCCGGCGTCCCGTCCTACTGGGTGGTCGACCCCGCGGAGCCGTCCATCATCGCCTGGGAGCTCGTCGACGACCGTTACGTCGAGGTCGGCCGGGCCACGGGGGCCGAGGCGCTGACGGTCGAGCGGCCGTTCCCGGTCACGGTGGTCCCGGACTTGCTCGTCAGGTGACGTCCCAGCCCTCGTCGACGGCGTCGTACGTCGCCCGGTCGGCGGCCGCCACCAGCCAGTCGGTGGCGGTGAAGCGGGGGTCGTAGGCGGTCCCGCCGCGGTGGAGCAGGACCCCGCCGGCCTCGCTCAGCAGCAGCTGGCCCGGCGCGTGGTCCCACGGCTTCGTGGACTTGTAGAGCAGCGCGTCGCACGCCCCCTCGGCCAGCCGGGGGTAGTCGATCCCGCACGACACCCAGCTCAGCCCGAGCCGGGGGAACGGTCCGAGCCGGCGGCCGACCCACGAGCGCCGCGACGTGCGCACGTCGAGGCCCTCCGGCGGACCGGCCGGCGGGGTGGTCGTCAGCCGCTCGCCGTTGCGGAACGAGCCCGAGCCGCGCTCGGCGACATACATCAGCTCGTGCTGCGGCTGCCAGATCCACGCCCGGACGACCTCGCCGCCGCGCAGCTCGGACGCCATCACGGCGTGGTCGGGGGAGCCGTGGACGAAGTTCTTGGTGCCGTCGACCGGGTCGACGGTGAAGGAGTGCTCGGCGGACGCGTAGCGCTCGAGGACCGACGCGTCCTCCGCGGAGGCCTCCTCGCCCAGCACCACGGCCTCGGGGTAGGCCGCCACCAGCGCCTTGGTGATCAGCACCTCCGCCTCGCGGTCGGCGATGGTCACCAGGTCGCCGGGGCTCTTCTCGCTGATCTCGTCGGCGTCGAGCGACCGGAACCTCGGGGTGATCACCTCGGCCGCCACGTCCTGCAGCAGGGCGGTGATGTCATCGGTGTCCACGTGTCCACACTAGGGTTGCCGGGTGACACAGGTGGTGGCGGTGGTGGTGACGTTCAACCGCCTCGACCTCCTGCGACGCCTGGTCGCCCGGCTCCGCGAGGTGCCCGAGGTCGCCGAGATCCTCGTCGTCGACAACGCGTCCACCGACGGCACGGGGGAGTGGCTGCGCGGCCAGGACGGGACCGACCGCGTGCTCGCCCGGACCCTGGCCGACAACACCGGCGGCGCCGGCGGGTTCGCGGACGGGCTGACGTGGGCGATGGAGCGTGGTGCCGACCTGGCCTGGCTGATGGACGACGACGGACTCCCCGACGCCGACTGCCTCGGGCTGCTGCTCGAGCACGAGGGTGACCTCGACTTCTGGGGACCGGCCGTCCTCGCCGAGCAGGACCCCTCCCGCCTCTGCTTCCCGATCCGGCTGCCCGGCGGCACCACCGTCGTGCACCGGATGTCCGAGGTCGAGGCGGCCGCCCGCGACGGCCTGGTCCCCGGTGTCGTGATCCCGTTCAACGGGGTGCTGGTGACCCGCGACCTGGTCGAGCGGATCGGCGTGCCGCGGGCCGAGTTCTTCATCTGGGGCGACGACGTCGAGTACCTCTGGCGCGCCGAGCGCGACGGCGCGCGCATCGCGACCGTCGTCGCCGCGCGGTTCCGGCACCCGGCCACCGACGACCTCGGCACCCCGATGATGCGCGGGCGCACGACCTACAACCACACGCCGAGCGAGCTCAAGCACTACTGCATGGCCCGCAACAACACGGTCAACCTGCGCACCTACCGCGGCTGGCCGCACGTGCTGATGTTCTGGGTCAAGACGGTCTGGTTCTACCTCCTCACCCGGCGCCAGCCCGGCCGGATCCCGATGAGCGCGCGGGCGGCGTACGCCGGGCTGCGCGGCGACTTCACCGGCCACCGGAGGTACCTCTCGTGACGGGCGCCCGACCGGAGACCGTCGCCGTCGTCGTCGTCACCTACAACCGCGCCGACCTGCTGGCGCGGGTCCTCGCGGGCCTCGCCGCCCAGACCCACCTGCCCGGCCTCGTCGTCGTCGTCGACAACGCCAGCAGCGACCACTCGCGCGAGGTCCTCGACGCCGGACCCGACACCCTGACCCTCGAGCGCGTGCACCTCGACGACAACACCGGGGGAGCCGGCGGGTTCCACGCCGGCGTGCGGGCGGCGTACGCCAGCGGCCACGACCGGATCTGGCTGATCGACGACGACGTGGTCCCCGCCCCGGACTGCCTCGCGGTCCTGATGGCCCAGGACGAGGCCTGTCTGACCTCGGTGCGCGAGGACCTGTCGGGCGCCCTGGTCGAGAAGGCCGCGACCCGCTTCGACCTCGACCACGCCTGGGTGATCCGGCCCAAGACCGAGATGGTCGAGACCGCCTACGGCACCCGCGCGGCGATGCCCGAGCGGGTCGAGGTGCAGAACGTCGCCTTCGAGGGGTTCCTGGTGCGGCGCGAGGTCGTCACGGCCATCGGCCTGCCCGACCCGGCCTACTTCATCTTCTACGACGACGTCGACTACGCCCTCCGCGCCCGCCGCGCCGGCCACCGGATCTGGGCCGTCCGCGACGCCGTACTGGTCCGCCAGCTCGACTTCAGCCAGCAGCACGACCTGGCGGGGTGGAAGGGCTATTACATGTATCGCAACCTCTTCGTCGTCCACCGCCGCTACGGCGCCAACGCGCTCGTCCGGGCCAAGCCCTGGGCCGTGGCGCTCGCGGTCGTGCTGGTCAGCCCGCTCCGGGGTGGCCGGGCCGAGGCCCGCAACGTCCTGCGGGCCGTCCGGGACTCGCGGGGGTTGGCTGAGCTGTCGGTAGAGGCGCGGCCTTGAGTTCGGCTTGGTCTTGTTCGGGTTGGTCTCGCTCGACTTGGGGTTATTCGTTGTCGGGCTGTCCGCGCGCCTAGCATCCCGGGCCTCCCTGTCAAGGACGCTCGCTTCGCTCGCGCCGCTGCGCGGCGCCTTCGGCGTCCTTGACAGCGAGCCTCTCCCGGTATGCTTCAGGGCGCAGACAAGGGCGGGCTCCGCCGCGCCCTCGTCAAGCGCGGACAGCCCTCATGTGTCCCACTGGTCACGCTTGTCTGACGTGTCTCCCGGTTCTCGTACGAAGCTTCGGCACAGAACCGGGAGATTCGTCATAGAACTTCACCTCGCGGGCTTGCCGGCCCGGGCCGGCGGTGCGGCAGCCACCGAACCAGGGCCTGAGATTGCCCGGAACGGTGGCTCACGGACCCGGACACAGCGTGACCCGACGAGAGAAATGGGCTTCGAGGCTCGCTTCGCTCGCACCTCAGCCGGCGTGTAAGCCCCGGGGTCAGGCGTCGACGAGCTGGTCGGACTCGCGCTTGAGCTTGGGGCGCAGGCCGACGTGGTTGCCGGTGGCGAGGGCGGCGGCCCAGACGGTGACGGAGCCGACGGCGGCACCGGCGATGACGTCGACGAAGTAGTGCCAGCCGAGGTAGAGGGTGGCAAGGACGGTGAGGCCGAGGAAGACCCACGAGACGACGCGGATCCAGCGGGCCAGGCCGACGTACTGCACGATCAGGCAGATCGTCACCATGATGCCGACGTGGAGCGACGGGAAGGCCGCGATCGTCTGCAGGGTGCCGGAGCCGAAGACATCGCCGACCACGGCGACGCGGTCGTCCCAGAGGCCGTCGGCGAGCTCGGTGTTGTAGGTGTGGGCGAGGCCGTCGAACTGGCCGCGCTGGGCGGCGGTGTAGACGGGACCGGTCGACGGGACCATCAGGTAGACCGCGGCGCCGAGCATCCAGTCGAAGGCGACGGCGGTGACGTACCAGGAGCCGGCGGTCGTGGCGCGGGTCCAGACGAGGGCGATGGCGATGCTGATCGGGACCAGCCCGATCCACACGAAGTAGACGCCCGAGAAGAAGTGGGAGGCCCAGCCGGTGCCGAAGAGGTTGTGGAGCACCACGGCCGGGTCGTGCCCGAACCACAGCTCCTGGTCGAGGTGGCGCAGCTGGGTGTCCCAGTTGTGGCTGTTGACGAACGGGACGAAGCTCTTGAGGTTGCGGAAGGTCGCGTAGGTCAGGTACCACGCGCCGACGCCGCCGAGGGCGAAGAGGCAGTGGGCGCGGGTCCAGCGCTCGCGCAGGATGGCGCGGAGCGTCTCGCCGTAGGTCGAGAAGCGGCTACGGGCCCGGGCGACGAGTCGCGGCACCACGTCGAGGGCGACGGCGCCGAGCACGATGGCCGGGAACCGGATGTAGCCGGGGACGAGGCTGTCGGGGTCGCGGATCGGGAGCTCGGCAACCACCGAGAACAGCACGGTGGCGATGGCCATCGCGATGCCGGCGGCCCAGGCGTAGCCGAAGTTGCGCTCCAGCGCGCCGCGCACCCCCAGGTGCTGTCGAGACTCCTCCATACCACCGATCCTAGAGTCAAACGGTCCGAATCTCGGTATCTGCATCGCCGGCTCCGCAACATGTGACCAGGTCGGTGGCGCGGCGGGTTCGGGCGCGGGGCCCCGCCGTCCGTAGACTCATCGATCGTGTCTGCTGCCACCCCCAGCGCCGAGCCCGGCCCGCCCGACGACCTCGACGACCTGCCCGACCTCGTGGTCGTCGGCTCGGGGTTCTTCGGCCTCACGATCGCCGAGCGCTGCGCCACCGAGCTCGGCCTCAAGGTGCTGGTGCTCGAGCGCCGCTACCACCTCGGCGGCAACGCCTACTCCGAGATCGACCCCGAGACGGGCATCGAGGTGCACAAGTACGGCACCCACCTCTTCCACACCTCCAACCAGCGGGTGTGGGACTACGTCACGCGGTTCACGACCTTCACCGGCTACCAGCACCGGGTCTTCGCCAAGTACCAGGGCCAGGTCTACTCGTTCCCGATGAACCTGGCGCTCATCAACCAGTTCTTCGGCAAGAGCCACACCCCCGACGAGGCCCGGGCGCTGATCGCCGAGCAGTCGAGCGAGATCGCCACCGCCGACGCCACCAACCTCGAGGAGAAGGCGGTCAGCCTCATCGGGCGCCCGCTCTACGAGGCCTTCGTCAAGGGCTACACCGCCAAGCAGTGGCAGACCGACCCGACCGAGCTGAGCGCCGACATCATCACGCGCCTCCCGGTCCGCTACACGTTCGACAACCGCTACTTCAACGACACCTACGAGGGCCTGCCGACCGACGGCTACACCGCGTGGCTCGAGCGGATGGCCGACCACCCCGGCATCACGGTCCAGCTCGACACCGACTTCCTCGACCCGGCCAACGGCGTCGCGGCCCGCTACAAGGGCAAGGTGCCGATCGTCTACACCGGCCCGGTCGACGAGTACTTCGACAACGTCGAGGGCCGGCTGTCGTGGCGCACGGTCGACCTCGAGACCGAGACGCTCGACGTCGACGACTTCCAGGGCACCGGCGTGGTCAACTACAACGACCAGGAGGTGCCGTGGACGCGCATCCTGGAGTTCAAGCACCTCCACCCCGAGCGCACCTACCTGCCCGGCAAGACGATCGTCGTCCACGAGTACTCCCGGTTCGCCGAGGACGACGACGAGCCCTACTACCCGATCAACACCGCCGACGACCGGGCCAAGCTCCTGAAGTACCGCGAGCTGGCCAAGAAGGAGCCCATGGTGCTGTTCGGCGGCAGACTGGGCACCTACAAGTACCTCGACATGCACATGGCGATCGGGTCGGCGCTGTCGATGTACGACAACAAGCTGCGTCCGCACTTCGCGGACGGGGCGCCGCTGACCAGCGGAGGAGTGGACGAATGAGCACCGCAGCGACCGTCACCGACCAGGCCGAGCCCATGGCCCGACGTCTTCTCCAGCGGCAGATCATGCCGACCGACCGCGACTTCGACGTCCTCGCGCTCTACGTCGACCCCGAGCCCGCCGTGCTCGACGCCGA
>NZ_JAURVJ010000154.1 GCF_030655615.1 Nocardioides sp.
GGATCGCGCAGCGACCGCGCAGCGGCGCCGCAGGCGTCCTTGACGCCGAGACGCGGTCTGCTACGCGCGGCCACCCGACCCGGACCACCCGTGACCTCACGGAAGACACGTGGCTTCGAGGCTCGCTGCGCTCGCACCTCAGCCGACGTACGCCTACAACCCCCGGAACCGCTCCACCTGCACCTTGACGCCGTCCGTGATCCGGTCGGCCTCCTGGAGCAGCGCCCAGTAGTCGGGGTGCGCGCCCTGGAGCCCGGACCGGAGCCCGTCGAGACGGCGGGCGAGCGAGTCGAGCTCGCGGGCGACGGCGTCGCCGCCGGGCTTGCGGGTGTTGGTGACGAGGAGCTGGGCATCGCGCAGGCGGAAGCGCACCTTGCGCAGGAGCTCCTCGGGGTCGGCCTTGACGGCACGCAGGGCGGTCACGCGGTCGGCGGGGGCGCCGACCTGGGTCTTGGCGGTGTCGAGGGCGGCGCGGGCCTCGTCGAGCAGGCGCAGCGGCAGCGACCAGTCGGCGCCGGCCTCGACGAGGCGGTCGAAGTCGGTCAGCTTGGTCTGGGCGAGGGCGAGCTGCTCGCGGGCGGTGGGCTCGACCTTCTCGAGGTCGCGCCAGTTGCCGAGGCTGAACTCGCGGCGGAGCACGGCCATGTCGGCCGGGATGCGCTCGAGGCGGGACTCGACGGCCTCCAGGGCCGTGCGCAGCGACGTACGCCGGGTGCGGGCCTTGGCGACCCGCTGCGGGTAGTCCTGGGCGAGCTTCTCGGCGGCGTCGGCGAGCCCGGCGAGCTCGGCACCGGCCTGCTCGAGCACCGGGAAGCCGGTCGCGGGCTGCCAGTCGTTGGCGGCGACCGCGGCGGCGCGGGTGCGGGCCAGGATGCCGTTGAGCTCGGGGACCTCGAGACCGGTCTCGCGCAGGGTGGTGGCCGCGTCGGCGACGCGGCGGGCCTGAGCGGCGGCGGCCTCCTTGAGCTCGCGGCCCCGCTTGACCTGCTGGCCGATGCGGGTGAGCTCGTTGTCGTAGTCGAGGACGACCTGGTCGAGGGCGTCGGCGTGCTTGGCCAGCCGCGGCCCGACCTCGGCGTAGGCACGGTGGGCGGCGCCGAGGCCGCGCTGGTCGAGGGACTCGTCGAAGGGGTGCTGGTCGAGCGTGGCGAGGTAGTCGCCGATCAGCTTCTCGGCCTCCTGGTCGAGGACTCGGAACCGCGGGACCAGTCCCGACGACGCCGCCCGCTCCGGCAGGTAGGCCTGGAAGCTCTCCACCATGCCGCGCAGCGTGCGCTGGGAGCTGTCGAGGTGCTGGAAGTCGAGCATCAGCTGGTCGAGCGCGGTCCTGGTCGCCTCACGCTGCGAATCAGGGGAACGGCTCGCCACGTCACTCATCGTACGAGCGCGGCGCGGGTGAGGACGTCACCGGCCCGCCGTCCAGCAGGACGACGGGCCGGTGACGGGGCGAGCACCTCAGACGTGGACGACGTGCTCCTCGCCGCGGTGCTCCTTGTTGTAGCGGAAGCTCGACCACAGGGCGAGCAGGATGAACGCGACCCCGATGAGCCCGGTGATGACCTCGGGGATCTCGGGACCGACGCTGATGAACAGCAGCAGCGCCAACGCCCCGATCGCCCAGTGGGCGCCGTGCTCGAGGAAGACGTACTCGCTCAGGGTGCCCTGGTGGACCAGGTAGATCGTGATCGACCGGACGTAGAACGCACCCACGCCGAGACCCAGCGCGATGATGATCGGGTCGGACGTGATCGCGAACGCCCCGATCACGCCGTCGAAGCTGAAGCTGGCGTCGAGCAGCTCGAGGTAGAGGAACAGCGAGAATGCCGCCTTGCCCGTCGCGGCCACCGCCGAGCCGACGCCGGCCGACTTGGGCCCGTCAGCGGCCTCCTCCCCCTCCTCGAGCTCGTCCTCGAGACCGCCGTCGAAGAAGTCACCGAGGCCGTTGACCGCGAGGTAGAGGATCATCCCGAACACGCCCGCCAGCAGGATGTCGTTGGCCTCCTCGTGGAAGATCCGCGAGAACGTGAAGAGCCACACGAGCGCGACCAGCGACGACACGGCCGGGAACGCGGCCGCCTTCGACATCGCCCGCTCGATCGGGCCGACCCAGTGCAGGTCCTTCTCCTCGTCGAACAGGAAGTCGAGGAAGATCATCAGCAGGAACATCCCGCCGAAGGCCGCGATCAGCGGGTGGGCCTCGTTGAGGATGTAGCCGTAGGTGCCCGGCTCCTCGGGGTTGCCCTTCTCGAGCGCGAGCTGCCACGCGTCGACCGGGGACAGGTCGGCGGTCACGAAGACCACGACCAGCGGGAACAGCAGCCGCATGCCGAAGACGGCGATGACGATGCCGACGGTCAGGAAGATGCGGACCCAGAACTCCGACATCCGGTTCAGCACCTTGGCGTTGACCACCGCGTTGTCGAACGACAGCGAGACCTCGAGCACGATCAGGATCGCGGTGACGGTCACGCCGGTGATGCCGTCGTAGAGGAACGCGACGATCAGGCCGATGACGGTGAACAGGAAAGACCAACGGAGGGTCTTGAGGAGCACGGGATCAACTCACGATCGAGGGGGGAGGGCAGCGGACGACGCCGGGCGGCGTACGCCCGTGTGGCAGAGCGTCAGGACGTCAGAGGTTGACGCCGTAGTCGCGCACGATGCCGGCGAGACCCGAGGCGTAGCCCTGGCCGATGGCCCGGAACTTCCACTCGGCCGCGTTGCGGTAGAGCTCGCCGAAGACCATCGCGGTCTCGCTCGAGGCGTCCTCGGAGAGGTCGTAGCGGGCGAGCTCGGTGCCGTTGTCGGAGTTGACGACGCGGATGAAGGCGCCAGTCACCTGGCCGAAGTTCTGGCCGCGGGCGTCGGCCTGGTCGATGGAGACGGCGAAGACGACCTTGTCGACGTCGGCACCCATGCCGGCCAGGTTGACCTCGACGACCTCGTCGTCACCCTCGCCCTCACCGGTGCGGTTGTCGCCCTGGTGCACGACGAAGCCATCGGGCGAGGTCAGGTTGTTGTAGAAGACGAAGTGCTGGTCGGACACGACCTTGCCGCCCTCGTTGCACGACAGCGCCGAGGCATCCAGGTCGAAGTCCTGACCCGTGGTGGTGCGCACGTCCCAGCCGAGGCCGACGAGCACCTTGTTGAGTCCGGTGGGTCCGGCTTCCTTGGTCAGGGAGACGTTTCCACCCTTGGACAAGCTGACGACCATGTCGACTTCCTCATTTCGTTCGGGGGCTGGGCGCGCGGATGCGCACCCGGTGCGTGGCAACCCTACAAACGCACCAGGGGCGCCGACAGTTTCGGGTCGGACAAACTTCCCTGGGCTCGAAACGGCACCGGCGGCGCCCGGGGTGGTTGCATGACCTCATGGGCGTCCTCAGCCAGCCACCCGTCCCCGCCGGGTTCACCGGCACGCGCCACGGCGTGTGCAACCTCTGCGAGGCGATCTGCGGCCTCCAGCTGACCCTCGAGGAGGGTGCCGTCACCGGCATCCGTGGCAACCCGGCCGACCCGCTGTCGCGCGGCTACATCTGTCCCAAGGGCGTCTCGCTCGCCGACGTCTACGCCGACCCCGACCGGTTGCGCCGCCCGGTCCGTCGCGTGCCCGGACAGGACGGCGCGGACGACGACTGGGTCGAGCTGGAGTGGGACGAGGCCCTCGACCTCGTCGCCGACCGGCTGGCAGCCACGATCGCCGACCACGGCGGCGACAGCGTCGGCGTCTACCTCGGCAACCCCAACGCCCACTCGCTCGGTTTCGGCACCCACGGCGCCGGGTTCGTGCGCTCGCTCCGCACGCACAACCGGTTCAGCGCCTCGACGGTCGACCAGGTCCCCCACCAGCTCGTGGCGTGGCAGCTCTACGGCCACCAGCTGATGATCGCGGTCCCCGACCTCGACCGCACCCAGCTCTTCGTGGTGGTCGGGGCCAACCCGATGGCGTCCAACGGCTCGCTGATGACCGTGCCCGACTTCCCGAGTCGCATCCGGGAGCTGCACGGTCGTGGCGGCCGGATGGTCGTGCTCGACCCGCGGCGCACCGAGACCGCCAAGGTCGCCGACGACCACCACTTCGTGCGACCCGGCACCGATGCCCCGGTGCTGCTGGCGGTGCTGCAGGTCATGTTCGAGGAGGGCCTGGCCCGCCCGCCGGCGTACGTCGACGGCCTCGACCGCCTCGCCGAGCTGGTCGCGCCGTTCACGCCCGAGCGCGCCGCGGCCGTGTCGGGCGTGCCGGCCGACACGATCCGGGCCCTGGCCCGCGACCTCGCCGGCGACGAGCCCGCGGTCGTCTACGGCCGGATGGGCGTCTCGACCCAGGGGTTCGGAACCCTGTGCCAGTGGGCGATCGCCTGCCTCAACCTGCTGTCGGGCCACTTCGACCAGCCGGGCGGCGCGATGTTCCCCGAGCCCGCCGTCGACACCGTGGGCCGCCGCATCCTCGGGCCGGGGCGGCACGACCGGTGGCGCAGCCGGGTGCGCGACGTACCGGAGTTCGCCGGCGAGCTGCCCGCCTCGGTGATGGCCGAGGAGATCCGCACCCCGGGCGAGGGGCAGGTGCGCACGATGGTCACCGTCGCCGGCAACCCGGTGCTCTCGACACCCGACGGCCGTGGCCTCGCCGAGGCGCTCGACGACCTCGACTTCATGGTGTCGGTCGACTTCTACCTCAACGAGACGACGCGGCACGCCGACGTCGTGCTGCCGCCGACGAGCGCGCTCGAGCGCGACCAGTACGACCTGGT
This sequence comes from Nocardioides sp., assembly GCF_030655615.1. Classification (GTDB taxonomy): domain Bacteria; phylum Actinomycetota; class Actinomycetes; order Propionibacteriales; family Nocardioidaceae; genus Nocardioides. Next base: position 4,752 of record NZ_JAURVJ010000154.1, read on the forward strand.
CTTCCACGGCTTCGCCGTGCGCAACACGGCGCGCTGGACGCCGGCGGTCTTCGCGCGCGGCGACGACCAGCGCCACGACTGGGAGATCTTCGGCGGCCTGGCGACGCGCATCGCCCAGCGGCTCGGCACCCCGCTGGCCGACGACGCCGCCGCCCAGCTCGCCGCCGCACCGGCCGACCTCGTCGAGCTGCTGCTCGACACCGGCGACCGGGTCGCGGCAGCCGAGCTCGTCGAGCACCCCGAGGGCATCGACCTCGGCCCGCTCCGGCCGACGATGCCGGGCCGGCTGCAGACCGAGGACCACCGGATCGATCTGGTGCCGACGCTGCTCGTCGACGACCTCGACCGGCTCACCGCCTGGCTGGACGACCTCGAGGCGACGCCCCGCGGCGACGGCGACCTGGTGCTGATCGGCCGCCGCCACCAGCGCGACTGCAACTCGTGGCTGCACAACACGACCCGGCTCACCAGGGGCAAGGCCCGGCACCACCTGCTCATGCACCCCGACGACCGCGCCGCCCGCGGCATCGCCGACGGCGGGACCGTCGTGGTGAGCTCGCGGGTCGGCTCGGTCGAGGTCGCGGTCACCGGGGCCGACGACATGATGCCGGGCGTCGTCTCGCTCCCCCACGGCTACGGGCACCAGCTGCCCGGCACCCGCCTCGGGCACGCGAGCACGGTCGCGGGGGTGTCGATCAACGACCTCACCGACCCCGACCTGCTCGACGTCGTGTCGGGCAACGCCGCCCTCAACGGAGTGCCGGTGACGGTGTCGCCGGCCTGACGTCCTCGACCTCGGCGTCCGTCGGCACGACCGCGACCGGGGCGGGCGTCGTACGGCGCGGCCACACCCGGTCCCCCAGCAGCACCAGGATCGCGGGCAGCATCACCAGCCGCACCAGGGTGGCGTCGAGCAGGATGGCGGCGGCCAGGCCGACGCCCATCATCTTCATCTCGAGCATCGACAGCGTCGCGAAGATCGCGAACACCGAGACCATCACCGCGGCGGCGCTGGTCACGACACCTGCGGTCTCCGAGATCCCACGCTGGACCGCGACCCGGGGGTCGAGGCCGGCGAGGACGTGCTCGCGGATCCGGCTCAGCACGAAGACGTGGTAGTCCATCGACAGGCCCACCAGCACGACGAGCACGAAGAGCGGCAGCCAGTCGATGACGAAGCCGGGGTTGGTGAAGCCGAGCAGGTCGGCGCCGACCCCGTGCTGGAAGACCAGGACCAGGCACCCGAAGGCGACCCCGACCGAGGCCAGGTTGAGCAGCACCGACACCCCGGCGAGGACCACGCTGCGGAACGTCAGCAGCATCATCAGGCAGGTCAGCAGGAGCACGAACCCGATCACCAGCGGGAGCCGTCCGCCCAGGCGGTCGGCGAAGTCGAGGCTCTCGGCGGCCCCGCCGCCCACGGCGGTCTCGGCGTCGAGCTGCGTGGCACCGTCACCGGCGAACGAGGCGGGCACGAGCTCGGTGCGCAGCTCGCGCACGGCGTCGTCGACCCGCTCGTCGGACTCGTCGAAAGGCATCGCGAGGTCGAGCACGGTGGTGGTGCCGTCGGCGGAGGCCTCCGGGGCCTCCCCCGTCGCGACGAAGTCGCCGGTGGCGACGGCGCGCTGCTCGAGGTCGGCGAGGGCGTCGGCCACGCGGCCGGCGTCGGCGGGGTCGGCCTTGACGACGACGGTCGCGGAGGCGCCCTCGGCCGGGAACGCCGCGGTCAGGTCGCGCATCGTCTGCACCTCGGGGATCGAGGCGGGCAGGGTGTCGAGGTTGGCGGAGTGGATCCGCAGGCCCAGCGCAGGCAGGGCGAGGCCGACCACCACGACGCTCGCGAGGATCAGCGCGGCGAGCGGACGGCGTACGACGGGGCGCAGGATGCGCGTGCTGATGCCGCCGGCGCCGATGCGGGCGTTGAGCCGCCAGAGCAGCGGCACGCGCGGTCGGTCGACCCAGCGGCCGAGCCCGGCGAGCAGCGCGGGCAGCACGGTGATCGAGCCGAGGACAGCCACGGCGACCACGAGGATCGACCCGACGGCCAGGGAGTTGAAGGTGACGTCGCCGACGAGGAACAGCCCGGCCATCGCGGCGATCACGGCGCCGCCGGAGACGAGGATCGAGTGGCCCGAGGTCTGCGCGGCGATGTCGACGGCGTCGAGCGTGGTGCGGCCGGCGAGCCGCTCCTCCCGCTCGCGCTTGAGGTAGAAGAGCGAGTAGTCGACGCCGACGGCCATGCCGATGAGCACGACCATGCTGGTCACGGTGCTCTCGGCGGGCACGAGGTGCGACAGCGGGGCGAGGACGCCGATCGTGGCCGCGACGCTGGTCGCCGCGAGCAGGACGGGGAGCCCGGCCGCGACCAGGGCACCGAACGCGAGGAGCATCAGCACCAGCGTGATCGGCAGGCTGATCCCCTCGGCGGCGTGCAGGTCCTCGCCGACGCGCTCGTCGACCGCGGCGTCGAGCGTGGTGTCACCGGCGGCCCGGACCTCCAGGCCTGGATGGGTGTCCGCGACCTCGCCGACCACCCGTCGTACGTCGTCGGCGAGCGTGTCGGGGAGGTCGCCGTCGCGCGCCAGCCGGGCCGGCACGAGGAGCGCCGAGCGGTCGGGGCTCCACTGCGGGCCGGCGACGGCGGCGACCCCGTCGACGCCCGCGAGGGCCTGGGCGAGGTCGGCGGCTGCGCCCTCGGCCTCGGTGGCGTCGAGGTCGGTGGAGCCGGTGCCGGTGACCAGGACGTTCTCGGAGCCGGGCTCGTCGAGGCCGACCGCCTCGACCAGGGTGGCGGCGCGGCCGGACTCGCCGAGGCGGTAGTCGGCGTCGTCGGCCTCGACGGTCGGCACGAAGGAGGCCAGCGCGACGGCGACGGCCACGAAGGCGAACCACGCGCCGATGGCGCGCCAGGGGTGGGTGGCGCTCCAGCGGGCGGCGCGGCGGGGAACGGTGGCGAGAGGATGGGTCATGCGGCCAGCCTCGTGAGCGCCGGCGGCCGCGTCAGGGGCGTGGCCACCACTCCCGCGGTGGTGCCTGCACCACCGCGCGTGGCCGTCCGACCGGGGAGGATGGGGCCATGACCGAGCCGAGCAGAGCGCGCCTGACGGGCTACGCCGCCGCGCAGCTGCTGCTCGGGGTCGTCGCGCTGGTGCTGTTCGTCCTCACGGTGACGGGCGCGGCGCTGATGGTCGTCTGGGTGGGCGGGCTGCTGCTCGCCATCTCGCTCCCCCTGACCCGGCTCGTGGCCGACGCCCACCGCCACATGGCGGCCGGCGTGCTCGGCCTCGAGGTCCCGCGGCCCTACCGCCCCGTGCCGCGGCACCCGTGGCACGCGCTCGTGGCGGTGGCGCGCGACCCGATGTCCTACCGCGACCTGGCGTGGACCGTGTGGGCGTGCACCTTCGGCTGGGTCGTGGCGCTGATCTGCGTGCTCGAGCTGCTCGCCGTCGTCACCTGGCCGCTGTGGTGGTGGACGCTGCGGCCCAAGATGCGGGCCCGCAGCCAGATCGACCTGTGGTTCCTCGCCACCAGCCGGACCGAGAAGCTCGAGCAGCGGGTCCAGGTGCTCACCGAGACCCGCGCCGACGTCGTCGACACCGCCGCGGCCGAGCTGCGCCGGCTCGAGCGCGACCTGCACGACGGGCCGCAGGCCCGGCTGGTCGCGCTCTCGATGAGCCTGGGCCTGGCGGAGCAGCGCCTGAGCCAGGAGGGGTGGGCCGAGGATCCCGAGGGTGCCCGGCGCCTGGTCAGCGACGCGCGCTCCACGACGTCGGCGGCCATCAGCGACCTGCGCTCCGTCGTGCGCGGCATCCACCCGCCGGTCCTCGCCGACCGCGGGCTCGCCGGTGCGGTCCAGGCCCTCGCCCTCGACATGGCGGTACCGGTGACCGTGACCGCCGAGCTCGACGGCCGACCGCCGGCGCCGGTCGAGTCGGCGCTCTACTTCGCCGTGGCCGAGTGCCTGGCCAACGTCGGCAAGCACGCGCACGCGGAGTCGGCGACGATCGTGCTGACCCACGACGGCGGGCGGGTGCGGGTGCGGGTGGTCGACGACGGGGTGGGCGGCGCGCACGTCGACGCCGGGACCGGCATGCTGGGTGTCCGACGCCGGCTCGCGGCCTTCGACGGCACGATGTCGGTGAGCAGCCCGTCCGGCGGGCCGACCGAGATCACCCTGGAGGTTCCGTGCGACTTGTCCTCGCCGAGGACCACGCCCTCCTCCGGGCCGGGATGATCCAGCTGCTCGAGGCCAACGGGTTCACGATCCTGCACGCCGCCGTCGACGCGCCCTCGCTCGACGTGGCGCTGCGCGACCCCGCCGCCCAGGCCGCCGTGGTCGACGTACGCCTGCCGCCGTCGCAGACCGACGAGGGCCTGCGCGCGGCGATCGCGGTGCGCGAGGCGCGTCCGGGCTTCCCGGTGATGGTGATCTCGCAGTACGTCGAGCACCTCTACGCCCGCGAGCTGCTGGCCAGCGGCGAGGGCGCGGTCGGCTACCTGCTCAAGGACCGGGTCTCCGACGTCGCCGAGTTCGTGGACGGCGTGCGCCGGGTGGCCGCGGGCGGCACCGTCCTCGACCCCGAGGTCGTCGCGACGATCATGGCGCGGCGCCGCGAGGAGCCGCTCGACCGCCTCACGCCCCGCGAGCGCGAGGTCCTCGCGCTGATGGCCGAGGGCCGCTCCAACGCCGCGATCGCGGCTCGCCTCGTCGTCACCGACAAGGCCGTCGCCAAGCACATCAACAGCATCTTCGCCAAGCTCGACCTCGGCACCGCCGAGGACGACCACCGCCGCGTCCGCGCCGTCCTCACCTGGCTCCGCGCCTAGACGACGCTGACCCGTCGTCGATTGCTGACGGGTCAGCGGGTGCGGGGGCTGGCGACGACGGTGACGGGGTGGCGGACGACCGCGTCGAAGAAGTAGCCCAGGGTGTTGAAGGGCGACACGAGGGGCTGGGTGCGGCCGAGGGTGTCGGTGGCGCGCGCCATCAGGGTGGCGGGGCCGGGCTGGGTGGGGCGCCAGGTCGTCGTCCACTGGGTCCAGCCGAAGCCGCGGTCGCCCGGCTCGGCCGGCGGGTCGTTCTTCTGCCGCTGGTCGGTACGACGCCACGTCGCGCCGCCGTCGAAGCTGACCTCCACGCTTCGGATGGGGGCAGCGCCGCTCCAGGACCGGCCGGTCAGGATCTGCGTGACGCCGGCGGCGAGGGTCGCGTTCCACGGCAGCTCCCAGGCGGAACGGACCGGGTTGACGGTGAGCGGCGGCGAGTCGGCCGGGTAGCTGCCGCCCGTGAGCCGGTAGAAGGCGGTGTTCCAGGGCGACTGCAGCTCGGTCGTGGCGACCTCGAGCGAGCCGAGCCACTTGATGCTGGCGATCCCGATCCAGCCCGGCAGCACCAGACGCAGCGGGAAGCCGTGGTCGGGCAGCAGCGGCTGGCCGTTGGCGCTCCAGGCGAGGATCGCGTCGTCGAGGGCCTTGGCGACGGAGAACGGGCGCCGGACCCGGCCGTAGTCGGTGCCGCCGCTGACGAACGGGTCGTCGAGGCCGGTGGCCATGATCGACACGGCGGTGGACGAGAGCCCGATCCGGCTCAGCAGGTGTCGCAGGCGCACGCCCTCCCACGTGACCGTGCCGACCGAGCCGAGGGTCCAGGCGGTGCCGCTGCCCGCCTGCCCCTGCTGGGAGCCGAAGAAGCTGCGTCCGTTGCCGGTGCACTCGTGGACCGAGGTGATCCGCGTGACCGGCAGGGTCTTGAGGTCGGCGAGGCTGAACGACAGCGCCTCGGCCTCGGTCCGAGCCTGGCTCAGCCCGTTGCCGAAGATCCGCAGGGCATAGGTCGACGCGTCGATCGTCGGGGTCTTGGTGTGGTTGCGCACGAACAGGTCGGCCTGCGAGGTGAGGTAGCGCCGCTTGTCTACCGAGTCCCACCGCATCTCGGCGTTGGTGCCGAAGTCGACGAACCGCGACGGCGGCAGCGGCTTGAGGATGTTGGGGAACCCGGCAGCGGCCGGACGGCCGGCCTGGACCATGGTCGCGGCGAGCGGGCCGACGGCAGCGGCGGCGAGGAGGGAGCGGCGCGTCGCGCTCGGTCGGGTCGTCATGCCGGCATTTAACACCATCAAATCACCTGACTCAGTACACTTAGGAACTACCTAGGCACACCCGCCGAGTCGGCGCAGAGGTGAAGGGCAGGACGGCCGAGTCGGCGCAGAGACTCAGCCGCTGCGCCGACTCGCGCTCTGCACGAGTCAGGGCAGGTCGGCTCAGACCAGGAGGGCGCGCACGGCGGCGCGGGCGGCGGCCGGGTCGGAGGCGGCGAGGGCGGCCTCGGCGGCCTCCTCGCACTGGTCGTGGGTGACCGAGGCGAGGCGGGCGCCGACGGGCTTGGCGGCGGCCGCGGCCATCGACAGCGAGGTGACGCCCATGCCGACGAGGGCGCAGGCGAGCAGGGGGTCGGCGGCGGCCTCGCCGCAGACCCCGACCGACTTGCCGGCGTGGCGGCCGGCCTCGGCGGTGATCGCCACCAGCTGCAGCACCGCGGGCTGCCACGGGTCGGTGAGGTGGGCGAGGTCGGTGGCCATCCGGTCGGCGGCCATCGTGTACTGCGTCAGGTCGTTGGTGCCGATGGACAGGAAGTCGACGACCTCGAGCATCCGGTGGGCCAGCAGGGCCGCCGACGGCACCTCGACCATCACGCCCGCCTTGAGCCCGCGGCCGCGCACGGCCTCGGCGAACTCGGCCGCCTCGGCGACGGTCGCCACCATCGGGGCCATCACCCAGGTCTCGGTGCCGGTGTCGCGGGCGGCCTGGGCGATCGCGTCGAGCTGACGCGTGAGCAGGCCGGGGTTGCTGAACGACAGCCGCAGACCGCGTACGCCGAGGGCGGGGTTCTCCTCGCCCTCGTGGGTCGCGAACGCGACGGGCTTGTCGGAGCCCGCGTCGAGGGTGCGGACCACCACGTAGCGGCTGTCGCCGAAGGCACGCAGGACCTCGGCGTAGATCTCCGCCTGCTCGTCGACGGTCGGCTCCTCGGTGCGGTTGAGGAAGCACAGCTCTGTCCGGAAGAGTCCGACCCCCTCGACCGGTCCCCCGGCGGCGGCGCGGGCCGACCCGCCGTCGGCGACGTTGGCCAGCACCTTGACGGCGAACCCGTCGGCGGTGGCGCCCGGGCCCGACCACGCCTGGAGCGCGGCCTGCTGCTCGGCGGAGGCGGCGACGAGGCTCCACGCCCGGTCGGAGTCGGGGTCGACCTCGACCGTGCCGGCGACGCCGTCGACGAGCACCGGCACGCCGGCCTCGAGCGAGAGCGCGCCGGCGACACCGACCAGGCACGGGATGCCGAGCTGGCGGGCGATGATCGCGGTGTGGCTGGTCGGGCCGCCGCGCTCGGTGACGAGCGCGAGGATGATCGCCGGGTCGAGCCCGGCGGTGTCGGCCGGGGCGAGGTCCTCGGCGACCAGGACCGACGGCTCGTCCGGCACGGGTACGCCGGGCTCGGGCTCGCCCACGATCCGCGCGACCAGGCGCCGCTCGATGTCGCGCAGGTCGGTCGCCCGCTCGGCCATCAACCCGCCCATGGCGGTGAAGGTCTGCACGAACTGCTCGACCGCGGCGTGCACGGCGGGCAGCAGGTGCTCACCGCTGCGCAGCTGCTTACGCACCGCGCCGCGCAGCCCGCGGTCCTTGGCCAGCCCGGCGCTCGCGGTGAGCACCTCGGCCGTGGCGCCGCTGGCGCGGGCGGCCTTGGCCTGGAAGCCGTCGCCGACCGCAGCCGCGGCGGCGTCGTAGGCGGCGAGGGCGGCCTCGTCGTCGGCGTACGGACCGTCGCCGAAGGCGGAGACCGCAGCCGCGGAGACCTCGCCGCGAGCGAGGGTGACGGGGCCGTAGGCCACGCCGGGGACGACAGGGGTGCCGGTCAGGCCGGTACGGGTTTCAGTGACCACGAACACACGTTACTGCCGAGGACCCCTTGACAGTCAACACATTCGGGCATAGAACAACACAAGCAAAGATCATCCGACCGGGAACAGGCAGGAGGGACCGATGTACGCCGAGGAGCGCCTGCAGTCGATGGCCCGTCTGGTCAGCGACCGCCGCCGGGTCTCGGTCACCGACCTCAGCCGTGAGTACGACGTCACCACCGAGACCGTGCGTCGCGACCTCTCGCAGCTCGAGCGCCTCGGGCTGGTCCGCCGGGTCCACGGCGGCGCCGTCCCCGCCGACGCGCTGGTCACCGTCGAGGCCGGCCTCGGCGAGCGCGACCGCACCCACGCCGACCTCAAGGACCTCATCGCCACCGCCGCCGTCGCCATGCTGCCGCCCGACGGCTCGAGCGTCGTCCTCGACGCCGGCTCGACGACCTCGCGCCTGGCCGCCGCGCTCCCCCGCGACCGCCGCCTCGTCGTCTTCACCCACGCCGTGCCGGTCGCCGCCCGCCTCGCCACCCTGCCGCTCGTCGAGCTGCACCTGCTGCCCGGCCGGGTCCGGACGACGACCCAGGCCGCCGTCGGCCCCGACACCGTCGCCGCCGTCCGGGTCGTGCGCGCCGACGTCGCCTTCCTCGGCACCAACGCCCTCAACGAGAGCCACGGCCTCTCGACGCCCGACCCCGAGGAGGCCGCCACCAAGCGGGCCATCGTCGGCGCCGCACGCCGGGTCGTCGTCCTCGCCGACTCCTCCAAGATCGGGCACGAGTCCGCGATCCGGTTCGCCGCCCTCGACGAGGTCGACTGCGTCGTCACCGACGCGGGCGTCGAGCCCGCCGACCGCCGCGCCCTCGAGCGGGCCGGCGTCGAGGTGGTGGTCGCATGACCACGAGCAACGGCACGAGCAGCGACATCGGGCGCATCGTCACCCTGACCCCCAACCCGAGCACCGACCGCACCATCGAGCTCGCCGGACCGCTGCGGCGCGGCGCCGTCCAGCGCACGTCGTCGGTGCTCGACCAGGCCGGCGGCAAGGGTGTCAACATCTCCCGCGCGTGCCTCGCGGCCGGCGTACCCACCACGGCCGTGCTGCCGGCCGCCGCCGACGACCCGTTCGTCCTCGAGCTCGAGCACGCCGGGGTTCACCACCGGCTGGTCACGCCCGATGGTCCGGTGCGGGTCAACGTCACGATCAGCGAGCCCGACGGCACGACCACCAAGCTCAACAGCCCCGGCGCGACCGCCACCCCGGGCACCCTGACCGCCCTGGCCGACGCCCTCCACGAGCTCGCCGCCGACGCGGCGTGGGTCGTGCTGGCCGGTTCGCTGCCGCCCGGCGCGCCGGCCCACTGGTACGCCGACCTCGTCGCCGACCTGCGCACCCTGACCCGCGTCGCGGTCGACACCAGCGAGGCCCCGTTGCAGGCCCTCGTCGACCGGCTGACGCCCGGGTCGGCTCCCCACCTGATGAAGCCCAACGGCGAGGAGCTCGCGTCCTTCACCGGCGGCGACGCCGACACCATCGAGTCCGACCCCCAGGCGGCCGCGGACGCCGCGCGCACGCTCCTCGACCGCGGCGTCACCGAGGTGCTCGCGACCCTGGGCGGCCACGGCGCCGTGCTCGTCACCGCCGACGGCGCCTGGCACGCGACCCCGCCGCCCACCGAGGTCGTCAGCACCGTCGGGGCCGGCGACTCCAGCCTCTTCGGCTACCTCCTCGGCGGCCTGCGGGGCCAGTCCCCCGCCGACCGCCTCGCGCTCGCCGTCGCCTACGGCAGCGCGGCCGCCGGCCTGCCCGGCACCACGATCCCCCAGCCCGCACAGGCCCGGCCCCACCTGGTCGTCGTCCGCGAGCTCGCAGTGTCACCGTCCACGCACCACCACACCACTCCTGGAGCACGCGCATGACCGACCTGATCACCACGGCCCTGGTCCGGCTCGACGCCGACCTCGGCGCCGACAAGCACGACACGATCCGGGCCCTGGCCGCGGTCGTCGCGGACGCCGACCGGGCGACCGACGTCGACCAGATCGTCGAGGACGCCCTGGCCCGCGAGGCCAAGTCGGCCACCGGCCTCAAGGACGGCATCGCGATCCCGCACTGCCGCACCACGGGCGTCGACGTACCCACCCTGGTCTTCGCCCGACTCTCGCCGCCCGTCGACTTCGGCGCCAAGGACGGCCCCGCCGACCTCGCGTTCCTCATCACCGCCCCCGAGGGCGGCGACAACACGCACCTCCAGATCCTGACCAAGCTGGCCCGCAGCCTGGTCAAGAAGGAGTTCACCGACGGCCTCCGTGCCGCCGCGACGCCCGAGGAGGTCGTGGCCCTCGTCGCCGCGGTCGTCGACCCGGCCCCCGCTCCGGCCGCCGCCCCCGCCGCCGCCGCGCCCACGTCG
>NZ_JAURVJ010000177.1 GCF_030655615.1 Nocardioides sp.
GCGGCGGCCTCGGCGACCCGTGTCTCGGCGACCCGGTCGGCCTGCTCCTCCGCGGCGGCACGGCCCTGTGCCTCCCGCTGGACGGCCTCCCGCGTGGCGGCGGCGTGCTCGGTCTCGCGCTGCTCCTCGACCACGGACTCCGCGGCCTTTGCGTCCGCACGGGCGGAGTCCTCGAGGGCTGCCGCCTCGGCGTCGGCCTCACGGAGGTCCTCGACGGCCTCCTCGCGCTTGGCCTCGGCGACGGCCTCGTCGGCCACGGCGGCCCGGCGGTTGCTCGCCTCCGCCTGCTGCAGCTGCCCCTCCTCGACGAGATCGTCGCTGCCGGTCACCGCTCCCGCGACTTCCTTGACCTTGCCCGTGAGGCTGCCGAGCAGCCCGTCGCGAGCCTGACCTGCTGTGTCGTCGACCATGCCACCCGGTGCCCCTTCCTGCCCGCGACAACCGGTTGGGCCGGTGTGACGTGCGGCGCACCCGTCGGGCCTACTCGACGCAGGACTCCGCACCGCGGATCACACCCTGGCGGAACGCCTTGACCCGGTCGTAGCCCGCTCCCTGGCGGTCGGCATCGCCGTCGCCGCGGAAGACCAGGAGGGCCTTGATCCCCTCGTCGAGGTCGCCCGGCGAGATGCTGAACGAGCTCGTCTCGGCACGGTTGTGGAGGATCACGCTGGCGGTGTAGCCACCGGCGAAGCAGTCGGTGATGCGGGTCGACTCCTGCTCGCTCACGTCGACCTGGGCCCGGGCCAGGGCGGCGAGCCCCCACTGGGTCGCGAGGAGGGTGGCGACGGCATAGTCACCGCCCTGCTCGTAGATCCGCGGCATCTCGCCCACGTTGTCGAAGCCGACGTAGTCGTCCGGGACGCAGTAGAAGAGCGAGTACGTCGACGTGTCGACGTCGCCGCACGCCGGCGGGCTCGCGGGGTCGAACGGCTCGAACCCGGACAGCGGGGTCCACTCCTCCCCGTCGGTCAGCTCGGGGTAGAGCTGCGACCAGTAGTCCTCGAGGTCGAAGGGCACGCCGTTGATGATCGACTCGTAGGGCGCGTTGCCGCCGGCCGCCGCGTCCTCCTCGGTCGAGAACGGGAGCTCGAGCACGACCGGCGTGCCGTCCTCGAAGCCCGCGCACGCCTCGGCGCCACCGTCGAAGCCGTCCTGGAAGGCACTGACCCGGTCGAAGCCGCTGCCGTGCGCCGAGGCGTCCATGCTGTTGGTGCCGGGGGTGTCGCGCAGGTCGAGGATGCCGGCGAGCGCGGTGTCGAGGTCGCCGCTGCTGACGTCGAACACGCCGGCATCGATCGCGTGGGCCGCCCACCCGCCGGCGAAGCAGTCGGCCTGAAGCTCTGAGGAGACGGTGAGCTCGTTCTGGTCGAAGAAGCCGGACCGTTGCTGCATCGCGTGGCCCCACTCGTGGGCGAGGACGATCGGGATGACGAAGTCGCCGTACTTCTCCTGCAGGTCGGGCAGCAGCTCCGCGGCGTCCCACGCGACGGAGTCGTCGAGCTTGCAGTAGAACGCGTTTCCCTGGACGTTGGAGTAGCTGTCGGCGCACTCGGGCCCGGCCTCGGAGTCGGGCGTGAGGGCGTAGAGACCGCCCGCTACCTCCTGGTAGTCCGCTCCGTAGAGCGCCGGGAACTCGTCGGTCCAGTAGGACTGGAGGTCGGTGATCGCCGCGACGGCGAGCTGGTTGACCTCGGCGGTGGCGTCGCCGTCGATCTCCACGTCGGCGGCACCGACGGTGTCCGTCGCGGTGGCGACGTCACTCGGCTCGAGGTCGGAGCCGGCGGAGGTCGTCTCCTCCGCGTCCGCCCCGTCGTCGTCGGACGTGTCGCCGCCGCAACCGGTGACGACCGAGAGCAGCACGGCGGCAGCAGCGGCGACGGCCAGCGGACGGGTTCGCATGGCGGGGAGGCTAGTTGTCGGTGGCCTCGGTCGTTGCCCGAATCAACGGTCCCGGCTCGTGATCTGCCCGAAAGGGCAGCGCTTCCGACGTCAGGTCGTCCAGAAGTCGTCGTGCACGACCGCGGCCTCGTCCTCGAGGAGCGGGCCGGACACCTCCACCCGGCGGCTGCCGTCGGCGAGCACGAGCCGGCAGGGGTGCGCGAGCGTCGGGTTGGCCGGGTGGGCGCCGGTGATCTCTCGCAGCGCCGACTCCGACAGTCCGTAGACGATGCGGCCGATCCCCGACCAGTAGACCGCGCCCGCGCACATCGCGCACGGCTCGCACGACGTCACCAGGGTGTACGCCGAAAGGTCGGTGCCGACGAGGGTCCGGCTCGCGAGGCGGACCAGGTTGGTCTCGGCGTGGCCCGTCACGTCGTGGTCGGTCGTGACCGTGTTCTGCGCCTCGAGCACCACGGCCCCGGAGCCGTCGACCAGCACGGCGCCGAACGGGTGGTTGCCGGCCTCGCGGGCGGCGGCCGCGACAGCGATCGCCCGCCGCAGGTGGTCGGTGTCGCGGTCGGCGGCGTGGTCGGTGTCGTGGTCGGCGTCGTGGTCGGCGTGCACGGTCAGTCGTCGCCGTGCTCGTCGGCGGCCTTGCGGGCCGAGTCACGGATCTCGAACACCTCGGTCGCGAAGCCGCCGATGGCCTCGGCGACGTCACGGACGGCACCGGTGATGATCGTGGCCACCTGGCCGACGGTGTTGGCGGCCGCCTCGGCCGTCGCCTGGATGGTGTCCTTGCCGATCTCGGCCTTGGACAGGTGGTCGCGGCCCGGCTGCTGGTCGGTCATGGCACCAGTGTGGCCGCTGTGGGGTGACCCGCCAACGCGTGTCGCGTCACACCGGCCGCCTCCCGGGTCACGTCCGGGGTCACGTCCCGGGTCACGTGCCGAGGGCGTGCCCCGCTGTCCCCCATGAACAGCGCGACACGCCCCGACGACGCCCGACGTGATCGACGTCAGGCGGTCTGCTTCTGCGGCGGCAGCGCCATCTTGCAGATCTTCTTGGCGACGCTGAACAGCTGCTTGCCGAGCGGGCCGGTGTTGTACTGCAGGCCGTAGCGCTCGCAGATCTCCTTGACCTCCTCGGCGACCTGCGGGTAGCGCCGCGCCGGCAGGTCGGGGAAGAGGTGGTGCTCGACCTGGAAGCTGAGGTTGCCGGTCATCAGGTGGAAGAGCTTCCCGCCGGTGATGTTGGCCGAGCCCAGCAGCTGGCGGTAGTACCAGTGGCCGCGCGACTCGTTCTCGCACTCCTCCTCGGTGAACGTCGCGACGCCCGCCGGGAAGTGGCCGCAGAAGATGATGTTGAAGGCCCAGATGTTGCGGATCAGGTTGGCCGTGGCGTTGCCCGCGAGCGTCAGCGGGAACAGCGGTCCGGTCAGGGCCGGGAACAGCACGTAGTCCTTGAGCGCCTGGCGCTTGACCTTGCGCATGATGCCGGCGTGAAGGGCCTTGTTCTCCTCGAGCTTGCGCTTGCCGGCGACGATGTTCTCGACCTCGAGGTCGTGCATCGCGACGCCCCACTCGAAGAACACCATGAGCAGGACGGCGTAGAGCGGGTTGCCGAGGTAGTAGGGGTGCCACTTCTGGTCCTCGTCCATGCGGAGGATGCCGTAGCCGATGTCACGGTCCTTGCCGAGGATGTTGGTGAACGTGTGGTGGATGTAGTTGTGGCTGTACTTCCACTGCTCACCGGGGCAGACGTTGTCCCAGTCGTACATCCGGGAGTTGAGGCCGGGGTCGCCCATCCAGTCGTACTGGCCGTGCATGACGTTGTGGCCGATCTCCATGTTCTCGAGGATCTTGGAGACCGAGAGCGAGGCGACCGCGAGCGGCCAGGCCGGCGGGAGGTAGAAGAGCGCGCGACCGGCGACCTCGAAGCCGCGCTGGAGCTTGACGACCTTTCGGATGTAGGTCGCGTCCTCCTCGCCGAGGTCGTCGAGGATGCGCTGGCGGATGGCGTCCATCTCGGCGCCGAACGCGTCGAGCTGCTCGGCGGTCAGCTTCTTGGTGGCCTCGAGGTCGATCGACTCGAGGAGGTCGTCCATCGGGAGTGCAGACACGTCAGGTCTCCTTTACAGCTCGACGGCGCAGTCGCCCTCGGGGGCGCTCACGCAGATCTGGATGTCCTCGTCGGGGAGCGACGAGGTGGCGCCGGAGAGCACGTTGCGGACGGTGCCCTCGGTCTTGCGGGTGGTGCAGGAGAAGCAGATGCCCATGCGGCAGCCGAACTCGGGCTTGAGCCCGAGCGCCTCGGCCTGCTCGAGCAGGGTGGCGCCGGTGTTGGCGGCCTCGACGGTCTCGCCGCCGGAGTGGGTGAAAGTCACGTCGCCCTCGGCGTTGCCGGGCGTGGTGCGCGGTGCCTTGAAGAACTCGGTGCGCAGCTTGTGCGTGCCGCCGTCGCCGTCGTCGTACGCCGCCGCGACGAGCTCCATCAGGCCCGCCGGGCCGCAGGCCCAGGTGTCGGTGGTGCGGTAGCCCGGGACCAGCCGGCGCAGCTCGAACTCCGAGAACACGTGGTCGCCGTGGCGCAGGTGGACCGTGACGTCGTTGTCGGTCGCCGCGATCTCGGCGAGCTCGTCGGCGAAGATCTGGTCCTCGGCGGAGCGGGCGTAGTGCAGGAAGGTGACCTTGCGGCCGGCCCTGCCGTCGTAGCCGTCGCGGAGCAGGGTGCGCACCATCGACATGGCCGGGGTGATGCCGGAGCCGCCGGTGATGAAGAGCAGGTGGTTGTTGGTCGGCGTGGCCGGGCTCTCGTCGAGCGTGAACTCGCCCTGAGCCTGGCTGAGGTGGACCACGAGGCCGGGCTCGGCGGCGACCAGGTGCTTGGAGACCTGGCCCTCGTCGTGAGCACGGACAGTGAGGGTGATCCGCTCCCCCGGCACCGAGGCGGCCGACGAGACGGTGAAGCAGCGGGTCATCCGCTTGGCGGAGCCGGGCAGGTCGACGCCGACCTGGACGTACTGGCCGGCGCGGTGGCCGCGCCAGGTCGAGGTGGGCTGCAGGGTGATGGTCGCGACGGCGGCCGAGCCGTCGCCGGTCGAGAGGGGGTTCTCGCGGGTGACCGACACGACGCGGGCCCGGACCTCCTCGGCCGCCCACATCGGGTTGACCATCTCGAGATAGCGGTCGACGCCGTGCGGCGTGGCGAGCGCGGCCAGCACGCGGGAGCGCAGGATGCGGCGTCCGATCGCGGGCAGTGGGGCGGTGGTGCTCATGTCGCCTCCGAAGTTTGAGTGTACGTATGTACACCCAAAGCATCGTGCACTCCGCACGAAGGGTCAACCACCGTCTCTCGTGAGCGTGGACACACGTGCACCGGGAGGCCGGGGTCGCGACCGCCTAGAATCGACCGGTGACCGAGACCACCGAGACGCGCGTCGAGCGCAAGGAGCGCACCCGGCGCGCCATCCTCGACGCGACGCTGGTGCTCTGCGAGGAGAGCAGCCTGGTCGCGCTGTCGCTGCGCCAGGTCGCCAAGCAGGTCGGGATCGTGCCCACGGCGTTCTACCGCCACTTCGAGTCGATCGAGTCCCTCGGCCTGGCCCTGGTCGACGAGTCGTTCGTGTCGCTGCGGGCCATGCTGCGCGACGTACGCCGCCACGACCCGACCTACCGCGACATCGTCGACCAGTCCGTCGACACCCTGGTCAGCCACGTGCGCAAGGAGCGGCAGCACTTCCAGTTCATCGTGCGCGAGCGCGCCGCCGGCCCGCTCGCGGTGCGGGCGGCGATCCGGCACCAGATCGAGCTGTCCGAGCGCGAGCTCGCCACCGACCTCGCCCGGCTGCCCGGCACCGACACGTGGAGCCCCGAGGACCTCCAGGTCCTCTCCAGCCTGATCGTGACGGCGATGGTCGCCACCGCCGAGGACATCCTCGTGGCGGTCGGCCGTCCCGACGCCGAGAAGGCCGTCGCCGAGCGCGCCCGCACCCAGCTGCGGATGGTCATCATCGGCGCCCTCAACTGGCGATCCGAGTCGTGAGCGGCACGAGCCCGTCGGTGCGCGCGGTCGTGCGCACCGCCACCCAGGACGACCTCGAGGCGATCCTCCACATCGGCCACGAGTGCTGGCGGACGACCTACGTCCCCATCACGGGCCCGGACTACGTCGAGCGCGGCCTCGCCGGGTGGTGGACGCCCGAGACCAACCGCCCGGCGATCGACGAGGGCCGGGTGCTGGTGGCCGAGGTCGACGGCCTGGTGCTCGGCATGGCGTCGACGTCGGTGGCCGACGACCACGTCGTGGTGTGGCGGCTCTACGTGCTGCCCGAGGCGCACGGCCAGGGTCTCGGCACCCTGCTGCTCGAGGCCGTCGAGGCGGCCGCGCCGCTCGGCACCCTCGGCCTGCGCCTGTCGCACCTGGAGGGCAACGACCGGGCGCGCGGGTTCTACGAGCACCTGGGCTTCGTGGCGACGGGCGAGCGCAAGCCGAGCACGATCGGCGGCCCGGACGACCTCTGGATGCAGCGCCCCCTGCAGCGCTGACCGGCCTCGTCGGTAGCGTCGCCGTGTGCTCACCATCCCCGACCGGATCGTCCTGTTCGACTACGGCGAGGTGATCTCCCGCTCGCCGTCGGTGGCTGCGCGCACCGCGCTGGCCGAGCTGGTCGGCGTACCGCTGGAGGAGCTCGACGTCGCCTACGAGCGGCACCGGCTCGACCTCGACCGGGGCACGCTCGGGGTCGTCGACTACTGGCGCACCATGGCCGCCGAGCTCGGGCAGGAGTGGAGCCTGTCGCAGGTGCAGCGGCTGTGGACCGTCGACTTCACCAGCTGGTTCGAGCCCGAGCCGGCCGTGGTCGACCTGCTCGTCGAGCTCCACGAGGGCGGCACCCGGATGGCGCTGCTGTCCAACGCCGGTCTGGACTTCGGCGACCCGCTGCGTCGTACGCCGTTCGCCACGCTGATGGAGCGGGTCTTCATCAGCGCCGAGATGGGGCTGGTCAAGCCGGACCCGGAGATCTACCGCCGCGCGCTGGCCGACCTCGGGGTCGAGCCGGCCCAGGCCGTCTTCGTCGACAACAAGCTGGTCAACGTCGAGGCCGCCGCGGCGCTCGGCATCACGACGCACCACTTCACCGGGGTCGACGGGCTGCGGGCGTTCCTGCGGTCGCTGGCCCTCGGGTCTCCATAGGGTCTCAGTAGGGTCGCGGCATGGAGCACGAGGAGTACGCCGCCCACGACGCCGTCGGCCTGGCCGAGCTGGTCCGGCTCGGCAAGGTCAGCCCCGCCGAGCTGGCCACCGCCGCCCGCGCCCGGATCGCCGAGGTCAACGAGCGCATCAACGCGGTCGTGGTCGACCTCGACCCGCCGGCGACCGGTGACGGGGCCGCGGCCGCCACGGACGGGCCGTTCGCCGGCGTCCCGTTCCTCGTCAAGGACCTCCACCAGGACGTGGTCGGCTACCCGACGAGCGGCGGCTCCCGGTCGCTGGCGACGACGGTCGCGACCGAGAACGCCGACGTCGTGCAGCGGTGGCTCGACGCGGGCCTGGTCGTGCTCGGCAAGACCAACACCCCCGAGTTCGGCGCCAAGGGCATCACCGAGTCGGAGCTGTTCGGCCCCGCGCGCAACCCGTGGGACACCGACCACACGCCCGGCGGCTCCTCCGGCGGCGCGGCCGCGGCGGTGGCGGCCGGCATCGTGCCGTGCGCCGGTGCGAGCGACGGCGGCGGCTCGATCCGCATCCCCGCCTCGGCCTGCGGGCTGTTCGGCCTCAAGCCGACCCGTGGCCTGGTGCCGTCGGGACCTGCTCACGGCGAGCCGCTCGGCGGCACCGCCACCGACGGCGTCATCTCCCGCAGCGTCCGGGACACGGCCGCGATGCTCGACGTGATCGCCGGGCCCTCGGCCGACTCGCCCTACCTGTCCGCGACCCCCGCCACGTCGTACGCCGACGAGGTCGGCCGCGACCCCGGCTCCCTGCGGATCGGCCTGTGCACGGCCAGTGCCATCAACCCCTCCCCCGACCCCGAGGCGGTCGCGGCGGCGACGGCGGCCGGCGAGCTGCTCGAGAGCCTCGGTCACCAGGTCGAGATCCTCGACACCGCGCCCTTCGACGACGCCGCGCTGGCCAAGGACTTCCTCACCAGCTGGTTCGTCTACTGCGCCTACTCCGTCGACGAGGCGAAGCGGGTCTCGGGCAGCGGCGACAGCGGCTTCGAGGACGACACCCTCACCATGGCCGCCCTCGGCCGGGCCACCAGTCCGGTCGACCTGGTGCGCGCGATCGAGAACCGCCACACCCACGTACGCCGTCTCGCCGAGTTCCACGAGACCCACGACCTGCTGCTGACCCCGACCACGGCCACCCCGCCCCCGAGGGTCGGGGCGTTCGAGGCGCCCGCGCCGGTGCGGCTCGTGCAGAAGGCGCTGCTCACCGCCCGGGTCGCCAGCGTGCTCCGGCTGACCCCGATCGTCGACCAGATGATCACCCAGAACCTCGGCTGGGTGCCCTACACCCAGCTCGCCAACCTCACCGGCCGCCCCGCCATGACCGTGCCCCTGCACTGGACCGCCGCCGGCCTGCCCATCGGCAGCCAGTTCACCGGCCGCCTCGGCTCCGACGGCGTCCTGCTGCGCCTGGCCGCCCAGCTCGAGGAGGCCGCGCCCTGGGGTGAGCGGCGGCCGGCGCTCTGACCCGGATCGGGATTTTCCATACCGGCGGAGTGGCGGATTCCCCGGCCGGCCGGGGAATCCGACCGTTGCCAGGGGTTGCAACCCCTGACAAGGGTCGGATCTCCCTGACAACCCTCGGCGTCGGCTGGGACGGCTGGGACGGCTAGGTCGCGCGCGGCACGACCGGGCGGACCGTCACCTCGGGGATCGTGGCGTCGGGCGGCAGGTCGAGCACGTGGACGATCGTGTCGGCGACGGTGCCGGGGCTGATCCAGCGCGAGGCGTCGTAGGTCCGGCCCTCCTGCTCGTGCACCTTCTCCTGCATCGGCGTGGCCGTCCGGCTCGGGAACACCGTGGTGACCCGGACGCCGTGGTCCATCTCCTCGGCACGCAGCGCGTCGGCGAAGGCGCGCAGGCCGAACTTCGAGGCGGCGTACGCTGACCAGTCGGCATTCGCGGTGAGCCCGGCGGAGGAGTTGACGAAGACGAAGAGCCCCGACCCCGCACGCACCGCCGGAAGGAGCAGGCGGGCCAGCACCATCGGGGAGACCAGGTTGACGTCGAGCTGGTGCGAGAGCGAGCTCACCTCGAGCGTGCCCACCGGCGCGAGGTCGACGACACCGGCGGACATCACCACCGAGTCGAGCCGCTCGGGCAGCGGGTCGACGCCGTCGGCGACGACCTCGGGGAACGCCAGGTCGCACACGATCACCGTCGCACCCTCGTAGCGCTCGAGCAGCTCGGCGGCGCGCGTGTCGTTGCGCGCCACGAGCACGAGCCGGTCGCCGCGCTCGTGGAGCCGGTCCGCGAGCGCGGCGCCGATGCCGGAGCCGGCGCCGGTGATCAGGTGCGTCGGCATGGTCCGGTGACTCAGTTGGTGAAGACGATCTTGCCGAACACGTCGCCACCGGCCATCGCCGCGAAGCCCTCGCGAGCGTCGGTGAGGGCGACCTCGCGGTCGATCAGCGGCTTGGTGCCGGTGGCGTCGAGCAGCGAGACCAGCGACGCCAGCTCGTCGCGGGTGCCCATCGTCGAGCCGACCACGGAGAGCTGCAGGAAGAAGATCCGGGTCAGCTCGGCGTCGTCGAGCTGGGGTCCCGAGGTCGTGCCGCTGGTGACGATCGTGCCGCCGGGGCGCAGCGCCCGGATCGAGTGCGACCAGGTGGCCCGCCCGACGGTCTCCATCACGGCGTCGACCTTGACCGGCAGCCGGGCGCCGGACTCGAAGACGTCGTGAGCGCCGATCTCGAGCGCCTTCGCCCGCTTGGCCTCGTCGCGGCTGGTGGCCAGCACCTTGAGCCCCGCCGCGCGCGCCAGGATGATGCACGCCGACGAGACTCCCCCGCCCGCTCCCTGCACCAGCACGGTGTCCCCGGCCTTGAGGCCGCCGCGGGTGAAGAGCATCCGGTAGGCCGTCAGCCACGCGGTCGGCAGGCAGGCCGCCTCGGCGAACGAGAGCGACGCCGGCTTGGGCACGACGTTGCGCAGCGGTACGACGACCTTGTCGGCCAGCGTGCCCTGGTGCCGCTCCGAGAGCAGCGAGCGCTTGGGGTCGAACGTCTCGTCGCCGCGCCACGACGGGTCGCTGATGACGGCGTGGACGACGACCTCGTTGCCGTCCTCGTCGAGGCCGGCGGCGTCGCAGCCGAGGATCATCGGGAGCTGCTCCTGCTTGAGGCCCACGCCCCGCAGCGAGAAGAGGTCGTGGTGGTTGAGGGAGGCGGCCTTGACCGTGACGGTCGTCCACCCCTCGGGGGCGACCGGGTCGGGGCGCTCGCCCAGGACCAGGCCGTCGAGCGGCGACTCGGGCGAGAAGGACTCTGCAAAGACGGCGAACATGGTGCGACAGTAGCCATCTCGCACACGACACTTTCCCGCAACCTCCGAGGTCTACCGTGGAACACATGGACCAGCCATACGTCGTCGTCCTGTTCGGCGCCACTGGCGACCTGGCCAGGCGCAAGCTCCTCCCGGGACTGCTCCGCCTGTTCGAGGCACGCCTCCTGCCCGACTGCCGCGTGATCGGCACCTCCCTCGAGGAGCTCGACGGGCCGGCGTTCGACGCCCTGGCCCGCGCAGCCTGCGAGGAGTTCGGCAAGGGCGACATCACCGACGAGCGGTGGAGCCACTTCTCCAAGCGGCTGCGCTACGTGCCGACGTCGGCCGGTCCCGACGCGCTCGCGACGCTCGTCAAGGAGTGCGAGTCCGAGCTCGCCGGTGCGGGCACCGGCGAGGTGGGCCGCCTCCACTACATGAGCGTCCCGCCCAAGGCCGCGCTCGACGTGATCCACGAGCTGCACGCCGCCGACCTCGTCGACCGCGCCAAGATCATCATGGAGAAGCCGTTCGGCGTCGACCTGGCCACGGCCAAGGCGCTCAACGACGAGGTCCACCAGGTCTTCGACGAGGACCAGGTCTTCCGCATCGACCACTTCCTCGGCAAGGAGGCGGCTCAGAACATCCTGGCCTTCCGCTTCGCCAACGGGCTCTTCGAGCCGATCTGGAACCGCAACTTCATCGACCACGTGCAGATCGACGTGCCCGAGACCCTCGGCCTCGAGGGCCGCACGAAGTTCTACGAGACCACCGGCGCCTACCGCGACATGGTCGTCACCCACCTGATGCAGGTGCTGGCGTTCATGGCGATGGAGCCGCCGACGACCTTGGCGCCCGGGCCGATCGGCGAGGAGAAGCTCAAGGTCTTCCGCTCGATGCGCCCGATCGAGCCCCACAACGTCGTCCGGGGCCAGTACGGCGGCTACCGCGGCAAGGAGCAGGTCGCCGACGACTCCGACACCGAGACGTTCGTGGCCCTCAAGGTCGAGATCGACAACTGGCGCTGGGCCGGCGTGCCGTTCTACCTGCGCACCGGCAAGAAGCTGGCCGAGGGCGCCCGGATCATCTCGATCGCCTTCAAGGAGCCCCCGCTGTCGATGTTCCCGGCCGGCTCCAACGCCGGGACCCAGGGGCCCGACCACCTCACCTTCGACCTGGCCGACCAGTCCCGGATGTCCCTGTCGTTCTACGGCAAGCGCCCCGGGCCCGGCATGAAGCTCGAGAAGCTGTCGATGCAGTTCGCCACCGTCGACACCTCGAGCACCGGCCTCGTGCTCGAGGCCTACGAGCGCCTCATCCACGACGCGATGCGCGGCGACCACACGCTCTTCACCTCGGCCGCCGGCATCGAGACGCTCTGGGAGAAGTCCGAGCTGCTCATCGACAACCCGCCGCCGGTGCGCGGCTACGCCCCCGGCTCGTGGGGACCCAACGCGATCCACCAGCTGATCGCGCCCTACGCCTGGCGGCTGCCCTTCGAGCGGGTCTGGCGCGACCCCAACCGGATGGGCTGAGGCTCAGGACGCCAGCAGCGGCGTCAGCTCGCGTGCCAGGGCCACCGACCGGTCCCGGTCGTCGGCCCTGACGGCGAGCATGAAGCTGCCGCCCGGCGCCACGACGTAGACGGTCACCGACAAGGTCGGCGTTGGGTCCTCGACCAGGGCGGCCATCAGCAGGCCCTCGACGTCGAGGTCAGTGACGGTGCCGCCGCGTTCGCGCTCGAACTCGACGAGCGAGTCCATCGAGGTGGTCCGGTCCACCGCCAGGACCGAGACGTCCTCCTCGACGCCGGAGTAGGAGCACTGCTCCAGGCCGGTGCTGCCGAGGTCGCCGCGGTCGGCGGTGGCCGGCTTCCCGACGACCCGGGTCACCTCGGCGCCGGTCAGCAGGTCACACGGGTGCACGGCCGCGCCGGCGCCGGGCTCGTCGGAGGTGCCACCCAGCAGGATCGTCAGGACGGCCACGGCGACCCGACCCTCCACCTCGGCGGTCGGACCCGCGCCGTACACCGTGAAGCCCGCGTCCCCCGTCGTCGCGACCAGCGACGTCGTGACCAGGCCGTACGACGTGTCCGTCACGAGCACGGCCGCCTCGGTCCCGGGCACGGTGACCTCCTCGGTGGTCAGCTCGGACCCGCTCCCGACCCGGGAGGCGTCCACCAGCGCGTCGACGTCGTCGTCGGTGCGAGCCGCCAGGATCGTGACCAGCGGCGTCTCGTCGCCGACGAAGGTGCAGAGCGAGCCGCCCACCGGCTGCGACTTCTCCTCGTGGGTGACCGCGACCCCGATCAGGCCTTCGACGTCGGCGTCGGTGAGGACACCACAGGCGCTGAGGGTCTCGGTCCCGGCGGCCGACTCCCGGTCACCGCCACCGCCGTCGTCGCCTCCCGCGTCGTCACCTCCCCCGTCGCCGCAGGCGACGAGGGTGAGGAACAGGATCGGGAGCACGAGGGTGCGAGCGCGGAGCCGGAGCATGCCCGCCACCGTGCCCCGCGAGCCGAGGATCAACCTCGCCTCGCGGGCGTCGGGCCGTCAGGCCCGCGCCACCCCGTCGGCCCGGGCCGCGGCGGCGACGGCGGTGGAGACCGCCGGCCCGACCCGCGGGTCGAACGGCGAGGGGATGACGTAGTCCGCGGCGAGGTCGTCGCCGACGAGCTCGGCCAGCGCGTTGGCGGCGGCCAGCTTCATGCCCTCGGTGATCGCGGTGGCGTGGGCGTCGAACGCGCCACGGAAGATCCCGGGGAACGCCAGCACGTTGTTGATCTGGTTGGGGAAGTCGGAGCGACCGGTGGCGACGACGCGGGCGTACTTGTGCGCGACGTCGGGGTGGACCTCGGGCGTCGGGTTGGCCATCGCGAAGATGATCGACTCCGGCGCCATCCGGGCGATGTCCTCCTCGGGGATGGTCCCGCCCGAGACGCCGAGGTAGACGTCGGCGCCGTCGAGGACGTCGGCCAGCGAGCCGGAGCGGCCCGTCTTGTCGGCGGTGATCTCGGCGAGCGCCTTCTTGACCGGGGTCAGGTCGCCGCGGCTGGAGTGGACGACGCCCTTGCGGTCGGTCACGGCCAGGTCGGTGATGCCGGCCTCGATGAGGATCTTGGCGATCGCCACGCCGGCGGCACCCGCGCCGGAGATGACCACACGGGTCGTGGCCGGCGCGCGGCCGGTGAGCTTGAGGGCGTTCTTGAGCGCGGCCAGCGCCACCACGGCCGTGCCGTGCTGGTCGTCGTGGAAGACGGGGATGTCGAGGCGCTCCTTGAGCCGGTCCTCGATCTCGAAGCAGCGGGGCGCCGAGATGTCCTCGAGGTTGATGCCGCCGAAGCTCGGCGCGAGCCGGACGACGGTCTCGATGATCTCCTCGGTGTCGGTCGTGTCGAGGCAGATCGGTACGCCGTCGACCCCGCCGAACTGCTTGAACAGGACCGCCTTGCCCTCCATGACCGGCATGGCCGCGGACGGCCCGATGTCACCGAGGCCGAGGACGGCGGTGCCGTCGGTGATGATCGCCACCACGTTGGGGACCCACGTGTAGTGCCGGCTCAGCGACGGGTCGGCCGCGATGGCCTCGCAGACGAGGGCCACGCCGGGCGTGTAGGCGAGCGACAGGTCGTCCTTGCCGTCGAGCGCCACCGTCGCGACGGTCTGCATCTTGCCGCCCACGTGCAGGTCGAAGACGGGGTCGCCCTGGCGCGGGTGCTGCGGTGTCGCGGGTGTTGCGGGTGTTGCGAGGGTTCCGGGGTCCGTGTCAGCCACGGTTCGCGATACTTCCACACCCCACCCGCGCGTCCCGGGGCGTCTCGGGAGACACGGGTCACACCTCGTCCACGCCGGACTCACACCAGGCGTCGGAGCCGGCCCGGCCGTGGCCACAGCCGCCAGCGCGCGACCGCCAGCACGTCGGCGTCCGGCACGACGCCCCGGGCTCGCGAGTCGGCAACGCCCTCGTCGGCGTTGTCGCTCAGCAGCCACCAACCCGGCCCGTCGGACGCCGTACGACGCCGCTCGGCCGCACGCTTGACGACCACGGTCCCGTCACGGAAGCGCGCCACGACGACGTCGCCGGCCGCCGGGGGCACGCCGTAGCGCACCAGGAGCCGGTCGCCCTCACGGAGCCCCGGCAGCATCGAGCGCCCCCGCACGACGACCACCCCGTGGGGTCTGGATCGGCGATCGCTCACGCGGAGTAGTGTCGCAAGCGCCGACCTAACCACGTACGAGAGGAACCACATGCTCTCCCGCTTCTTCGCGCCCACCATCGAGGTCCAGGCCCACTGCGACCTCCCGTGCGGCGTCTACGACCCCGCCCAGGCCCGCATCGAGGCCGAGTCCATCAAGGCCGTCATCGGCAAGCTCGCCGACAACGACGACCCCGACTTCCGCACCCGCGCGGTGATCATCAAGGAGCAGCGCTCCGAGCTGGTCAAGCACCACCTCTGGGTGCTGTGGACCGACTACTTCAAGCCGCCGCACTTCGAGAAGTACCCGCAGCTGCACTCGCTCGTCAACGAGGCCACCAAGCTCGCCGGTGCCACCGGCACCAAGGGCTCGATGGACGCCGACGTCGCCGACCAGCTGCTCGCCAAGATCGACGAGATCGCCGAGATCTTCTGGGAGACCAAGAAGGCCTGAGGCACCGGACCGCGGGCCGACCTGCGCTCCTACGTGGTGGACGCCGCACCGAGCACCCTGAGCGATCAGGTGCGCGGGGCGGGGTCCGCCACGTTCGTCATTTCGGCCCCATCGGGCATGGTCCCCACAACCATTCGGGACAGGTTCGGCGGTTCTGCGGTCACGGGGCGCCGTGGTGCTTACGCTGCGCCTTCGAAGGCATGACGATCGTCACGCCGTCACCGCTCTCGGAGGTAACCACCCCATGCCCCTCACTCCGCGCCGTCGCCGCATCCTGTCGCTGGCGACCGCAGCCACCCTCACGCTCGCGCTCCCCGCGGCGGGCGCCTCGCTCCTCGCGAGCCCAGCCCAGTCCGCCGACCCCGTCGCCGACTGCGCCGCGCCCGTCCCTGTCGCCGAGATCGCCGCCGGCGACTCCGTCGACGGCCTCACCGTCACCCAGGGCACCACGCCCACCGGCTTCACCGGCGAGGTGCTGGGCGTCCTCGAGGACGGCATCGCCCCCGACGTCGACATGATCATGGTCGACGTCGACATGCCCGAGTTCGCCCGGACCGGCGGCATCTGGCAGGGCATGTCCGGCTCGCCGGTCTACGCCGACGACGGCCGCCTCATCGGTGCCGTGGCCTACGGCCTCTCCTACGGCCCCTCCCCCATCGCCGGCATCACGCCGTTCGCCGAGATGGACGACTACCTCGCCGGTGGCACGCCCGTCCGCGGGTCCCTCCGGCTGGGTGCCGCCGACGCGCGCACCGTCGCCGCCCGGGCCGGCATCACCACCGCCCAGGCCGCCAGCGGGTTCCGTGAGCTCCCGATGCCCATGGGCATCAGCGGGATCACTCCCCGTCGCCTGTCGCAGCTGCAGGCCAAGGGCCCGAAGTTCGTCGAGAAGACCAGCTACGTCATGGGCAAGGCGCCCGCCGCGGTCGCCGGTCCCGAGACCGTGATCGCCGGTGGCAACATCGCCGCCTCCGTCGCCTACGGCGACATCTCGATGGCCGGGGTCGGCACCGCCACCTCGGTCTGCGACGGCCGGGTCGTCGGCTTCGGCCACCCGCTCGCGCTCCTCGGCGCGACCACCGAGGGCCTGCACCCCGCCGACGCGATCTACGTCCAGCCCGACTCGCTCGGCGCTCCCTTCAAGGTCGCCAACATCGCCCCGCCGGTCGGCACCATCACCGACGACCGGCTGACCGGCATCACCGGTGCGTTCGGCGCCGCCCCTGCCGCGACCCAGATCACCTCCGAGGTCACCTACGGCACCAAGTCCCGCACCGGCACCACCGCGGTCTCGGTGCAGGAGTTCGCGGCCGAGGCCACGTTCTACCAGCTGATCGCCAACCAGGACCGGGTCGTCGACGGCCCGTCCAAGGGCTCGGAGCTCTTCACCTGGACGATCACCGGCACCGACCGGGACAAGCCGTTCAGCCTGACCTACACCGACCGCTGGACCGGCACGGACCTCTCCTCCGAGCCCTCCTACAACGTCGCCAACCTGGTCTCCTACCTCGGCTCGATCGACGGCATCAAGGTCGGCACCGTCGACGCCGAGGCCGCCGTCAACAACGACCTCAAGCGCCACACGCTCGTCGCCGTGGAGCAGCGCCGGGGCGGCCAGTGGGTGCGCGTCACCCGTCAGGCTCCCGCCCTCGGCCGCGCCGGCAAGCCGATCCAGCTCCGGGTGGTCCTCGGCGGCACCGCCGGCAAGCAGCTGCGCTGGCTCAAGCCGATCCTGCTGCCCAAGCGCGCCAAGGGCGAGCTCGTCCTGGCTGCCCAGGGCGGCGACAACCGCTACTCCGACGTGGGCGGCGAGACCCTCGCCCAGGTCCGCGCCGCGCTCGCGAAGCAGTTCCGCCACGACCAGGTCCAGGTCCAGGTCGGTACGCCCGACAAGGTCGACTTCAGCTCGGGTGACGACGAGGAGTTCGACTTCCGTCGCGCCCCGCGCCTCTCGTTCGTGTCGACCCAGGTGACGGCCCCGCTGGCCAACGTCGTCAGCGGCAACAAGCTGCTGACCATCGTCATCCGCTGAACCCCACGCTGACCCGTCGCGTCGACGCGACGGGTCAGCGTCTTTTTCGGCCCGACACGCTGACCCGTCGTCGATCGCTGACGGGTCAGCGCGTCTTTTTCGGCCCGACGCACGCTGACCCGTCGTCGATCGCTGACGGGTCAGCGTCTCTTTCGACCCGACGCACGCTGACCCGTCGTCGATCGCTGACGGGTCAGCGTGTCGTCAGGTGCGGGAGCGGCCGGCGATGGCGACGAGGTCGCGGGCCGGGCCGGCGGGGGGCTGGGCGGAGCCGACCCAGATCGCGCGGAACTTGCGGCGCAGGTCGAGCTCGGTGGGTACGGCGACCAGGTGGCCCGCGTCGAGGTCGCGGGTGACGACGCGGCTGCTCAGGAAGGCGGGGGCGCTGCCGGCCAGGACGGCCTCGCGGACCGCCGTCGTGGTGGTGAGCTCGACGACCGACGTGTGGGTCGACAGGCCGTGGACGCCCAGGGCCCGTTCGACGACCTCGCGGGTCCCGGACCCGGGCTCGCGGCTCGTCAGCGCCAGCCCTGCGACCTCCTCGGGCGTCAGCGGCTTGCGTCGGCGGGCGAGCCGGTCGCCGGCCGGGACGACCAGGACCAGCTCGTCCTCGGCGACCGTGGTCGAGCGGACGTGGCGGGGGGCTGCGACCCCCTCGACGAACCCCAGGTGGGCGGCACCGTCGGTGACGGCGTCCTCGACCTGCTGGCTGTTGCCGGCGGTGAGGCTCACGGCCGTGGGGGTCACGGCGTGCTGCACCTGGCGCTGGCGCAGCTGGACGAGCCAGCGCGGCATCAGGCTGTCGGCGATCGTCATGCTCGCCCACACCGACAGCTCGCGCGAGCGCTCCCCACGCAGCCCGTCGATCGCGGTCTCGATCTCGTCGGTCAGGTCGATCAGCCGGGCCGCCCACTCGGTGACGACGACGCCCGAGGCGGTCAGCTCCGACCCGCGCGGGCCGCGCTGCACCAGGGTGAGGCCCATCTGGGCCTCGATCCCCCGCAGCCGCTCCGACGCGGCCTGCTGCGAGACGCCGGCCTCCCGGGCAGCGGCGCCGATGCTGCCGTGGC
>NZ_JAURVJ010000019.1 GCF_030655615.1 Nocardioides sp.
ACCGCGTGCGCGGCCCGCGGCCGGTCGCCGGTCGGCCAGGCCGCGTGGTCGACGTACTGCCCGTGCACGAAGGTGGTGCGGTGCGCGACCACCGGGAGCGTGTCGCGGACGAGGGTGGCGACACCGAAGTCCTGGCGGTGCTCGTGGCCGTCGGCGTCGGTCACCGGGCCGGAGTCCGAGACGACGAAGGTCACCTCGTGCGCGGGCAGCAGCTCGGCGAGGTCGGCGACGAGGTCGGCCCGCTGCGGGAGCACGTGGTCGCCGTCGTCGAAGCGGGTCCACCCGCGCAGGTCGGGGGTGCGCAGCGCCTCCTGGACGCAGAGCACGTCGGGGTCGACGCCGGGCAGCCAGGCCGCGAGGTCGTCGTAGAGCGCACCGCCCCACGCGTTGAGACTGACGATCCGCACCTCAGACGCTGGAGGCGGGCGCGGACGGCACCCGGACGCGCGGGGTGACGTAGGCCGTCGTCTCGGGCCGGTAGAGGAGGTAGAGGAGGAGCCCGTCGAGGGCGAGCCACACCGCCAGCGGCGGGACGAACTCCACGGGCGGCGCGGTGCGGAGCACGGCCGCCGTCGCGACGGCGAGCAGGACGAAGGACACGGCCAGGCAGTGCCGCGCCCAGTTGTGGCCGCCCTGGACGAAGGCCAGCAGGACCAGCACCAGGCTGGACACCACGACGTCGAGGACGATCACCACCGGGGTGAATGAGGGGGGCACACGGGTGTCGTCGGCGGAGACCGTGCCGGCGGTCGAGCGCAGGATGTCGTCGTCGAGCACCACCGCGAGCACCGTCACCGCGGCCGCGAGCAGCACCAGCACCCACACGAGGCGCACCGCGCGGGTGACCGCGGCGGGTCGTGCGACCGCCTCCACCACCTGCGTCCACCTCCGGTTCGTCCGTCGTCGTCGTGCCGTCCGGCACCCTAGGGTCGGGGCCATGTCGAGTGAGCACCCGATGGTGGCCCGCTTCCGCGCCGAGCACGAGCGCCTCGGCGGGACCGGCGAGATCGTCATTCTGCCCGACTCGGTCCACACCGCCGTCCTCGCCGCCGAGGCGCTGGGCTGCGAGCCCGGCGCGATCGCCAACAGCCTGCTGTTCGACGCGGGCGGCAGCCCGGTCCTGGTGCTGACCTCCGGGGCCCACCGGGTCGACACCGCCAAGGTCGCGGCGACGATCGGGGTCGAGCGGCTCCGGCGCGCGACCCCCGAGTTCGTGCGCGAGCACACCGGCCAGGTGATCGGCGGCGTGTCGCCCCTCGCCCACCCGGCGCCCGTGCCGACCTACCTCGACCCGTGGCTCGAGCAGCACCCGGTCGTGTGGGCGGCGGCCGGGCACCCGGCGGCGGTGTTCTCGAGCACCTACGACGAGCTCGCCCGCCTCACCGGCGCCACCGTCGTCGACGTCGAGTAGGGAGTCGGTCATGGAGTCACTCGCACTCTCCTTCTCCAGCGGCTGGGCCAGCGGGGTCAACGCCTACCTCGTGGTCCTGGTCCTCGGGGTGGGCCAGCGCCTTGGCGCCACCGACGCCCCCGAGGTGCTGGGGCGGTGGGACGTGCTGGCCGCGGCGGCGTTCATGTACGCCATCGAGTTCGTCGCCGACAAGATCCCCTACGTCGACTCGGCGTGGGACGCGATCTCCACCGTCATCCGGCCGACCGCCGGCGCGGTCGTCGGCGTCCTGGTGGCGGGCGACGCCGACTCGCTCGACCAGGCCGTCAGCGCCTCGGTCGGCGGTGCGAGCGCGCTCGCCTCCCACCTCGTCAAGGCCGGCGGGCGCCTGGCGATCAACTCCTCCCCCGAGCCGGTCACCAACATCACGGCCAGCGTCGTCGAGGACTTCGTCGTCCTCGGCCTGGTCGCGTTCGCGATCTCGCACCCGGTCGCCGCGGCGTCGGTCGCGGCGGTCTTCCTCGTCGTCGGCCTGGTCGTCGTGTGGTTCGCCCTCAAGCTCGTGCGCCGCGGCTGGCGACGGTTCCGCGACCGGCGCTCGCGACGGGCGGGGGGTCCGGGCGGTCCCCCCGGGGGCCCGGCGTGGACCTGAGCGACCCGACGGTCCGCGCCGTCGTGACGGCGCGCCTCGGCGAGCTGTACGCCGGCCGCCCGGTCGTCCTCGGACCCGGGGTCCTGGCGGGCTACACCACGTTGGTGACTCGGTTGCGGGCGCTCGGCTGCCCCGTCCTGGTGCTCGCGACCGGCCCCGGCGCCGGCCCCGTGCCCGGCCCCGGCGACTGCACGGTGGTCCCGGTCCGGCTGCCCCCGACGGCCTCGCTGACCGACGAGGTCCGCGTCCTCGACCGTGCGACCCGCTCGCTCCCGCCCGACGTGGTCGCCGCGGTGGAGGCCTTCGACCCCGGACGCCGGGCGCTGTGGCACACCCGGCCCTTCGTCGTGACCGACGAGCCGGTGCTCGGGCGCCAGGTCACCGGCGGCCGGCCGGCCGCGTGGCTCGCGCTCGAGGACAAGCTGCTCGCCGACCAGGTCTGGGACGCCGCCGGGGTCGAGCGGGCGGCGTACCGCGTCTGCGAGATCGACGCCGCCGCCCTCGACGACGCGAGCACTGCTCTCGCCGATCCGGCGACCGGGCTCGGGGTCGTGTGGAGCGGAGACGCCCGCGACGGGGTCAACGGCGGCGGCGACTACGTGCGCTGGGTCGTCGACGAGCGCGACCGCGCGGCGGCCTACGCGTTCTTCGCGCCGCGCTGCGACCGGGTGCGCGTGATGCCCTTCCTCGACGGGGTGCCGTGCTCGATCCACGGGACCGTCCTCGGGCCCCGCGCCGGCGGCACCGCCGTCTTCCGGCCGGTCGAGCTTGCGACCCTGCGCCGGCCCGCGACGCGGACCTTCGTCCCCGGCGGTCTCTCGACCTGGTGGGACCCGCCGTCGGCTGACCGCGAGGAGATGCGGTCGGCCGCGCGACGCGTGGGCGACCACCTCGCCGCCGCGCACGGCTACCGCGGCGCGTTCGGGATCGACGGCGTCCTCACCGCCGACGGGTTCCGCCCCACCGAGCTCAACACCCGGGCGTCGGCCGGGGTCTCCCTGGTCGCGCAGGTCGACCCGGCGTTCTTCACGCTCCTGCAGGACCACCTGCTGCTGGGTCTCGACCCCGGACTGACCGTCGACGAGGTCGAGTCGGTGCTCCCGCTGATCGACGCGCAGCGCTCCGGTCGCCCCTCCACCCACGCCCAGGGCGTCTCGGTCGGCGGCACGTCCGCCCACGACGTCGTCCTCCGCGACGGCCGGCTCGAGCGGGCCGCCGACGGCGTCGCGACCGGCACCACGCTCGTCGCCGCCGACGTGGCCGGCGGGTTCTTCGCCAAGCTCGACCCCTGCCGCCTGCTCGCCCCCGGCGACCGGCTGGCGCCCCTCAACGTCGCGCTGCTGGCGCACCTCGACGCGACCTCGGGCACCGGGTTCGGCGCGCTCGAGGCCGCGCCCGACCTACGGACGTGACGGGCCGGGCGGGGCGTCGTACGACGCGAGCTCGTCGGCGTCCGGCGGCTGCCACCACCGCTCGAACGACTCGAGCTGCCCGCGGCTGATCACCACCGCGCCCGGCTCGGCGTTGCGCCGCTCGACGCGCCGCCACCGCTCCACGAGCGGTACGTCGAGCGCGTGCAGCTCCACGGCCGCGCCGGCCGAGCGTGCCCGGTCACGCCATCGGCGTCGGTCGGGCCGGGTCCACAGTCCGAAGTCGAACACCACCGTCAGCCCGCGGACGGCCAGGTCGAGGCCCTGCGCGCCCTGCAGCCGCTCGAACGCGCGACGCCGCCGAGCGTCGTGCGGGTCGAGCCCCAGTGCCACGAACCAGTCGTCCGGGCACAGCAGGACGCCGTCACGCTCGGCCGCGAGCCGTCGCGCGAGCGTGGACTTGCCGGCGCCGGGCATCCCGCAGACCAGCAGCACCCGTCCGACGCCCACCCCCTCACCGTAGGCTCCGGGGCGTGGCGCAGGTGGTGGTGGTCGGCGGTGGGTACGGCGGCCTCGCGTCGGCGGCGCGGCTGGCCAAGCTCGGCCACGACGTCACCCTCCTCGAGGCGTCGAGCGGCCTGGGCGGGGCGCTGACGACCGTCGAGTCCCAGGGCTTCACCTGGGAGGCCGGGCCGACGATGCTGCACGTGCCGGCCGTGGTGCGCGACCTGTTCCGCAAGACCGGCCGGGCCCTCGAGGCCGAGCTCGGCGTCGAGACCGGCGACGAGCTGACGCCGCTCCCGATCGTGCGCGAGCACCGCTTCGAGGACCGCAGCGCGCTTCGCCTGCCGGCGGGCTCGCGGCGCGCCCAGGTCGAGGCCTTCGACGAGCTCGGCCGGGGCCTCGGCGAGGCGTGGGACGCCTACGTGACGCCGTACGCCGAGGTGTGGGACGTGCTCCGGCGCCACTACTTCGAGGAGCCCTGGACGCCGGACCGGCTGCCGCGCGAGGTGTCGGCGATCCTCGACGGCCGCGAGCACCTGCACAAGACGCTGCGCCGGGCGTTCCGCGACGACCGCCCCGCGACAGTCGCCGGGCACCTCTTCGCGGCCGACGGCCACGACCTCCGCAACGTGCCCACCTGGGCCGGGGTGACGACCTACCTCGAGCAGCTCTTCGGCGCCTGGACCATGCCCGGTGGCATGCACCGGCTCCGTGACCTGCTGGCCGCCCGGCTGGAGACGCGCGGCGTCACGGTCCTGCTCGACAGCCCCGCGCTCGACCTGGTCGTCCGAGACGGCCGGGTCGCCGCCGTGCGCACGGGGCTCGGCGAGGTCGCGGCCGACGTCGTGGTGTGCGCGATCGACCCGCGACGGCTGCCGACGCTCGCGCCCCTCGTCGAGCGGACGATGCCGTCGCTGCCGCCCGTGATCACCCACCTCGGGCTCGAGGGCGACCTCGGGATCGACGTCGAGACGGTCGTGCACGGCGACCCGATGGTGGTGGTGCGACCCGGCGGCACCGCTCCCCCGGGCCACACCGCTTGGACCCTGCAGGGCCGCGGCCGGCTGTCCGAGGACATGCTCAAGGTGCTCGCCCGCGTCGGCCTCGACGTGCGCGACCGGGTCGCCGTCCGGGTGGACCGGACGCCGTACGACACGGTGCAGGCGTGGGGCGGCTCGCCCTACGGCGTGCTGTGGCAGGGCCGCGGCACCGTCCGGCAGCGGCTCGGACCCCGGACCCCGGTGGCCGGCGTCTACGCCGCCGGCGCGCACGCGACCCCGGGCTCGGGTCTGGCCTACGTCGGGCTGGGGGCCGCGCTGGTCGCGGGCGCGGTGGGCCCGGCCTGACGGCTGGACCCGGTCAGGACCCGCTCAGCCGAGCTCCCAGGTCACCGTGACCGCGGTCGACACGTCCTCCGTGCCGCCCTCGAACCCGACCACCGCCTTGCTGGAGGCGGCCACCGCGTCGCGCGCGAACGGGACCTGCCCCGAGGCGACGCCCTCCGTCACCGACACGACCGCGCCGAGGGTGGTGCCGGCGAGCCGGGCGAGGTGCTCGGCGCGGCTCGTCGCGTCGGCGTACGCCGCCTCGCGGGCGTCCGCGAGGTGGTCGGCGCTCGGCGTCGAGGCCAGGGAGACGCCGTCGACGGACAGCCGGTCGCCGGCCTCGTCGGCGAGCTGCTGGAGCAGGGCCGCGGCGACCTCGAGCCCCGCGCACCGGACCTCGAGCGAGTGCCGCGCCTCGTAGCCGGCGGTGCGGCCGGCGTCGTCGTGGCGGGGCCAGGTGGCGAGGCCCTGGGTCCGGATCGCGCTCGGGTCGACGTGGGTGCGGGCCACGGCGACGACCGCGGCGCGCGCGGACTCGGCGCCGGCCAGGGCCTCGGACAGGGTTGCCGCGCGGTGGACGGCGGCGACGCTGAGGACGGCGGCGTCGCGCGGGACGGAGACCGACCCGTGGCCGGTGGTGGTGACGGTGCGGGTGCTCAGCATGTCCCGACGCTAGTCCAGGACGGGCGGGTCGGTCAGACCGTGATCTGGAGCCGCTCGAAGATCTCGAGGGTCGCCTTGGAGTAGTTGAGCGTGTAGAAGTGCAGGCCCGGCGCACCGCCGGCGAGCAGCTCCTCGCAGAGCTCGGCCGCGATCGCGATGCCCTCGGCGCGGACGGCGGCGGGGTCCTCGTGGGCCGAGATGCGGGCGACGATCTCCTCGGGCACGACGGTGCCGACGAGCTCGCCCTGCCGCTGGATGGCCTTGAGGTTGAGGATGGGCATGATGCCCGGGAGGATCGGGATGTCGACGCCCCGGTCACGGACCCGCTGGACCAGGTCGAAGTAGTCCTGGGCGCGGAAGAACATCTGCGTGACGGCGTACTCCGCCCCGGCGCGGGCCTTGGCGACGAGCACGTCGGCGTCGGCGTCGCGGGACGCGGCGTTGGGGTGGCCCTCGGGGAAGGCCGCGACGCTGATGCGGAAGTCGCCGCGCGAGCGGGCGAGCTCGACGAGGTCGAGGGCGTAGGTGAGCCCGCCCTCGGTCGGGGTCCACTCGGCGCGCGGACCCTCGGGCGGGTCGCCGCGCAGGGCCATCACGTGGTGGACGCCGGCGTCGACGTAGGTGTCGAGGATCTGCTCGAGCTCCTCGCGGGTGTGGCCGACGCAGGTGAGGTGGGCGACCGGGGTCAGGGAGGTCTCGCGGGCGATCCGCCCGGTGATCTCGACCGTCGTGTCGCGGGTCGCGCCGCCGGCGCCGTAGGTCACCGACACGAACGTCGGCTGGTAGGGCTCGAGCGCGGTGATCGCGCGCCACAGACGCTCGACCCCCGCCTCGTCCTTGGGAGGGAAGAACTCGAAGGAGATGGAGCGCTGACCGCTCGAGATGAGCTCGGCCATGCTGACCCCGCGACCCGTTGCCATGACCCGAACTTTATGGCTCTAGCCTCGAAGCGTGGGCATCGGCGACGTACCTCGAACGGGTGACTGGGCTCGGTCCCCCGATGGCGCGACCTTCCGCACGGCGCTCGACGCGACGCTCGCGACGTTCCTCGACGGCCAGGCCTCGCTGCTCGCCCCGCTGGGTCCCGACGCCGATCGGCTGCTCGCCGAGACGCGGACCGCGGTGGCCGGCGGCAAGAAGTTCCGGGCTGCCTTCTGCCACTGGGGCTTCCGCGCCGTGCAGCCCCGGCTGTCCGAGGCCGACGACGCCTGGCTGATGCGGGCGTGCGGCTCGCTCGAGCTGCTCCACGCGAGCGCCCTGGCCCACGACGACCTGATGGACGCCTCCGACACCCGCCGCGGACGCCCCGCCACCCACCGCGCCCTCGAGGGCGAGCACCGGGCGGCCGGGTGGCGCGGCGACCCGGAGCAGTACGGCGCCGCCGCCGCCATCCTGCTCGGCGACCTGCTCCAGGGCTGGGCCGACGAGCTGCTGCGCCGCTGCGGCTTCGGCTGGGACCGTGTCGGACCCGCGCTCGAGGTGTTCGACCTGTGCCGCACCGAGGTGATCGCGGGGCAGTTCCTCGACGTCTCGGTCCAGGCCCGCGGCCGCGCCGACGTCGACGCGGCGATGACCGTCCTGCGCTACAAGTCGGCCAAGTACTCCATCGAGCGCCCCCTCCACGTCGGCGCCGCCCTCGCCGGCGCGTCCCCCGACGTCCTGACGACGCTGACCGGCTTCGGGCTCCCCCTCGGCGAGGCCTTCCAGCTCCGCGACGACCTCCTGGGCGTCTACGGCGACCCCACGACCACCGGCAAGCCCGCCGGCGACGACCTCGTGGAGGGCAAGCGCACCGTCCTGGTCGCCCTCGCCCTCGACGCCGCCCCGCCGGCCGACGCGGACCTGCTCGACCGCTCGCTCGGCACCCCGCTCGAGGCCGACGAGGTCGAGCGGCTGCGCGAGGTCATCGACGCCAGCGGCGCCCACGCCCGCGTCGAGGCGATGATCGCCGAGCTCGCGTCCACCGCCGTCGCCGCCCTCGACCGGGCCGGTCTCGACCCGCACGCCACCGACGTGCTGCGCGGACTGGCGGCGGCGGTCACGCAGCGGGTGGTGTAGGCGTCGGCAGGAATACCCGGTGCACCGGGTAATCCGGCACTTCGGGGCCGTTGCAACACCCCAGAACCGTCGGGACAAGCCCCGAACCCCCGGCCGCCGCCGCCCCGCCGGCGCCCGCCCCGCGCCCGACCCGCCCCGCCCCGCTCAGTCGAGCGACGGCAGCCCGAGCTCGGGCCCCGGGCCGCGCAGCAGCACGCTGACCCGCGCGGCCAGCAGCCCGATCGCGATCTTGAACACCCGCGGCTCGGCGCGGGCGGCGCCCGCCCAGGCGTCCCATAGCAGCACCGTGTCGGCGGGTACGTCGCGCAGGCAGTCGGCCAGGGCGTCGAGGTTGCGGCCGTACCAGTCGGGGAACCCGAGGGCCGCCGCCAGCGCGCCGTGCAGCTCGGGCACCGACTCGACCAGCGCGCCGTCGACGTGGGCGAAGGGGCGACCGGCGGCCTCGACGGTGTGCCGCACGTCGTCGACGTCGTAGGTGGCGTGCCACAGGTAGGCGCCGGGCTCGGAGCGGCCGGCGAGCAGGGCCGCGAGGCCGCTCACAGCTCGATCACGCGCCTCATCGCGCGATCCGCTCGAACGAGTCGTAGTGGTCCTCGGTCCAGTAGAGCTCGCCCTCGTCGCCGGCGACGATCCGCCGCGCGCCGCGGTCGCCGGAGCCGGGGGTGTCGACGGTGTACTCGGCGTAGTAGCCGCGCTCGTGGTCAGGCAGGATCCCCTCGAAGTTGCCGAAGGTCGAGCCGTCCTCGTCGTAGGGGAACGGCCCGTCGCTGTCGATGAGGTCGACGGTGTCGGCGGCCTCCACCGGCAGCACGGCCAGCGCCACGACGGGCAGCCCGCTGTCGGGGTCGGTCTCCGGGAGGTCTGCGCTCGCGACCGAAGGGGTCGCGTCCGCGGTGGGCGGCACGGTCTGGGTCGGCTCGCTGGTGAAGCCGCCCGACGTACCGGGGTCGGTGCCCGTGCCGGGGTCGCGCCCGTTGAGCAGCCAGACCCCGATGACGACCGCGAGCACCAGCAGCAGCGCCAGCGCACCCGACGTCCGCGGGACGAACCCGTCAGGCCGCGGTGGCACCCGGGAGATGACCACGCCTCAGCCCGCCACTGCCGCTAGAACGCCATCGCCTGGGCGCGGCGCTTGACCTCGGTGCCGCGGTTCTCGCGCAGCGCGTCGATCGCGCGGCCCGGGAAGTCCTGGTCAAGGAAGAGCCACGCGATGCACTCGCGGTCGTCGTAGCCGTTGTCGTGCATGACGGTGAGCAGGCCCGGCAGTCCCTTGACGGGCAGCGCGTCCTGGATCAGGTCGGCGGGCACCTGCTGGCCGGCGCCGGGCGAGGGTACGGCGGCGGCGAGCTCGTGGTCGCGGATCATCGTGCGGACCTTGGCGACCGTGACCTCGAGGCGGCGCGCGGCCTCGGCCCAGTCGATCCAGTCGGGCACGAGCGCGGCCAGGTCCCTCTCGGCCAGGGTCGGCTCGGGGGTGGGCTGGGCGGGCGACGCGTCGGACATGGCTGCAGTTTTGCACGCCACGCCGAGGTCGGAGGACCCGACCGGCCGCCGTCGGGCCCCGTACGATGGGCTCCCCGGTGACTTCCCCCGCCGGACAGGAGGGTCGACGTGCAGACACGCCCCGGCGCAGGCGAGGCGCGCCCGGCCGGTCGTGGCGACGGCCGACCCGCCGACCCGCTGCAGGGCCGCCTCCTCGACGGCCGCTACCGCCTCGGGCCCCGGATCGCGCGCGGCGGCATGGCCAGCGTCCACGAGGCCCTCGACGTGCGGCTCGACCGCACGGTCGCCGTCAAGATCATGCACGCGGGCCTGTCCGACTCCGACAGCGACCGCGACTTCGCCGAGCGGTTCGTCCGCGAGGCGCGCGCCGCGGCCCGGCTCTCCCACCCCAACGTCGTCGCGGTCCACGACCAGGGTGACGACGACGGCACCGTCTTCCTGGTGATGGAGCTCGTCAGCGGCCACACGCTGCGCGACACGATCGCCAAGGAGAGCCCGATGCCGGCGGCCCGGGCCCTGGCGCTGATCGAGCCCGTGCTCTCGGCGCTCGCCGCCGCCCACCGCGCCGGGCTGATCCACCGCGACGTCAAGCCCGAGAACGTCCTCATCTCCGACGACGGGCGGGTCAAGGTCGCCGACTTCGGCCTGGCCAAGGCGGTCAGCGCCGACACCCAGCACACCGCGACGCAGGGCGTCCTGATCGGCACCGTGTCCTACCTCGCGCCCGAGCTGGTCATCGACGGCCGCGCCGACGAGCGCGCCGACGTCTACGCGGCCGGCGTCCTCCTCTACGAGCTGCTCACCGGGGTCAAGCCCCACGAGGGCGAGACCCCGATCGCCGTCGCCTACAAGCACGTCCACCACGACGTCCCGCCGCCGTCCGAGCGCCAGCCCGACCTGCCGCCCTACGTCGACGCCCTCGTGGCCCGCGCGACCGCCCGCGACCGCACCCTCCGGCCGGCCGACGCGGCGGTCTTCCTGCACCAGGTCCACCGCGTCAGCCAGGCGCTCGCCGACGGCCTGCGCGACGACCCCGAGCTGACCCAGGACCTCACTCCCTACGTCGGCCACCGCACCACCGACCTCGACGAGCTGTCCGGGCACGAGTGGGAGCCGCTCGACCGACGCGAGCCGACGACCGCGCTGCCCCTCTTCGCCCCGCCGCCCCCGGCCCCGGAGCGCACGCCGCCCCCGCCCGTGCTCCCCCAGCGCATCGTCCGGCCCGCGGCCCCCTCCGAGCCTCCCCACCCCCGGCAGCGCACCCGCCGGCGCCGGCGTGGACCCCTGCTGCTCGTCCTGGCCCTCGTCCTCGCCCTGGCCGTCGGCGGCGGCGCCTTCTGGTACGGCTGGGCCCGCTACACCGTCGCCCCCACCGTCCTCGGCCAGGAGCAGTCGGCCGCGGTCGCCTCGCTCGAGGACGCCGACCTCGAGGTGGCCTACGCCGACGCCGTCTACGACCCCGACCTGCCCGCGGGGTCCGTCGTCGACGCCGATCCGCCCGGCGGCGCCCAGGTGCTGCCGGGCGACACCGTGACCCTCACCCTCTCCCTCGGCGAGCTGCTGGTCCCCCAGGTCCGCGGTCTCGACGAGGACGCCGCCCAGGACGCCCTGCTCGAGCGGCAGCTCGAGTTCGGCGAGAGCGTCGGCCGCTACTCCGAGAAGGTGGCCGAGGGCACCGTCCTCGCCAGCAAGCCCCAGGCCGGGACCGAGCTCGAGCCCGGCACCACCGTCGACCTCGTGATCTCCCGGGGCCGCCGGCCGATCGAGGTCGGCGACTGGGTCGGCCAGCCGTTCGAGCGCGCCGAGGCGGCGCTCGAGGACAAGGGCCTGGTCGCCAAGGTCTCCCGTCGCACCTACGACGACGAGGTCCCCGAGGGCAACGTGGTCGAGCAGCCCCTCGCGGTCGGGCCCCACTACCGCGGCGACGTCATCGAGTTCGTGGTCTCCCGCGGACCCGAGCTGGTCGAGGTGCCCGACGTCTACCTCTTCGGCGTCGAGGCCGCCGAGGACGCCATGCGCGGCGCCGGCTTCGACGTCGCGTTCGAGGACGCCCCCGGCGGCTTCGGCCTCGGCTACGTCAGCCGCAGCGACCCCGAGTTCGGCAGCCAGGCCCCCCGGGGATCCCTCGTCACGCTCTACGTGGTCTGACCTCCGCAGGACCACGACACCGACAAGGGCCGGTCACGACGCGATAACGGCTCGGGCGCGTCCCTTGTCGTCGTGCGCACCCGCGGGATCAGATGTCGCGGTGCCCTCCGTCGACCTGGACCAGCCCTGGGACCTCGGCGGCGGTACGACGGGCCCGTCAGGCCCGCAGGGGGTCGAGGTCCGCTGCGAGGGCGTCGTCCACCTCTACCGCACCTTCGCCGGCCACGACGTCGTCGCGCTGCGCGGTATCGACCTGACGATCGGGGCCGGCGAGCGCGTCGCGTTCCTCGGCCCGTCGGGCTGCGGCAAGTCGACGCTGCTGACGCTCCTCGGCGGCATCCAGCGGCCCAGCGCCGGCCGGATCTTCCTCGGCGACGAGGAGATCTCGCGCCTCGGCGAGCGGCGGCTGGCGCGGGTGCGCGCCCGGCTGGTCAGCACCATGCTGCAGGGCGCGACCCGCAACCTGCTCCCCTACGCCACCGCCCGGCAGAACATCGGCTTCGCCCGCCTGGGCGGTGGTGGCGGTGACCGCGACGACCTCCCCCGCCCCACCGAGCTGCTCGAGATCGTCGGCCTCGCCGACCAGCGCGACCAGGCGGTCTCGACGATGTCCGGCGGCCAGCGCCAGCGGCTGGCCCTCGCCTGCGCCGTCGCGACCGGCCCCCGCCTGCTGCTCGCCGACGAACCGACCAGCGCGCTCGGCCACGCCGACCGCGAGGCCGTCGTCGCGCTCCTGCACCGCATCGGCACCGACTTCGGCACCACGGTCGTCGTCGTCACCCACCAGGCCGAGGTGGCCGCGACGTTCTCCCGCACGATCACGATGAAGGGTGGCCGGATCGGCGCCGAGGGCCGGTCGGGCTCGGAGTACGCCGTCGTCGGCGAGGAGGGCCTGCTCCACCTGCCCACCCAGCTCGTCGAGCTCTGGCCCGCCGGCACCCTCGTGCGGATCGAGCAGACCGACGACGAGCGGCTGACGATCTCGCGCGAGCAGTCGGCGACCACCCCGGAGCAGCCGTGAGCGGGGTCGTCGTCACCGGCGTCGGCTACACCGTGGGCCGGCGCCCGATCGTCGCCGACATCGACCTGACGTTCGAGCCCGGAAGGCTCGTCGCCCTGTCCGGGGCCAGCGGGTCCGGCAAGACGACCCTGCTGTCGGTGGTCGGCGGCCTCCTCGAGCCGACGACCGGCACCGTGACGCTCGACGGGACGCCGACCTGGCGCGGCACCGGCGACCCGCCGGCCGAGGTGGCGTTCGTGCTCCAGGTCTACGGCCTCGTGCCGATCCTCTCGGCCCGCGAGAACGTGTCGGTCGCCCTGCGGGCCCGCGGCGTCAAGCCCGGCGAGGCCGACGCCCGGGCCGAGGAGGCGCTCGCCGACCTCCACCTCGCCGACCTAGGCGGCCGCCAGGTCGAGGAGCTCTCGGGCGGCCAGCTGCAACGGGTGGCGATCGCGCGCGCCCTCGTCGTCCACGCCCCGGTGCTGCTGGCCGACGAGCCGTCCAGCGAGCTCGACCCGACGACCCGCGGCCAGGTCATGCGGCTGCTGCGCGCCGAGGCCGACGCCGGGTCGGTCGTCGTGGTCGCGACCCACGACCCCGAGGTCGTCGACCTGTGTGACGAGCACCACGCGATGACCGACGGGCGGCTCGTGCGTGCCCGGCACCGGGCCGTCTGATGCGCACGTGACGCGGGGTCCCGTCGTGGTCCGGTCGCTGCGGGTCGTGGCGGGTCCGACCGCGCTCCTGGCCCTCACCGCCGCGGCGCTGGTCGCGGCGACCG
>NZ_JAURVJ010000195.1 GCF_030655615.1 Nocardioides sp.
GCCCGGCGCCGGCTCCGCGTGGTCCTCACGATCCTCCTCGCCGGCCTGGTCGTCGGCGTCGCCGCCGTGCTCGGCGCCCTCTCGTGGACCTGGCTCGCGGCCCCGGCGGTCGTCCTGGTCGCCTGGCTCGTCGCCTGTCGCCGGATGGTGCGCCGCGAGCGCGCCGCCGGCGTCCCCGCCCGCCGGCTGCCGCTGATCGTCGAGGAGCCGGCCCCGGTCGACGACGAGGCCGACCCGGTGACGGCCGAGATCGTCGCGGTCGAGGTC
The DNA here is from genome assembly GCF_030655615.1 of Nocardioides sp. GTDB lineage: Bacteria > Actinomycetota > Actinomycetes > Propionibacteriales > Nocardioidaceae > Nocardioides. The sequence continues at coordinate 268 of NZ_JAURVJ010000195.1, forward strand.
GACGCCGAGGTCGAGGTCGAGGTCGAGACCGCCCCCGAGACCGCGTCGACCCCCGACCCGACCCCGGCCCCGTCGGCCTCGACCGACTGGGACCCGGTGCCTGTCACCCTCCCGACCTACGTCGGCAAGGAGCCCGCCGCCCGTCGCTCGGTCCGCACCATCGACCTCGACGACACCGGCGTCTGGACCTCCGGCCGCACCGCCGCCGACTCCAAGATCGCCCGCGAGGCCGACGCCGAGCGCGCCGAGCGCACCAAGAAGCAGGACGAGAAGCGCCGCGCCTCCGGGTCCTGACCTTCGGCCTGGATCTCCTAGAACTTGTTCTAGAAATGGGGTCTCAAGACCCGTCCGGTCGACTAGCGTCCGGGCATGGGCAAAGGTGCTTCGCTGACACGTGTGGCCATCGCCTACGCGATCGCGCTCGCGGTCGGGGCGGCGTGGTTGGCCGGCGGTCCCGACACCGGGAAGCTGTGGCTCGACGGCCTCGTCGCCGACCTGCTGGCCACGCTGGTGATCTTCGGCGCGAGCCGGCTGCACCACAACTCCAGCTTCTACGACGCCTACTGGAGCGTCCTGCCGCCCTTCCTGGCGGCGTACTGGTGGGTGGCTGCGGCTGCTGACGGCGCCGTCGACGACACCCGCAACGGGCTGGTGCTCGGCGTCATCGTGCTGTGGGCGGTGCGGCTGACCGGCAACTGGGTCTATGCGTTCCCGGGGCTCCACCACGAGGACTGGCGCTATCCCCAGCTGCGCGACCGTGCGGGCCGGGCCGAGGCCGTCGCCGACCTCGTCGCCATCCACGTGATCCCGACGCTGCAGGTCTTCCTGGCGATGGTGCCGGTCTACGTCGCCGTGACCGCGCCCGGCCGCGACGTCGGCTGGCTCGACGCGGTCGCCGTGGTCGTCGGGGTCGGGTCCGTGCTGCTCACCTTCGTCGCCGACGGCCAGATGTACCGCTTCGCCCGCACCAAGCAGCCGGGCCAGGCGATGGACCAGGGGCTGTGGGCCTGGTCGCGGCACCCCAACTACTTCGGCGAGTTCGGCTTCTGGGTCTCGCTCGCCCTCTTCGGCCTCGCCGCCTCGCCCGGCGACTGGGCGTTCGTGTGCCTGGGCGCCGTCGCGATGTTCGCGCTGTTCGAGCTCGCCAGCATCCCGATGATGGAGGAGCGCAGCCTCGAGCGCCGGCCGAGCTATCAGGCCGTCATCGACCGGGTGCCGCGGTTCGTGCCGCGTCCCCCACGCAAGGCGCGCACCGCGCCCGTCGCCACGCGATGACGCGGGTCGTCATCGCCGGGCTCGGCGACAGCGGCCTGCTCACCGCGATCCAGCTCGCCCGCTCGTCCGCAGCCAGGCGCGACCTCGAGGTCGTCGGCGTCTCCAGCAAGCCGATGCTGGTCAGCGGCCAGGAGCTCGGGATCCGGCTCGCGCGCCCCGACGACTGGCGCCGCGACTACCTCGTCGACTTCGCCCGCTACCGCAAGCTGCACGGCACCCGCTTCGTCCACGGCAGCCTCACCGGCCTCGACCTCGAGCGGCGGACGGTGGCGGTCACCCGACCCGACCACACGTCGTACGACGAGCCCTGGGACGTGCTGGTGATCTCGACCGGCGTCAGCAACGGGTTCTGGCGTCGGCCCGGCCTGGAGTCGCCGGCCGAGGTCGAGGCCGGGCTGCGGGCGGCCCACGAGCGCCTGGCCGGGGGCGCCTCGATCGCCGTGGTCGGCGGGGGAGCGGCGGCCGTCAGCAGCGCGGTCAACCTCGCGACGGCGTTCCCCGAGCAGCGGGTCGACCTCTGGTTCCCCGGCGAGCGCGCCCTGCCCGCCCACCACGGCAAGGTCTGGGCCGACGTCTCCCAGCGGCTCGAGGAGCTCGGCGTCGGCCTGCACCCGGGCCACCGCGCCGTCGTGCCCGACGGCTTCGACCTCGACGAGATCACCCGCGGCCCGGTGTCGTGGAGCACCGGCCAGCCGCCCGCCGAGGCCGACGCCGTGCTGTGGGCCATCGGCCGGGTGCGGCCCAACACCGGCTGGCTGCCGGCGGAGCTGCTCGACGCCGACGGCTTCGTGCGGACCGACCCCGACCTGAGGGTGCCCGGGCAGCCGCGGGTCTTCGCCATCGGCGACGTCGCCGCCACCGACCCGCTGCGCTCCTCGGCCCGCAACCGCGCCGACAAGGTCCTGGCCCGCAACATCGTCGCCGACCTGGCCGGCCGCCCGCTCAAGCGGATGCGGGCCCCGCGTCGGCGCTGGGGGTCGGTGACGGGGGTGCAGCCGGAGGGCGTCGACATCTACTTCCCGTCGGGGCAGAAGCTGCGCTTCCCCGGCTGGACCGCCCGCGTCGTCATGCAGGACCTGATCGCGCGCCGGGTGATCTACGGCGGCATCCGCAAGGGCTGACGCCCGCGGCGACGACTTCGGCTCCCGACGGCCCGCCCGGTAGGTTCGTGCGGTGTCCGACGTCCGCCCCCGCCGCACCTTCGCGGTCATCAGCCACCCCGACGCCGGCAAGTCGACGCTCACCGAGGCGCTCGCGCTGCACGCGCGGGTGATCACCGAGGCCGGCGCCGTGCACGGCAAGGGCGGACGGCGCGCGACGGTGTCCGACTGGATGGACATGGAGAAGGCGCGCGGCATCTCCATCACGTCGGCCGCGCTGCAGTTCAACTACCGCGACCACGTCGTCAACCTCGTCGACACCCCCGGTCACTCCGACTTCTCCGAGGACACCTACCGCGTGCTGTCGGCCGTCGACTCCGCGGTGATGCTCGTCGACGCCGGCAAGGGGCTCGAGCCGCAGACCCTCAAGCTGTTCCGGGTTTGCGCGCTGCGCGGCATCCCGGTGATCACGGTCATCAACAAGTGGGACCGGCCCGGCCTCTCGGCGCTCGAGCTGATGGACCTGATCGAGAAGCAGATCAAGCTGCGCCCGACGCCGCTGACCTGGCCGGTCGGCGAGGCGGGCGACTTCCGGGGGGTGCTCGATCGGCGTACGGGCGAGTTCGTGAAGTACACCCGCACGGCCGGCGGCGCGACCCGTGCGCCCGAGAAGCGGATGCCGCCCTCCGACGTCGGTGCCGAGGACCGCCCGGTCTGGGAGGACGCCGTCGAGGAGCACGAGCTGCTGGCCGCCGACGGGGCCGACCACGACCAGGAGCTGTTCCTGGCCGGTACGACGACCCCGGTCATGTTCGCCTCCGCCCTGCAGAACTTCGGCGTCGCCCAGCTGCTCGACCTGCTCCTCGACCTCGCGCCCGCGCCGCACACCACGCCCGGCATCGACGGGTCGCTCCGCGAGGTCGACGACGAGTTCAGCGCCTTCGTCTTCAAGGTCCAGTCGGGCATGAACGCCGCCCACCGCGACCGCCTCGCCTACGCCCGCGTCGTGTCCGGCACGTTCGAGCGCGGCATGGTCGTCACCCACGCCTCGACCCGCAAGCCGTTCGCGACGAAGTACGCCCAGGCCGTCTTCGGCCGCGAGCTCTCGTCGATCGAGACCGCCGCCCCCGGTGACATCATCGGCCTCGTCAACGCCGCCGCCCTGCGCGTCGGCGACACCGTCTACGTCGGCGAGCCGATCGAGTACCCGCCCGTCCCGACCTTCGCCCCCGAGCACTTCATGACCGCGACCGCGGCCGACATCGGCCGCTACAAGCAGTTCCGCAAAGGCATCGACCAGCTCGACCAGGAGGGCGTCGTCCAGGTCCTGCGCTCCGACCTGCGCGGCGACCAGAGCCCGGTGCTCGCCGCCGTCGGCCCGATGCAGTTCGAGGTCGTCCAGGAGCGGATGACCAACGAGTTCAACTCGCCGATCCGGCTCTCCCGCCTGGACTACCAGGTCGCCCGTCGTACCGACGACGCCGGCGCGACCGCGCTCGTCGGCAAGCGCGGCGTCGAGGTGCTGCACCGCTCCGACGGCACGCCCATGGCGCTCTTCGTCGACAAGTGGCGTGCCGACGTCACCGCCCGCGACAACCCCGACATCCTGCTCGAGGCGCTTCCTGCTGGCGGTGCCTGAGGGTCGACGTGGTGGAGATTCACCGCTTCAGCGGTGTTTCTCCTCCTTCTGTCATGAAGTTTCGAGCGACAAGCTGGAGATTCACCGCCTCAGCGGTGAATCTCCACGTGGGTCCCCAACCACAAGAATCAGACCCGAAGACAGCCGCAACCAGCCCTCAGCGCCCACCCGGCCCCACATAGGTGCCGCGCCCGGTGGGCAGCGGCAGGTCGAGGGTGGTCACGATGCCGGGCTTGGCGGCGAGCACGTCGGGGATGGCGTTCACGATCCGGCCGCAGGCGGCGACGATCGCGGCGTGGTTGTGGTCGCCGTGCTCGCTGCTCGGCACGACGTCGACGACATAGCTCGGCTCGCCGGTGATCTCGACGCGGTAGGAGCCGCCGCCGGCGGCCGGGCGCGCCCAGTCGGGGCGCAGGTCGTCGCGGGTGCGGGTGACGTGCTCGACGACGATCGCGGGGTGGCCGTCGACCAGGCCGCTGATCGAGAACCTCAGCGCCGCGATGGTGCCCTTCTCGATGCGGCCGGCGGCGATGTCATAGCTCTCGGGGGCCGGCTCGGCCTCCCAGTGCTCGACGATCTCGTCGACCTCGATGCCCAGCCCGGTCGCCATCATCCGGATCGCCGTGCCCCACGCCAGCCCGAGGACGCCCGGCAGGAACAGTAGCGGCGTGGAGTCGACCGGGGCGCCGAAGCCCATCAGGTCGAACATGACCTCGGCGCCGTCGTACGTCGCGTAGTCGGCCAGCTCGTAGCACTTCACCTGCGAGATCGACTGGCAGGTCGACGCGAGGGCGAGCGGCACCAGGTCGGAGGCGAAGCCCGGGTCGACGCCCGTGACGTAGACCGAGGCGCCGCCGGCCTGGGCCGAGGTCTCGACCTTGTCGATGACCTTCTGGGGCATCGTGCCCCAGGGGTACTGCAGCGTGCCGGGGGCCGAGCCCACGACGTCGATGCCGGCCTCGAGCAGTGCGCGGACGTCGTTGGTCGCCTCGACCGGGCGGGTGTCGCCCATGGCGCAGTAGACGACGCACTCGGGCTCGGCGGCGACCAGCGCGGCGAGGTCGCCGACCGCCGCGATCCCGGTCACCACCGACAGCCCGGCGAGCTCGCCGGCGTCCCGGCCGACCTTGTCGGGGCTGGACGTGCTGACCGCGACGAGCTCGAACCGGGGGTCGGTGATGAGCTGGCGCAGGGTTAGCATCCCGGCGTTGCCGGTCGCGACCTGGGCGACACGAATCGTCATGGACGGAATCTAGAACAGGTTCTACTTCGGGCGGTAGGGTCCGCCGCATGGGACGTGTGGACGGCAAGGTCGTGCTGATCAGCGGCGGCGCTCGCAACATCGGCGGGGCCAGCGCGCGGATGCTGGTCGCCGAGGGGGCGCAGGTCGTCATCGGCGACCTCCTCGACGAGGAGGGCGCCGCCCTGGCCGAGGAGCTCGGCGACGCCGCGCGCTACGTCCACCTCGACGTCACCTCCGACGAGGACTGGAAGGCCGCGGTCGCCTTCACGGTCGCCGAGTTCGGGCGTCTCGACGTGCTCTTCAACAACGCCGGCATCTTCAACGGCGGCCAGCTCCAGCGCTACAAGCAGTCGCTGTGGCAGGAGATGCTCGACGTCAACCTCACCGGCGCGTTCCTCGGCATCCGGGCCTCGGCCGACGCGCTGATCGCCGCCGGCGGCGGCTCGATCATCAACACCTCGTCGATCGAGGGGCTGCGCGGCACCCCCTGGGCCCACGGCTACGTCGCCTCCAAGTGGGGCCTGACCGGCCTGACCAAGTCCGTCGCGATGGAGCTCGCCCCCCACGGCATCCGCTGCAACTCCTTGCACCCCGGGCGCATCAGCACCCCCGCCACCGACCAGATGCCCGAGGGCCTCATCCCGATCCCGCTCGGCCGCGCGGGCCGGCCCGAGGAGGTGGCGACGTTCGTCGTCTTCCTCGCCAGCGACGAGTCGACCTTCACGACCGGCTCGGAGTTCGTCGTCGACGGCGGCACCGTCATGCACATCCCCACCAATCTCTGACCCGCTGAGGCCGCCGCAGGGCGCTCACCCCGACGGGTGATGCCCCGCTGCTGATCCGCCCGCGCCAGGCTAGGGTCGTGGCCGTGTCAGTGCTGGAGCGTCACCGGGTGCGCGTGACGGGTCACGTCGACGCCCAGCCGATGCTGTTCGCCCACGGCTTCGGCTGCGACCAGGCCATGTGGCGGCTGGTCGCTCCGGTGTTCGCCGAGGACTTCCGGGTCGTGCTGTTCGACCACCTCGGCTCGGGCGGCTCCGACGTCGACGCCTACGACGAGGCCGCCTACTCCGGGCTCGAGCGCTACGCCCAGGACGTGCTCGACATCTGCCACGAGCTCGACCTGCACGACGTCGTCTTCGTCGGCCACTCGGTCTCGTCGATGATCGGCGTGCTCGCCCAGATCGCCGAGCCCGACGTGTTCGCCCGCCTCGTCATGGTGGGCCCGTCGGCCCGCTACATCGACGACGGTGACTACGTCGGCGGGTTCTCCGAGGCCGACATCGACGAGCTGCTCGATCTGATGGACAGCAACCACCTCGGCTGGCAGGAGCCCCTCTCGGGGATGGTGATGCCCGGACCGGAGCTGGCGGAGCAGCGGGCCGAGCTCGACGCGAGCTTCTGCCGGACCCGGCCCGACATCGCCCGCCGGTTCGCCGGCGTCACCTTCCGCGGCGACAACCGGGCCGACCTGCCCCTGGTGTCGGTGCCGACGCTCGTGCTCCAGAACAGCAACGACCCGATCGCACCGCCGTCCGCGGGCGCCTACGTCCGTGACCACGTCCCGGGAGCGGTCCTCGAGGTCATCGAGACCAGCGGCCACTGCGCCCACCTGAGTGCCCCGTCCGAGACGATCGCGGCCATCCGCGCCTTCGTCCTCACGTGACCGGCGACCCGACCGGGCTGTTCGAGCACGCCCCGGCGGCCTACGTCGTCCTCGACCGCGACGGTGGCCGCATCCGGGAGGCCAACGGGGCGTTCCTCGCGCTGGTCGGCAGGTCGCGCGAGGACGTCCTCGGTCGCGGCCTGTCGAGCATGTGGAGCGTGGCGGGGCGGATCTTCCACGACACCCACCTGATGCCGACGCTCGAGCTGAGCGGGCGCATCGACGAGGTCGCCCTCGAGATCGTCACGGCGGGCGGGGCCCGGATCCCGGTGCTCCTCAACGCCAACCTCGACCGCTCCGGCGAGCACGCCGGCGAGGCGGCCGTCGTACGGGTCGTGCTCTTCCCGGCACGGCACCGGCGGCTCTACGAGACCGAGCTGCTCCGGGCGACCCGCGAGGCGGAGGAGGCGCGGAGCCGAGCGGTGGAGCTGGCGCGGAGCCTGCAGCAGACACTCATCCCGCCCGTCCCGCCGGTGATCCCGCGGCTGCAGATGTCGGCCGTCTACCGCCCCGCGGGCGCAGGCGACGAGGTCGGCGGCGACTTCTACGACGTGTTCAACGTCGCGCCCCGTGAGTGGGTCGTGGTGCTCGGCGACGTGTCGGGCAAGGGCATCCCGGCCGCCACCGTCACGGCCTACATCCGGCACACCGTCCGCGACCTCGCGATGCAGCACGCCGACCCCGCCGACCTCCTGCACGAGCTCGATGCCGGCCTGCACCAGCAGGACACCGACAAGTTCTGCACGGTCGTCGTACTGCGGCTCAGCGAGAGCGACCGGGGCTGGCGGGTCACCGGCTCGTCGGGCGGCCACCCGCTGCCGCTGCTCGGCCACCGCGACGGCACCGTCGTCGAGCTGGGGTCTCCGGGGTCGCTGATCGGGATCCTCGACGACGCGCGGTTCACGACCTTCACCCACGACCTGGCCGACGACGAGTTCGTGACGGTCTACACCGACGGGGTGACCGAGGCCCGCCGGGGCGGCGGGGCGCTGCTCGGCGACGAGACCCTGCAGCGGCTCGTCAGCCGCGTGGCGGCCGACCCCGCCAGCGTGAGCGACGCGATCGTGGCAGCCGCGCTGGCCTACCAGGACGACGTGGCGGTCGACGACATCGCGGTGCTGACCCTGCACCCGACCCGGGGCTGAGCCCGCCCCAGGACGAGCCGGTACGAGGTCAGCTCGTGCGGTGGGGGAGCGCGCAGACCTGCAGCACCCGCTGGGCGATCGTCGCCTCGGCGGCGAGCAGGTCGATCGGGTGCCCGGCCGTCGTGGACTGCTTGTGCGCCTTGGCGAGCACGCCGACGGCCACGCTGGGCAGGTAGAGCACCCCCGTGAGGTCGACGACGAGATCGCGCGAGTAGTCGGCGGAGTGCGCCGAGATGGCGTCGCGAAGGACGACCGCCTCGTTCTCGTCGATCTCACCGGTGACGGTCAGCACGGAGGCGGAGGCGTCGAAGTCAGCTGCAAAGGGACCAGGTTCCACGGGAGCAGGATAGTGGGTGGGAGTATCGACTCGCGGGTGAGCCTCCGACTGGTCGCCCCTGACATCGTGACCGTGCCCGGTGCCGCCTCGTGGCGCACTCCCCACCCCCTGGTAAGAAGACTCTGTGTACGACGACGACCTCGACGAGTTCATCGCAGCGCTGCAGGACGTGGTCCTTCCTGCTGGGGTGCCCGTCGTGCCCGGACTCGACGTCGCGGGCCACTTCTCGGTGCCGGCCGACCCGGGTGAGTCGACCGGCGCCTGGTTCGACGTGATCGTGCTTCGCTCGGGCCGCGTCGGCCTCGCCCTGGGACAGGTCCCGGGCAGCGGGCTGGCGGCCGTCGCCGCGGCGGGCGGCATCAGCGCGGTCCTGCGGGCCGGCCTCCTGTGCCACGAGGACCCGGTGGCCGCGCTCCAGCTCGGCGACCTCCACGCCGCCCACGCCGCCGACGTCCAGGGGACGACGGCCGTGCTGGCCCTGCTCGACCTGCGCGCCGGCGAGCTGACCTACGCCACCGCGGGCCACGACGCCCCCGTGCTCGCCGCCACCGACGGACCGAGCCGTCGGCTCGCCCGCACCGCCGGGGGCCCGCTGGGTGCCTCGGGCGACATCACCGTCGGCCACCAGCGCCTCGAGTCCGGTGACCTGGTCCTGCTCAGCACGCCGACGTCGACCGACACCACCACCGCCCTCCTCGACCGCACCCGCGTGGCCGGCGACGCGTCGTCGAGCTGTGCGGCCTTCGCCGAGAACGCCGCAGCCGACCAGCTGCGCGGCGCCGTGATCGTCGTGGTCGCCGAGCTGGCCGACGACGTCCCGGCCGACCTCGACGTCGAGCTCCCCATCGACGACACCACCACCCGGCGTACCCGCCGCCAGCTCGAGGAGTGGCTGACGACCGTGGGCGCGACGTCCATGGACGCCCTCTCCCTGACCCACGCCACCGCCGAGCTCGTGTCCAACGCCGTCGAGCACGCCTACGCCGGCAGCGACGGCCGTCAGGGCACCGTCCACCTGCGGGCCGTCCACGGGACCGACGGCCACGTCGTGGTCGACGTCAGCGACCACGGCCAGTGGCGCAACGCCACCGACGACATCGCCCGCGGCCGCGGCCTCGCCATGGCCGCCGGCCTGGTCGACGAGCTCGCCGTGACCACGGGCGCCGAGGGCACGTCCGCCCGCCTCCACCACCGCCTCTCGCGGCCCGTGCCCATCGACCGGGTCCCGATCCGGGCGAGCTGGCCCGAGGCCGAGCCGCTCGAGGTCACCCAGACCGAGCTCGGCTCGGTCCGGCTGAGCGGCGAGTTCGGCCACGACGAGGTCGACGAGATCACCTACGCCCTGCTCCTCGCCTCGCGAGGACGCACCCAGACGGTCGACCTCGACCTCACCGACGTCACCGCCATCTCAGCCGGGGGGCTGCGGGTCCTGGGCGACCTCGTCCGCGTCCCCTCCGAGGGGTCGGACGACCGTGCGAGCGTCGTGCTCCACGCCCGCGAGGGATCACCCGCGCAGGCCGAGCTCGAGCGCGCCGGGATCGCCCACCGTGCCTCCTGACGACTCGACCCAGGGGAGCACCACGGCCGCGCCCCTGCGCATCGCGATCGCGGCCGACGCTCCCGTGGTGATGGCGGGTGTGGCGTCGATGGTCCGCGACGCCGGCCCCGACGTGACGATGGTCGACCTTCCGTCGGGCTCGCTCGGCCTGACCGCGATCGACGTGGTGCTCTACGACCCCCTCAACGGAGTCCCCGCCGGCTGCGGCCCCTCCGGCGTACGACCCGGCCCTGCGCTGGTCGCGTTCTCCTGGTCGGTGCGCGCCGACACCGCCATGAAGGCGCGCGCCCAGGGCGCCGCCGGGCTGCTGTCCAAGGACCTGCCCGCCGACCAGCTCGTCGCCGCTCTCAAGGCGATCCGCGCGGGCGACCGGATGCCCTACACGGTCGTCGTCGACGACGGGGGGCCCGCCCGTCGCCGGAGCCGTCGGCCCGACGGGCTCACCGCCCGCGAGCTGGAGATGCTCGAGATGATCACGCGCGGTCTCAGCAACGAGGAGATCGCGAGCAGCCTCTACCTCAGCATCAACTCCGTGAAGACCTACATCCGCACGGCCTACCGCAAGATCGGCGTGACCCGCCGGCCGCAGGCCGTGCTGTGGGGCGTCCACCACGGGTTCGGCGACGACCCGCCCAACGGCCTGTCGGGCTGAACGGCGGTACGACTGGGTCGGCTCCGGCAGACTGGCCACCCGGTCGGCGACCGCAGGTCGGGACGAGCTCGAAGGGTGCACGGACGAGGATGAGCGTCAGGGACGAGCAGGTCGGCGAGTTCGACCACTACGCCCGCCTGGTCCGCCGCCTGCTCGGCGTACCGGTCGGCCTGGTGTCGCTGGTCGAGCCCGACCGCCAGGTCTTCGTCGGCGCGATCGGCCTGCCCGACGCCTACCAGCGCTCGCGTGAGACGCCGCTGTCGCACTCCTTCTGCCAGTACGTCGTCAAGGACGAGCGCCCGCTCATCATCAGCGACGCGCGGGTCGACCCCCGGCTCTCCGACAACCTCGCGATCGAGGACCTCGGCGTCGTGGCCTACGCCGGGTGGCCGGTCACCGACCACACCGGCCGCGCCATCGGGTCGCTGTGCGCCATCGACTCGGTGCCGCGCGAGTGGACCCGCGAGGACGTCGAGACCCTCGAGGACCTCGCCGCCGCCTGCTCCGCCGAGCTCGCGGAGCGGCAGCGGGCCATCGAGGCCGAGATCGCGCGGGAGTCCGCCGAGGAGTTCGGTGAGCAGACGCGAGCGCTTCTCACCCTGAGCACCGCCCTGGCCGCGACCGAGACGCTCGCCGACGTCGCGGCCGCCGTCGTACGCATCAGCACGACCGAGCTCGGCTGCTCCCACGCCGGGCTGTGGCTGCGCTCGGGCGTCGCGGTCGGCCACGCCGCCCCCGTCGCCTCCGAGGACCGGATGCGGTCGCGGGTGCGCGCGGAGCCACGCCCCGAGACGTTGACCTACGTCGAGAACTCCGACACCTGGCTCAACGCCCTCGTCCTGGGCGAGCTGCCGCTCGACGGCACCAACCCCCTCGGCGAGGCCCTGACCCGCCGCCAGATGGTCGCCTACGAGTCGCGGGCCGCCCAGAACCTGGCCTACCCCCACCTCGACAACCCCGAGCAGCTGGGCGAGGCCCGGGCCTTCCTCCCGCTCCGTCTCGGGGGCCGCGACTACGGCGTGCTCGCGCTGCTGTGGCCCGGTCGCCGCCAGTTCACCGACCACGACCGGGTCAACATGGCCGCCCTGGCCTCCTACACGGCCCAGGCGGTCCACCGCGCCCAGCTGCTCCAGCAGCGGCTCGACGTGGCGCTGACGCTCCAGCACGCGATGCTCACCAGCCTGCCGCGCCCGGCGCACCTGACGCTGACCGCGCGCTACCGCCCGGCCGGGGCAGGCGAGGAGGTCGGCGGCGACTGGTACGACGCGCTCGTGACCCCGTCGGGCACGACCTACGTGATGATCGGCGACGTCGCCGGCCACGACATGGAGGCGGCCGCCGTCATGGGCCAGCTGCGCAGCATGCTGCGGATGACGGCGTGGCTGTCCGCGACGTCCTACGACGGGACGCCGGCGCGCGAGCTCGAGCAGCTCGACTGCGCCATGGAGGGGTTGGCCGTCGACACGGTCGCCACCGCCGTCCTCGCCCGGATCGAGCCGCTCGTCGACGGACCCGCGGGGTCGGGTGACGGTCGGCGGCTGCTGCGGTGGGCCAACGCCGGTCACCTGCCGCCGGTGCTCGTCGAGCCCGACGGGACCGCGCGGCTGCTGACCGGGGCCGACGGCAACGACCCGATGCTCGGCATGAGCCCCGACGCGCCCCGGTGCGACCAGACCGTGGCGGTCGCCCCGGGCTCGTGCCTGCTGCTCTACACCGACGGGCTCGTCGAGCGCCGAGGCGAGCCCCTCGACGAGGGTCTCGAGCGGCTCCTCGCGGCCGTCACCCGGCACGCGGCGCGCAGCCAGGACGAGCTCCTCGACCTGGTCCTGCACGACCTCGTCGGCGACACGCCGACCGACGACGTCGCCCTCCTCGCTGTCCGGTTCGGCGGGGAGTAGACCTGTCGTCGTGACTGCTCCATCGTTCGTGGCGTCGTACGACGAGACCACCTCGACCCTGGCACTCCGCGGCATCATCGACGAGCTGTCGATCGCCGAGATGGAGTCGGCGATCACGCAGGCGACGGCCGACCACACGCGCTCGGCCACCATCGACCTGAGCGACGTCGACTTCCTCCCCAGCATCGGGCTGGGGGTGCTGGCTGTCGCGATGCGCCACGGCCGGACCGCCGGCGCCGAGCTGGTGCTGCGCACCCGGCGTGGCACGCTGTCCCAGCGGGTGCTCGAGATCAGCGGCCTGCCGTTCGAGCTCGTGTGACGACCGGTCCGGACCCGACCGTCCGCTGCCGGTCCTGCCGTGCCGAGGTGGGCGACGTCGTCCTCGACCTCGGTCACCAGCCGTCGGCGGAGACCTTCCCCGCTCGGTCGGTCGACCCGTCGACCGACGAGCGGCACCGGCTCCGGATGGGGCTGTGCGGTGCGTGCGGGCTGGCCCAGCTGATGGAGGACCCCGGCACGGTCGAGGAGCAGACCATGGTGGTCGAGCCCCTGTCGATGACCGAGCAGGCCGAGGCGACGCTGGCGTTCGCGGCCGCCCACGTGCCACTCGGTGCGGGGACGCGGGTCGTCGAGCTCGGTAGCCCGCACGGTGGCTCCCTGGTGCCACGGCTCGAGGCGGCGGGCCTCACGGTGCTGTCCCCGGGGGCGCCCGAGGCCGCGGGCTCGACCGACGTCGTGGTCGACGTCTACGGGCTCCTGCACGACGCCGACCAGACGGCCGCCCTCGCCCACCGCGTCGCCCTCCTCCGGCCCGGCGGCGCGCTGGTGCTCCAGCTCCACACGCTCGCCTCGGTCATCGCGGTCGGCCAGTTCTCCGAGCTGCGCCACGGCCACTTCGCCTACTGGTCCCTCCCCGCCCTCGACGGCGCCCTGCGTCGCCACGGGCTCGGCGTGCACCGGGCGCGGCGGTTCCCCCTGGACCACGGCACCCTCGCCGTCGTCGCGACGGCCAGCCCCGAGCCCGACGACGAGACGCTGTCCCTGCTCGCGGCCGAGCGGGCGGCCGGGGTGACCGACCCTCAGGTGCTCCGCACGCTCCAGCACGGCGCCGACGTCGCGACCGGCCACCTGCGGGACTGGCTCGTCGCCGAGCGCGACGCCGGCCGCAGCGTGATGGGATACGGCGCAGCCGGCCGCTCGGTGCCGCTGCTCTGCCACGGCGCGATCGACGCCTCGCTCCTCCCGGCCGTCGCCGACGCGGCGACCACCAAGCACGGACGCCGCCTCCCCGGCACCGACATCCCGATCGTCACCCCCGCCGACCTGCTCGCCCGCCGCCCCGACCGCGTGCTCCTCTTCCTCCCCGACCTCCTCACCGAGGTGCGCCGGGCCCTCCCCGAGGTCGAGGCCGCCGGCGGCCGCTGGGTCGTCCTCACCCCCGCCCCCCGCGTCGTCGACCCCGAGTGAGCGCTGACCCGTCAGCTATCGCTGACGGGTCAGCGCGGACGGACGCCGACCCGTCAGCAATTGCTGACGGGTCAGCGTGGGGGGCTAGACGGGGCTAGACGGGGCTGTCGGGGGCGCGGCTGGTGCCGTCGGTGAGCTGGCCGGGGTCGCGCTCGTGCAGGGCGGCCTGGGTCGACAGCCGGCTGCGCCAGCGGTGGAGGGCCTTCTTGACGCGGTAGAGCAGCAGGAGCAGCCGCGGGGCCCAGCGCAGGGCGAGGACCACGCCGCGGGTGCGGGCGTCGGGCCGGTGGGCGAGGGCGGCCTCGGCGGCCTCGCGGGCGCCGGGCACGTCGCCCTCGAGCAGCAGGCGGCGGGCCCGCACGGTCGCGCGGCGGTGCCGGCTGCGGGGGATAGCGACCGCCAGTGCCGCCCGGTCCTCGGCGGTGCCGATCTCGTCGACCGCGGCGGTCACGACGCGCTCGAACGAGTCCTCCATGACCTCGACGCCGCGGGCGCCCCGGGAGTCGGAGTTCTCGCTCTCGCGGTAGAGCGCGAGCGGCTCCTCGAGCACCTGGTGGACGTAGCCGGCGGTCAGCAGGTCGACGAAGAACGAGAGGTCCTCGACCGCGGGGGTGTCGTGGCGGAAGCCGCCGATGGCGTCCCAGACCTCCTTGCGGACCAGCCCGGTGTAGTAGGGGATCCAGCCCTCGACCATCTCGCGCAGCGTGACGGGCGCCCCCTGGCGGTAGGCCGCCGGGACGGGCTCGCGGAAGGTCGGTCGGCGTACGCCGGTCTTGGTCAGGAAGCGGGCGTCGGGGGTGAGCACGTGCACGTCGGGGAGCCCGTCGAGCGTCGTCACGAGCCGCTCCATGAACATCGGCTCGACCAGGTCGTCGGTGTGCAGGACGGCGACGTAGCGACCGACGGCTGCGCGGCCCGCGGCGTTGACGCCGCCGGCGGCGAAGGCGTTGGGCTGCCGGATCAGCACGACCCGGGGGTCCGCGAGGTAGGGCTCGACGATGCGGGCCATCTCGTCGGACGGCCCGTTGTCGACGACGACCAGCTGCCAGTCGTCGCGGGTCTGCGCGCGCACCGACTCGATGGTCTCGACCACGGTGTCCTCGGTGCGGTAGGCGCAGCAGAGGAACGAGACGGAGGGCCGGTCGGGCTCGTCGGGCGCGCTCATCAAGCGGCTCCCGTCGGTACGCCGGGCTCGACGACGATCCGCGCGGGGTGGAAGCCCTCGGCGTAGCGGTGCCCGGCCTGGACGCCGCGCAGGCGGGCGAGCCCGCGGAAGACCTCGTCGTCGAACCAGGTGCGGTCCTGCTGCGAGGGGTAGCCGGCGTGCAGCAGCCGGCACTTGTCGGCCAGGACCTCGGCCGTCAGCGGCACCGAGACGAGCGGCTGCGCGAGGTCGGCCTCGGCCTTGAGGATCTCGTAGCCGAGCACCAGGTGGTCACGGAACACCGTCGGCACCAGCCGCGCGAGCCCGCGGTGGTCCTGGTGGTTGTCGTGCGTCGACGGCGCGAGCACGAGGTCGGGCTCGCAGGTGCGGCGGAAGGTCTCGAGCTCGTCCTTGGCGCGGTTCCAGTGGTCGGGCAGTCGTCCGTCGGGGAGGTCGAGCACGGTCACCTCGAGATCGGCGCCCGGGCAGAACGACGCGAGGGCGGTGCGCTCCTCGGCCTCGCGCGGGGTGCCGGCTCCGCTGAGCACGAGCGCCCGCACCCGCAGCCCCGGCCGGGCCAGGCACCAGGTCAGCAGCGTGCCGCCGGCGCCGATCGCGACGTCGTCGCAGTGGGCACCGAGGACGACGACCTCGTCGCAGTGCGCCGGGACCAGGGAGCGCATCAGCTCGGCTGCTCCTGCGCGACGGACTTCTCCCACAGCATCCACGGACGGTCACCCGAGCGGAACGACGTCTCGAGCTCGTTGCGCTCCTTGACGGTGTCGGCCGACTTCCAGAACCCGTCGTAGCGGTGGGCGAGCAGGCCGCCGGTGGTGGCGAGCGCGGCGCAGGCGTCGCCGACCAGGTCGCCGCCGGGCGGGATCAGGTCGATGACCTCGGGCCTGAGCACGAAGTAGCCGCCGTTGATGTGGACCGCCATGTCGGTCACGGGCCTGATGGACGACACCCGGTCGGACTCGTCGGTCTCGACGACGTGGAACGGCGCGACCGGCGGTACGGCGAGCAGCGCGGCCGTGGCGTCGCTGTCGCGGAACCGGTCGACCATGACGTCGAGCGGGAGGTCGGTGAGGCCGTCGGCGTAGTTGGCCAGGAACATCTCCTCGTCCTCCACCAGGTGGCGCACGCGGCGCAGCCGCTCCCCGATGGGGGAGTCGATCCCGGTGTGGACGAAGTGGATCGTCCAGTCGGCGATGTCGCTGCCGGTCATCGTGACCTCGCGGTCGCGCAGCACGAAGTCGTTGGACTCGGTCTCGCGGTAGTCGAGGAAGTAGTTCTTGATGTGGTGGTCGCCGTAGCCGAGGCAGAGGACGAACTCGGTGTGCCCGAAGTGGGCGTAGTAGCGCATGACGTGCCAGATGAGGGGCCGCGGCCCGACGAGCTGCATGGGCTTGGGCACGTCGGACTCGCCCGACCCGGTGCGCATGCGCATGCCGTAGCCACCGCAGAACAGCACGACCTTCACGGTTCGATGACCTCCAGCTCGGGGATGGCGACGACGAGCTTGCCGCCCCACTCGCCGACGGAGGCGAGCTGGGGGACGATCTCGTCGCGCAGGTTCCAGGGGAGGATCAGGACGTAGTCGGGCCGGTCGGTCTCGATCCTCTCCGGAGGATGTATCGGTATCCGCGTGCCCGGAGTGAAGCGTCCGTGCTTGTAGGGGTTGCGGTCGACCGTCCAGGCGAGCAGGTCGGGGCGGATGCCGCAGTAGTTGAGCAGCGTGTTGCCCTTGCCGGGGGCGCCGTAGCCGACCACGGTCTTGCCCGCGTCGGCGGCCTCGACGAGGAAGCGGACGAGGTCGTTGCGCACGCGGGCCACCCGGTCGGCGAACCCGGCGTACCCCGCGACGGTGTCGAGACCGGCAGCCGCCTCCTGGGCGAGTACGTCGGCCACGCGGCTGGAGCGTTCCTGCCCGACCTCGACGGGTCGGGCCCAGAGCCGGAGCGACCCGCCGTGGGTGGGCACGAGCTCGACGTCGACGACGTCGAGCCCGGCGGTCGCGAGCGCGGTCTGCGCGGTCTGGAGCGTGTAGTACTGGAAGTGCTCGTGGTAGATCGTGTCGAACTGGCAGTGCTCGACCAGCGTGAGCAGGTGCTGGACCTCGATGACGACCCAGCCGTCGTCGGCGACCAGGAGGCGCAGGCCCTCGGTGAAGCCGAGCAGGTCGGGGATGTGGGCGTAGACGTTGTTGGCCACCACGACGTCGGCCGGGCCGTGCTCGCTCCGCACCGCCGCGGCGGTCGTGGGGTCGAGGAACTCGGTGACGGTCGGGACGCCCTTGTCGCGCGCGGCCTGCCCGACGTTGGCCGACGGCTCGATGCCGAGCGCCCGGATGCCCTGGGCCACCGCGTGCTGGAGCAGGTAGCCGTCGTTGCTGGCCACCTCGACGACGAACTCCGGCGCCGCCCGCTCGACGATCGCGTCGACGTAGCGGCGGGCGTGCTCGACCCAGGAGCTGGAGAACGACGAGAAGTAGGCGTACTCGGTGAACGTCTCGTCCGGGTCGATGAGCGACGGGATCTGCACCAGCAGGCACTGGTCGCAGACCCGCGCGTGGAGCGGATAGGTGGGCTCCGGCTCGTCGAGGCCGGCCGCGGTGAGGAACAGCTCGCACGGCGGCGAGGCGCCGAGGTCGACGAACGTCGTCAGCTCCGTCGATCCGCACAGACGGCACGCCAATGCGGCAGTCACTCGTTCTCCTCTGCTTGTCCACACCCCCGTGGGGAAGGGCCTCGGCGATGCTAGCCCCGTGCCCAGAAGAGCGCCGGAGGATGCGGCACCAGGTGACGTTGCCGACAGCGGTGGGCTGGACCACCGGCACTACGCCGCCGCGGTCAGCGCGCCGGCTGCTCCCGCAGCTCGGGGTCGAGCTCGCCGCGCTGCTGCCGGTCCTGGAGCCAGGCCAGGCGCGTGAAGCGGCGGTCGAAGGCCTCGCGGGTCAGGCCGTGCTGCCGGTAGGCGTCGACGAGCTCGCGGGCGCCGTCGGCGATCGACCACTGCGCGCTCCACGCGGGCAGGGCGCGGGTGACCTTGGCGAAGTCGACCCGGTAGGAGCGGGGGTCACCGCCGGCCTCGCCGGTGATCTCGACCGTCGCCGTGGGGACCGCCTCGGCGACGGCCTCGGCGACCTGGGAGACGCGGACGTTGTTGGCGTCGGAGCCGATGTTGAACGCCTGGGCGTGAACGACCTCGCGAGGTGCCTCGAGCGCTGCGAGGAAGGCCGAGGCGATGTCGGCGGCGTGGACCAGCGGGCGCCACGGGGTGCCGTCGGACATCACGAGGATCCGGTCGCTGAGCACGGCGTGGCCGACGAGGTTGTTGAGCACGATGTCGCCGCGCAGCCGCGGCGAGAAGCCGAACGCGGTGGCGTTGCGCAGCGAGACCGGTGTGAAGTCGTCGTCGGCGAGGGCGACGAGGTCGTCCTCGACGCGCACCTTCGACTCCGCGTAGGGAGTGACCGGCCGCATGGGCGCGTCCTCGCCGAGGACGTCGTCGGTGCCCGAGGCGCCGTAGACCGAGCACGTCGAGGCGTAGAGGAACCGGCTCACCCCGGCCTCGCGCGCCAGCCGCGCCAGTCGCGACGACGCGTGGTGGTTGATGTCGTAGGTCAGCTCGGGCGCGAGCGACCCGAGCGGGTCGTTGGACAGCGCCGCCAGGTGGATCACGGCGTCGAAGCCGCTGAGGTCGGCCTCGCCGACGTCGCGCAGGTCGACGCGGATCGCCGGCGGGTCGGCCGGGGCGGGCCCGAGCACGGCGGCCTCGAACAGACCCGAGTCGAGCCCGGTGACCTCGTGGCCGGCGGCGGTCAGGACCGGCACCATGACCGTCCCGAGATAGCCCAGGTGGCCGGTGACCAGTACGCGCACGACAACTCCTCTTCGACGACCGAGAACCGCGCGAGCCTAGCGCGCCGCTGAGGAATGGCCCGGAATGACTAGCGCCGGACGCCAGGACAGGTGACAGGGTGCCCGAGGTGCCTCCGCGCACCCCGCGAGACCGACCTCCTCAGACCTTGGAGCACCGATGACCCTGACCTCTGCCAGACGCGCGCTGACGGCGACGATCGCGGCTGCGCTCGCCGCGGGTTGCCTGCTGGCCCCGGCCGGCTCGGCCGGCGCGCTCGACGCCGGGCGTCGCGCCGTCACCGGCAGCGACTTCCCGCGGGTACGACCCGTCGTCAGGGTCGCCCCGGAGCTCGCCGGGGTCCAGCGGCAGGTCAGCCAGGGCGCCGACCTCCGGGTCCCGACGCAGTACGACACCAACGGCGACGAGCCGTCGTGCAGCAACAGCGGGGTCGACGACCGGCTCGGCGTCGAGGCGTCGTACAGCGGTGGCACCAGCGTCTACGACGGCTTCTCCCCGCTCCAGGCCCGGATCTTCGTCACGGGCTCCAAGGCCGCCGCCAGGCAGCTCCTGGGCAAGGTCCGCCGGACCGTGCGCCACTGCCTGGGCGACGTCGACGACTTCGCCGCCTACGGCAACGCGCGGATCCTCGCGCTCGCGGTGCCCAGAAGACTGGGCAAGGACCGCTTCGGGTTCCGGGTCTCCGGCGACCTCCAGAGCCGCGTGGTGCGCGTCTTCACCGTCAAGGGCAGGCGGCTGCTCGAGGTCACCGTCGACGGCGACGTGCCCGAGGGTGCCCAGCTGACGTGGAAGCAGAAGTACCGCATCGCCTACGGCGTCACGGGCCTCCTGCGCGGCACGGCCTGAGGACGCCCCTCGTCCGCGACCGGTGTCAGGCTGCCGGCATGAGCACGTCGACCGAGGCAGCCGTGACCTGGGCCCAGGCGTTGGCCTGGCGGATGGAGAAGCACCTGCTCGACCCGGTCGGGTCGGAGCCGGTGGCGGGCGTCGTACGCCGGCTCGGAGCAGTGCTCTCGATGGACGGGTCGCTCGCCGAGCTCGCGGTGCGCACCCGGCGGGAGTCGTCACGTGCGGGCGAGCTCGCGGCGGCGCTGGCCGCCGGCGAGGTGGTGAAGGCGTTCGCGTTCCGCGGGTCGATGCACTACCTGGCGCCCGAGGACGGCGGGATCTACCTGGCCCTGCGCTCGGCCGGTCGCCAGTGGGAGCTGCCGAGCTGGGTCGAGCACTACCGGCTGACGCCGGAGGACTGGCCGGACTTCCGGGCCGCGGTGCGTGCGGCCGTGGCTGACGGCCCCCTCACGGTCACCGAGCTCGGCGACATCCTCACCCGCGACCGGGCCTACCGGCACCTCGAGGCGGTCTTCGCCGAGGGCGCCGGAACGCTGGTCAAGCCGTTGACCTGGCAGGGCGATGTCAGCCTGGGGCCGCCTCGCGACGGGCGCCTCACGCTCCAGCGCCTCGACACCAACCCGAGGTGGCGAGGCGTCCCCGACCTCGACGAGGCCGGCCCGGCGGCGGTCGTGGCCTACCTCCGCACCTACGGCCCGGCAACCTACGACCACGTCTCCTACTGGCTCGGCGACGGACTGAGCGCCGGCGGCCGTCGGCTCCGGTCCTGGTTCGCCGGGCTCGGTGACCGGCTGGCGGCGGTCGACGTCGACGGCACCACGGCCCACGTCCTGGCCGACGACGTCGACGCGCTCGAGGCCGCGCGTCCGTCGGAGGCGGTGCGGTTCCTCCCCGGCCACGACCAGTGGGTCATCGGCCCGGGCACCAAGGACGTCCACGTCACGCCGTCGTCCCGGCGCGACCTGATGACCCGCAAGGCCAACCCGGTCGTCGTCGGCGGCGTCGTGCGCGGCACCTGGGCGCGCAAGGACGACGAGCTGACGGTCACGTGGCTCGACGAGCGACGGCGCCCGGTCGGGGCGATCGAGCAGGAGGCGGAGCGCCTGGGTGGGATCGTCGGCCGGGACCTCCGCCTGACCCTCGTCGCCGGCGGGCCATGATGGCTGACGACGACGTCGCCGAGGAGCCGGAGCAGCGCTGATGGACGAGGACCTGGTCGACCGCGTGCGCGCGGCGTCGCGCTCCTGCACCCGTACGGTCGCGGGACGCCGGCACCGGAGCCCGGCCGAGGTGCTCGACGGCCTGGCGACCGCCTGCCGCGAGTTCGGCATCGACGAGTGGGACGGCTACGGCGAGCGCGGCGCGGTCGCCCGCGTGGAGGCCGAGGTGGCGGGCCTCCTCGGCACCGAGGCTGCGGCGTTCTTCCCCTCGGGCGTGATGGCCCAGCAGGTCGCGCTGCGCATCTGGTGCGACCGGGCCGGCAGCCGCCGGGTCGCGATGCCCGACCTGAGCCACCTGCTCGTGCACGAGCTCGACGGCCCGCGGATCCTGCAGCACCTGGAGGTCGAGCACCTCACGACCGGCCCGACCGTCGCCACCGCCGCCCACCTCGCGGCCCTGCCGGGTCGGCTCGCCGCCGTCCTGGTCGAGGTGCCGCTGCGCGACGCCGGCTGCCTCGTCCCGACCTACGACGAGCTGGCGGCGCTCTCGGCCGCCTGTCGCGAGCGCGACATCCGGCTGCACCTCGACGGCGCCCGGGTCTGGGAGGCCCAGACCTACCTCGGCCGGTCGCTGCCCGACATCGCTGCGCTCGCCGACACCGTCTACGTCTCGTTCTACAAAGGGCTCGGCGGGCTGGCCGGGGCCGCCCTGCTCGGCCCGCAGGACGTCGTCGACGAGGCGCGACGGTGGCGGCGCCGGATGGGCGGCACCATCTACCGGTCCACGCCGGAGGCCGTGTCGGCCCTCGTGGGGCTGCGGGACCGGCTGCCGCTGATGGGCGACTGCGTGCGCTGGGCTCGGTCGCTCGCGGCGGCCCTTCCCGACCACGTCGTCGTCCAACCGCCGGTCCCGCACACCGGCACCTTCCTCCTGCACGCCGCGGGTCAGCCGGAGGAGGTCAACCGACGGCTGCTGGCGTTCGTCGAGGAGCACGCCCTCGCGCTCACCCCGCCGTGGTCGCCCGGGAGCGAGGCGGGGCGGGTGACCTGCGAGCTCGCGGTGGGGGAGGACGCCCTCGAGCTCGACCCCGAGGAGACGGCTCACTTGATCGGTGAGCTGCTGCGGGACTAACGCCGGGCCGACGTGGTTGAGCACTGAATGCGCATCTTCCTCACCGGCGGCAGCGGCAAGGCCGGCAAGCACGTCGCGACCCATCTCGCCGAGCAGGGGCACCAGGTCACCAACGCCGACCTGGTCCCGCTCGGTCACCCGGACGTCGCCGACCTGACGGTCGACCTCACCGACGCCGGCGAGACCTGGTCGGCGATGGCGGGGCTCGCCACGATGGCCGAGCTCGACCAGGCCGAGCCGCCGTCGTACGACGCGGTCGTGCACTTCGCCGCGGTGCCGCGGATCCTGCTCACCTCGGACACGAGGACCTACGCCACCAACGTGCTCAGCACCTTCCACGTGCTCGAGGCCGCGACCCGGCTCGGGATCCGCAAGGTCGTCTTCGCCTCGTCGGAGACGACGTACGGCATCTGCTTCGCCCAGGGCGAGCGGCGACCGCTCTACCTGCCGGTCGACGAGGAGCACCCGACCGTCCCCGAGGACGCCTACGCGATGTCCAAGGTGGCGGGGGAGACGACGGCGCGCTCGTTCCAGGCCCGCACCGGCACCGACGTCTACGGGCTGCGGATCAACAACGTCATCGAGCCGCACGAGTACGCCGAGCTCTTCCCGGCGTTCCTGGCCGAGCCCTCCTTGCGCCGGCGCAACGTCTTCGCCTACATCGACACCCGCGACCTCGCCCAGCTGACCCAGCGCTGCCTGGAGACCGACGGGCTGGGCTACCAGGTCTTCAACGTCGCCAACGCCGACCTGTCGGTCGCCCTCTCCAACCAGGAGGTGCGGGACCGCTTCTACGACGGGGTCGAGGTGCGCCGCGAGATGGGGCCCGACGAGACCTTCTACGCCATCGACAAGGCGCGGGACCTGCTCGGCTACGAGCCCGCGCACTCCTGGCGTGACGTGCTCGCGGATCGCTGAGCCCGGTGCGAGACTCGTGGTCGTGGTGACCGTGTACGACGCCGCCGGCGGCCAGGCAGGTCTCGAGCGCCTCGCTCGGGCCTGGCACGAGCGCGTCGTGGCCGACGACGTGGTGGGCCACGCGTTCCGCCACGGCGTCGACCCCCACCACTGCGAACGCCTCGCGGCCTACTGGGGCGAGGCGCTGGGAGGGCCCGGCCTGTTCTCCGAGGCCTACGGCGACGAGTCGAGCGTGGTGCGGATGCACAGCGGCAACGGGCCTCACGACGAGATGGAGCAGCGGGCCGTGGGTTGCTTCGACGCCGCCCTGGCCGACGTCGGCCTCGACGTGAGCGACCCGCTCCGCCAGGTGCTGCACGACTACTTCGCCTGGGCCACCTTCGACTCGGTCAACCGGTTCGAGGAGTCCGCGGACGACGTCCCCGACGGGCTGTCGATCCCGCGCTGGTCGTGGGACGGGCTCGTGCGCGACAGCTGACCGGGTGTCCCTCGGGACCCTCAAGTGCTCCACCCAAACTGCCGATGAGGCCTGCGACGAAGAGGAGCAGGGATGTCTCGAGGGTTCAACAGGGTGGCGGTGGACGGGTGGCACGACCGCTCGGACCATCGACGGCCTCAGGCCGGTGGCCCGGCGCACCCGCACCCGCGCGAGCGACTGGCGATGCCGCGTCCCGAGGAGCTGCGCCGCGAGGCCGTGCGGCGGGCGGAGGACCGGACCCGGGAGGAGACGCGCGACCTCGCCGTACGGCTGCTCCAGCTGCAGCTGGCTCGCCTCCAGGCATCCCTGCGGGGCGAGGGACCCGGTCCCGGCGAGGCCGTGGACGCCTACCGGCAGATGCACCTCGATCTCGCGGAGCTCGACGCTCCGACCGGACAGGCCTTCGGCGAGCTCGTGACGTACTGGCGGAGCCTGGCGTCGTTAGGCTGACAGGACGTCCCCCTCTGTCCGCCTCCCGATGGACCCACCATGGCCCTGCTGCGCTGCGACTTCTTCTCCGAGGTCCTCGGGATGGGCGTGTCCGCGACGGTCGTGCTGCCCCAGCGGACCAGCGGCCAGATCGGGGTGGCGAGCGGTGGTGGCGACGGCCCGCCGCCGGTGCTCTACCTGCTGCACGGGCTGTCCGACGACCACACCGCGTGGACCCGCTACACCTCGGTCGAGCGCTACGCCAACGACGCCGGCCTCGCCGTCGTGATGCCGGCCGTCGCGGACAGCTGGTACGTCAACGAGGTCCACGGGCACCGCTACCTCGACTTCGTGGCCGACGAGCTGCCGCAGGTCGTGCGGTCGCTCGTCCGGGTCTCCGACGCGCCCGCCGACACCTTCGTCGCCGGTCTCTCGATGGGCGGCTACGGCGCGGTCAAGCTGGCCCTGCGGCACCCCGAGCGATACGCCGCCGCGGCGTCGCTCTCGGGTGCGCTCGACGTCGCCCGGGTGCCCGAGCGGTGGCCCGAGCTGCGTCCCCTGTTCGACCGGGTCTTCGGTGGCGGCGTCACGCCGGCCGACGACCTCTTCTCGGGGCTCGAGCAGGCGTACGCCCCGCTGCCGCCGCTCTACCTCGCCTGCGGGACCGAGGACCCCGACGTGGAGGCCACCCGACGCTTCCACGCCGCAGCGGTGGGCGCGGGCGCCGACGTCGTCCTCGACCTCCGGCCCGGCGACCACGAGTGGGGTCTGTGGGACGCCGTGATCCGGGACGTGGTCGCGTGGCTGCCGATGCGGGGTCGTCCGTCGGGGCCGCGACCGGTAGCAGTGACCTAGCTGGTCAGCCCGGCCCGACGCCGACCCGGATGCTGCCCGGACCGCCCACGGTCAGCCGTCGAGCACCACCGCCGGCTCGTCGTCGTCGCGCGGGCCGTGGACCAGGACGAGGCCCGGGTCGAGACGGGCTCCTGGAGAGATGAGTTGTTGCTACAACCAATATTTCAGCCGCACTCACTTGTTCCTTCAACTGACGTCTAGGGTGGCGTCATGACGCAGCGGTGGCTCGACGACGACGAACGCCGTGCCTGGGTGCGCCTGGTCGCCGTGCTCGAGCTGCTGCCGCCCGCGCTCGACGCGCAGCTGCGCCGCGACACGGGACTCACGCACTTCGACTACTTCGTGCTGAGCCGGCTGTCCGAGGCGCCCGACCACACGCTGCGCATGACCGCGCTGGCGCTCAGCACCAACGCCACGCTGCCCCGCCTCTCCCACGTCGTACGACGCCACGAGGAGCGCGGTCTCGTCGAGCGCTTCCCCTGTCCCGACGACGGGCGCGCGACCAACGCCCGGCTGACCGCGGCGGGGCTCCGGGTCGTCGAGGCGGCGGCCCCGGGCCACGTCGAGACGGTGCGGTCGCTGGTGGTGGACGCGCTCAGCCCCGAGCAGCTGCGGCACGTCACCGAGATCGCCGACGCCCTGCTCCTCCGTCTCGACCCCGACCGCCGGATGACCGGCCTCTACGACCCGGCTCCGCCCGGTTCGCCCTGACGCGGGAACGAGGGAAGAGGACCGTCCCCGGGGGTGTTCTCCCAGGGAGACGACCCGAAAGGCCATCACCCATGCGCATCCCGCTGTCCGTGCTCGACCTCGCCCCGATCGCCAAGGGGGAGTCCGTCGGCACCAGCATCGCCGCGAGCGTCGCCCTGGCGCAGCGTGCGGAGGAGCACGGCTACCGCCGGGTCTGGTACGCCGAGCACCACAACATGGCGAGCATCGCGTCGTCGGCGACCAGCGTGCTGATCTCCCACGTCGGCGCCCACACGTCGACGATCCGGCTCGGCGCCGGCGGGGTGATGCTGCCCAACCACTCGCCGCTGGCGATCGCCGAGCAGTTCGGCACGCTCGCCGCGATGTACCCCGACCGGATCGACCTCGGGCTGGGCCGCGCGCCCGGCTCCGACCAGGCCACGGCCCACGCGATGCGTCGCGACCCGTCGGCCTCCGAGCGGTTCCCGCAGGACGTCCAGGAGCTGCAGGCGTTCCTGGGCGAGGAGTCCCGGGTGCCCGGGGTGTCGGCCGTGCCGGGCCAGGGCTCGCACGTCCCGCTCTACATCCTCGGGTCGTCGACGTTCGGGGCCCACCTCGCCGCCGCGCTGGGTCTCCCGTACGCCTTCGCCAGCCACTTCGCGCCCCAGTCGCTCGAGGCGGCCGTCGCCGCCTACCGCCGCGAGTTCACGCCGTCGTCGCAGCTCGACGCGCCCTACGTCATCGCCGGTGTCAACGTGGTCGCCGCCGACACGAACGAGCAGGCGCAGGCCAACCTGCAGGCCGCCCGTCGCACCATCGCCGTCACCCTCTTCGGTGGCGGCCAGACCCTCAGCGACGTCGAGGCCGACGTGCTGCTGCGCCGCGGCGCCGCCCAGCACGTCGACCAGATGTTCACCTACGCCGCCGTGGGCGACGGTCCCGAGGTGGCGCGCTACCTCGAGGACTTCCGCGACCACGTCGGGGCTGATGAGCTCATCACGGCCCACCAGGCGCCGAGCGCGGAGGCGCGGTTGCGGTCGGTCACGCTCACCGCCGAGGCCCTGCTCCCGGTGTCCGTCTAGCCACTCGACACGGCTACTAACGTCGTACGGCGTGAGCCACGACGCGTTCCATCCCGACCTCGAGCCCCGGCGACTCCCGCTGCGCCACGTCCCGGCGGCCGACCTCGACGGCGGCACCGCCCAGACCCCGGGCATGCAGCGACTCGCCGCGATCGGCGCCCAGGTGGGGGCCGAGGGGCTCTGGATGGGCCAGACGCACGTCGGTCCCCAGGTGCGGTCGGGCGACCACCACCACGGCGAGGCCGAGACGGCGATCTACGTGGTCAGTGGCCACCCGGAGTTCGTCTTCCTCGACGAGGAGACCGGGGAGGAGGTGCGCCTGCAGCCCGCGCCGGGCGACTACGTGTTCGTGCCGCCGTGGACGCCGCACCGCGAGGAGAACAACGATGCCGACGTCGAGGCCGTGGTCGTCATCGCCCGCAACACGCAGGAGGCGATCGTCGTCAACCTGCCGTCGCTGCGCGGCTGACGCGAGCGACGCCCTCACCCGAACGCGGTCCACCGCCCCTCGGACACGACGTCGACGGTGTCCCCGACGACCCTGATGGCGGTCTGCTCGTCGATCGCGTACGCCGGGACGCCGAGGTCGGCCGCCCACCGCTCCGCGTCAGCCATGGTGTTGGACGGGAACGCGTCCAGGTGCGGGAAGATCGAGAAGTCGACGACCCCCAGGGTCCGGTCGTCCGGGGCCGACGACCACTCGACGAACTCCGGCCCGATGCGGGGGGTCATCACCATGCTCCCGGCGCTCACCCCCACCCAGACGAGGTCGGGCAGCGAGGGCAGCAGATCAGCCAGCCCGGAGGCCCGCATCCAGTGGCAGAGGTAGGTCGCGTCGCCGCCGTCGACGAGGAGCACGTCAGCGTCCCGGACCCAGGGGACCCACCGGTCCGCGCCGATGGTGGGCAGCGCGGTGAGCTCCAGGACGCCCAACGACGCCCAGCCCAGCCCCGTGAGGTGGCGATGGACGGGCTCGGCCGCCACCACGCCGCGCACCGACGCCGGTCCGCACATCGGGTGGCCCCACTGCGCGGTCGGTACGACGAGCGCGTGGCACTCGTCGATCGGCTTGCCGAGGAGCTCGACGAGCGCTGATCGGAGGGTGGGGTTGGTGACGCCGCCGGAGGTGAGCAACAGCTTCAAGGGTGACTCCCAGGTCGTGCGCGCGAGTGATGTCCCTGCAGACCCGTGGCGGGGTCAGGACTCATCGCGGGGTCGCACGAGCGACTCAGGCGGGGAGCGGGACCTCGTCCCGCTCGACGGAGACCGCCACGATCCGGCACCCCGCCGGCAGGGCGGAGGCGATCGCGTCCAGCGACGCCTCGTAGGAGGACGGGTCGGTCACCCAGGACTTGGCCTGGTGGCCGTCCTTGCCGCCGTCGTCGATGAGCACCCGCACCTTCATGGTCACAGCATGTCCGGAGGGCGTCCGGTGTGCCGGACTTCGGCGAAGTCCTTCGAGCAGACCTCGTGCGCCACCGGGCCATGCCGCCATGACCCGTTCGGGCCATGGACGCGGTCGGGACCCGCGACCAGCGGCTCAGCTGTCGGTTAGCTGGGACTTGGATCGATCCACAAGCACTCAAAGGGGTGATGGGGTCCTCAGGCCCTGGAAAACGTCTCTGTCCCGGACGTACGTTGTGGCCGGTCTCACGCAGACCGTCGTCCCCTGCGAAGCGCCACCCAGCTTGGCCGCGTGACGTGGGGGAGCTGGAAGGGCTCGAGCAGGACTACCCAGACCGTTAGGGGTGCGGGGCGGTTCTGCTCGAGCCCACTACGTGCGCGGAACCGGTCCCGGACCGTCGCGGGTTCGCCCGCGGCCACGACCGATCGGACCTACAGTGCTGGCTCCTGACGTCCGTGACCTGTGGAGCCCATGAACATGATGACCCGGCGAGCGATGGCGCTCGTGACGACCCTGGCGACCGCGAGCCTGGTCATGACCCCGGTCGGTCCGGCCCCGAGCCTGGCCGCGGCGCCGGTCTCGTCCGCGCCGACGGCCGACCTGGCGCCCGTCACGGCGGACGACACCGTCACCATCACCCCCCTCACCTCCGAGGCCGACGTCCACGTCCTGGCCAACGACGTCGACCCCGACCACGGCAACCTGCAGGTCTGCCGCGTGGAGGCGCCGGACGCGGCCGGGCTGGGCGTGCACGTCTGGTCGGACAACGGCGAGCCCGGCTACGGTGCCACGCCGTCGGGGTCGACGTACCTCACCCTCGAGCCGACCCGCGAGCTGGCGGTGGGCACGCTGACGGTCACCTACTACGCCTGCGACCGTGTCCAGCTGACGCCGGCGACCCTCACCGTCGAGGTCGTCCGGATCACGGCCCGCACGGTCGCCGGCCGGCCCGGCGTCGTCCGGTTCACCAACCCGCTCGACGAGGCCGTCGACGTCATCTACGGCGCGGTCGACGGGGAGGACGCCGACGGCGGGTTCACCCTGGGCGCCGGAGCGACGAGGGACAGGGTCGTCAAGCGCCGGACCATCCAGTGGTTCGCCGTGCCCCACGAGGGCGAGGGCGACGACCCCCTCCCGCTCGGCTACGGGATCGTCCGCAACACCGGTGCCCGTGCCGCCAGCGCCGCTCCCGGTGCCTCGGCGAGGCAGCTCACGGCGCGCCAGGGACGAGCCTGGCGGACCGGCCGGTCCGCCCACCCGAGTCACGTCCGGCCGCGTCACGTCCGGCCGGGCCGCGTGGAGGTCGGCCGCGACGAACCGCCCACGGGACCGGTCGAGGACGCCGCCCCGGTCACCGGCAACGACCGCGTCACCCTCGACTACTACGACGACGCCGAGGTCCGGGTGCTGCGCAACGACTCCGACGACACGCCTGGCGACCTGGCCGTGTGCTGGGTCGACGTACCGCGCCGCAGCGGTCTGTCCGCCCTCATCCAGCCCTGGTGGGCGGCCTCCGACCGCGCGCGCTCCGACAGCCCGGACCGCTACATCGAGCTCAACGCGTCAGCGGCCACGGCCGGCACCTACCGGCTGACCTACTACGCGTGCGACAAGCACCGCCTGACCCCTGGGACGCTGACCGTCACCGTCCGCAGGTTCCCACCCGTCAAGGTCCGCCGCGTGCGCGGTCATCCTGGCACGCTCGTCTTCACCAACCGTGGCTACCGCCGCGTCCGCATCCAGTACTTCGAGAGCCACCACTACAGCGAGCAGCACCACTTCTCGATCAAGCCCCACGCGCGGCGCCGGCTGCACGTCTCCTACGACGACCTCTCCTACTTCGCCGACACCGCCATCGGCCCGCTCGGCAGCGGCCGGTTCAGGAACCTCTACCCGGGTCGGGGCTAGTCAGGCTGGTTCGCGGTGCGGGCGCAGGCGCACGATGCTGTAGACGGTGGCGCCGACAGAGGCCAGGCTCGACACGACCAGGCCGACGGCGGTCGCGGTGCTCCGGAAGGGAAGCGCGGGGCCCACGGTCAGGCCCAGCAGGCTCATCCGGGGGATCGAGACGTCGAAGGCATACATGCCGGAGAGAGCAGCGACCCACAGGACGCCCGCGACCGACGCCGCGACGCGAGGCCAGGTGGCCACTCCTGCGCGAGCGGCGCCGACCGCGCGGTCGCGGACCCGGTCATAGCTGGCGGCCGCCCACCGGTGGTAGGGGACCAGGATCCGCAGGCCGGCGACGACGACCAGGGTGCCGGGGCCGGGCAACGGCATCAGGACGACACCGACCACGACGACCGTCCAGCCGGCCGAGCGGCCGAGGACGTTGCCCAGCGACGGCCAGCGCACCCTCGCCGGCGCGACGACGACCGGGACGTCCGGGGCGAGCGAGGGATCCAGGGCGTCGTACGTCGCGCCGCCGCGCCTCCCGCCTGGGTGGGCTTGTCGGGCGGGAGCGCAGATCACCCACGAGGAAGCGGAGACCGGCTCCACATATTCCCCGGCCAGGGTGTCGGTGGTCGGTGGGACAGTCGGGACCATCTCGGCGACGCGCCGAGCGACGACCGAGGCGAGGAGAGACCGGATGAGCGAGATCGATGACGGGGCACCGGTGGTGCGTCTCAGGACGATCGAGGACGGTGACGTCGACGTGTTCTTCGACCACCAGGCGGATCCGTTGGCCGTCGAGATGGCGGCGTTCCCGGCTCGCGACAGGGACCGGGTCGTGGCGCACTGGGCGAGGCTCCGCGCCGACGACACCCTGGTGACGAGGACCATCGTCGCGGACGGCGTGGTGGCGGGAAACATCGTGAGCTGGCCCGACGACGGGAAGCAGTTCCTCGGCTACTGGGTCGGGCGCGAGTGGTGGGGCCGCGGCGTCGCGACTCGAGCGCTCGCCCTGCTCCTGGACGAGGTGCCGGTCCGGCCGCTGCGCGCCCACGTCGTCGCGCACAACTTCGGCTCGATCCGCGTCCTGGAGAAGTGCGGGTTCCGGCGAGATCTCGAGGAGGAGGCGGCGGCTCCTGCGTCCGACGACGGCCTCGAGGAGCTGACCTTCGTGCTGGACGCCTGAGGTCTGTCACGGGTTGTCTCGGTCGAAGAGCGTCGTGCGGAGCAGGACCGACGCACGACAGCCGCCGGCGGAACCCGCCGGCGGCTGTCGATCGCGTCAGGTCGTGGAGCGTGTCCTACACCCGAGCGCTGGAGCGGCGGTTGGCCGAGGTCCAGATCAGCAGCGCGATGACCGCGCCGATGATGGAGCCGATGATGCCCGCGGGCTGCAGGAGCCCGTCGCCGGCGTCCTTGCCGAACAGCAGGTATCCCAGCAGTCCGCCGACGAAGGAGCCGACGATGCCGAGCACGATCGTGGCGACGACGGAGAGGTCCTGGCGTCCGGGGACGAGCAGACGGGCTACGAAACCGGCGATGGCGCCGACGACGATGATGGTCAGGATGAGTCCGAGCATGTGAGTGCCTTTCCTTCGAGAGGCTGCCAGTCGCGGCCCTTGGGGTGTACGTAACCACCCCCTCAAGGGGTGCGACACACCCCTAGGGCGGTTAGTGTGGTGCCATGAGCGTGCGCAGCGGTCCGATCCAGGTCGCCATCGTCGACGACTACGACGTCGTGGTCATCGGCGTCGCCAACATGCTCGAGCCCTACCGTGACCGGGTCGTGGTCGCGGAGCTGGACACCAACGAGGCGCTGATCGATGACGTCGACATCGCTCTCTACGACTCCTTCGCGCAGCCCGAGACCGACCACGACGAGATCAAGACGCTCATCGACAACCCCCTGGCCCGGCGGGTCGTGGTCTACACCTGGAACTTCCA
>NZ_JAURVJ010000206.1 GCF_030655615.1 Nocardioides sp.
GCCGAGCCAGCGCCGCTTCTGCTCGTCGGTGCCGGCCTCGGCGACAAGGAGTGCGGCGGGACCGTGGACCGCGAGCGGGACGGGGGCGACGGTGCGGCCGACCTCGACCAGCACGCGGCAGAGCTCGATCAGACCGAGCCCCGCACCGCCGTGGTCCTCGGGGAGCGCGAGCGACACCAGCCCGGCCTCGTCGAGCGAGCGCCAGAGGTCGGCGTCGAAGCGCGACCCCTCGGCCTCGACGGCCTTCTGCCGCTCGTTGGTGGCCCGGTCGCCGAGGATCTGCGCGGCCAGCTCGGCGGCGTCGTCCTGCTCGGGGGTGAAGGAGAAGTCCATGGTGTCGCCCTCTATCGCTTCGCGGCCGGCAGGCCGAGGCCCACGTAGCCGATGATGTCGCGCTGGATCTCGTTGGTGCCGCCGCCAAAGGTCATCACCAGCGACGAGCGGAACATCCGCTCGAGGCGGCCGGCGAGCACGGCGCCGGGGGAGTCGGCGGTGAGGCCGGCCATCGGTCCGACGATCTCGGTGAGCGTGCGATAGACCTCGGTGTTGAGCTCGGAGCCGTAGATCTTGATCGCGGAGGCCTCGGCGGGCGAGAGGTCGACCTGGGCGTCGGCGTCGGCGGCGAGCTTCCAGTTGAGCAGGGTGAGCGCCTCGACGCGGGCGTGGGCGCGGCCGAGCGCGATCTGGACCCACTCGGTGTCGATGACCCGCTGGCCGTCGGGGTTCTTGGTCTGCTGGGCCCACTCGCGCACGAGCCCGAGCGAGTGGATGGTCGGCGCGGCCGAGGTGAGCGAGACCCGCTCGTGGTTGAGCTGGTTGGTCATCAGGTTCCAGCCGCCGTTGACCTCGCCGACGACGCTGGACGCCGGCACCCGGACGTCCTCGTAGTAGGTGGCGCTGGTGCCCACGCCGGCGACCGTGTGGACCGGTGTGTAGGAGACGCCCGGGGCGTCGGCCGGCACCAGGATCATCGACAGCCCCTTGTGGCGGGGGAGGTCGGGATCGGTGCGGCAGGCCAGCCAGATCCAGTCGGCGTACTGGATGAGCGAGGTCCACATCTTCTGGCCGTTGATGACCCACTCGTCGCCCTCGCGGACCGCCTTGGTCTTCAGCGAGGCGAGGTCGGTGCCCGAGCCGGGCTCGGAGTAGCCGATCGAGAAGTGCAGGTCGCCGGCCAGGATCTTGGGGAGGAAGTACTCCTTCTGCTCGTCGGTGCCGTAGCGCATGATCGTCGGCCCGACCGTGTTGAGCGTCAGGTAGGGGATCGGTACGCCGGCGACCGCGGCCGCGTCGGTGAAGATCAGCTGCTCGACCATGGAGCGCGCCTGCCCGCCGTACTCCTGGGGCCAGCCGATGCCGAGCCAGCCGTCGCGGCCGACCTGGCGGATCACGTCCTTGTAGACGCCGGCCTCGCCGAACTCGCCCGTGGCCGAGGCCAGCCCCGCCTTGACCTCGGGGGTCACGAGCTGGGCGAAGTAGTCGGCGAGCTCGGCCCGCAGGGCGTGGTGCTCGGGTTCGAGGGCGAGGCGCATGCCGCCAGACTAGAACGTGTTCTCGTTTTGGGCTAGCCTTGGAGGCATGAGCGACGTCCGCACCCTCGACCAGGGCCATGCCCCGGAGCGCTTCGCGCGTGGCTGGCACTGCCTGGGCCTGGCGAGCACCTTCGCCGACCGCAAGCCGCACGCCATCGAGGCCTTCGGC
The DNA here is from genome assembly GCF_030655615.1 of Nocardioides sp. Lineage (GTDB taxonomy): Bacteria > Actinomycetota > Actinomycetes > Propionibacteriales > Nocardioidaceae > Nocardioides. The sequence goes on from NZ_JAURVJ010000206.1 coordinate 1,702, forward strand.
ACCAAGCTCGTCGTCTGGGCCGACACCCAGGGCGAGCTCAACGTCCTCGACGGCTACTGCCGCCACATGGGCGGCGACCTCACCCAGGGCTCGGTCAAGGGCGACGAGATCGCCTGCCCGTTCCACGACTGGCGCTGGGGCGGCGACGGCAAGTGCAAGACCATCCCCTACGCGCGGCGCGTGCCGCTGCGAGCGCGCACCCAGCGCTACGAGACGGCGATCGTCAACGACCAGCTGCTCGTCTGGCACGACACCGAGGGCAGCAAGGCAGACCACGACATCCTGCCGCCGCAGCTGCCGGGCCTCGACGAGGGGCTCTACACCGACTGGCAGTGGAGCTCCGAGCACATCGAGGGCTCCCACTGCCGCGAGCTCATCGACAACGTGGTCGACATGGCCCACTTCTACTACGTGCACTTCGCGTTCCCGACGAGCTTCCGCAACGTCTTCGAGGGCCACATCGCCACGCAGTTCATGGAGTCGAAGGGCCGGCCCGACAAGACCGAGGGCTACGGCGACGCCGAGCTGTTCCTCAAGTCCGAGGCGACCTACTACGGGCCGTCCTACATGATCAACTGGCTCGACACCGACTACAAGGGCTTCAACACCGAGGTCATCCTGGTCAACTGCCACATCCCGACCGGACCCGACTCCTTCCTCCTGCAGTACGGCATCACGGTCAAGAAGCCCGAGGGCCTCGACGACAAGACGACCGACTTCATCGCCACCAAGTACGCCGAGATGTTCGGCAGCGGCTTCCTCCAGGACGTCCACATCTGGAAGAACAAGGTGCCGGTCCAGAACCCCCTGCTCTGCGAGGAGGACGGGCCTGTCTACCAGCTGCGCCGCTGGTACGAGCAGTTCTACGTCGACCAGGCCGAGGTCAAGGGCGAGATGGTCGACCGGTTCGAGTTCGAGGTCGACACCACCAAGGCCAACGAGTACTGGCAGGACGAGGTCGCGGAGAACCTCCGGCTCAAGGCCGAGGAGGACGCGGCGTCGGAGTCGGCGGCGGAGTCGGCCGGGGCCGAGGGTGAGCCCTCGCTGATGTCGGGCACCTGATGGCGTCCTTCGTGCCGACCAGTGCCGACACGCTCGAGGACCAGCGGCTCTACACCCGGGCCCGGCTGACCGAGGTCGCCTGCCTCGACTGCCTGGCCTGCGTCGGGGTCAAGAAGAACAGCGAGCACCACACGTCGGTGCAGTGGGACGACGAGGCCAAGCGGCACTGTCCCGAGATGTCCCGCCGCGACCGGCTCGACGGACGGGCGGTGACGCCGGCCTGTCCGCGCCTCGTCGCCAGCATCGAGGCGGCCGCGCGCGACGGCAGAATCCCGATCGGCGCCGAGGACGGCTACTGAGCAACCCGGCCGTCCCAGCCGCGCCGCCCCCGTTCCCCCTTCCGAGAGAGCCGTGACGAGACCGTGACGACGCAGTCCTTCGAGCTGGAGGTCGTCGACGTCGTCGAGGAGACGGCCGACGCCCACTCGATCACCTTCCGGGTGCCGGACGGCGCCGAGGCCGACTTCGCCTTCAAGCCCGGCCAGTTCCTCACCCTCGCCGTGCCGAGCGACCAGACCGGCGTCGCTGCCCGCTGCTACTCGCTGTGCAGCAGCCCGGCCGACGAGAGCGGCACGGTCACCATCACGGTCAAGCGCACCGCCGAGGGCTACGCGTCCAACTGGCTCTGCGACAACGTCCGCGACGGCGACACCCTGCGCGTCCTCGCTCCCTCGGGCATCTTCACCCCCGCCTCGCTCGACAGCGACCTGCTGCTGTTCGCCGGCGGCAGCGGCGTCACCCCGATCATGTCGATCGCCCGGACCGCGCTGGCGCGCGGGACCGGGCGCATCGTCGTCTTCTACGCCAACCGGGACGAGACGTCCGTCATCTTCGCCCGCGAGCTGACCGCCCTGGCCGCGGCGCACCCCGACCGGCTGCAGGTCGTGCACTGGCTCGAGTCGGTGCAAGGCCTGCCCACCGCCGAGCAGGTGCGCGCGTTCGCGGCCGACCGGTCGTCGTACGACGCCTTCGTGTGCGGTCCGGCGCCCTTCATGAAGATGACCGTGGGCGTGCTCAAGGAGCTCGGTTTCCCGCGCGAGCGGCGCCACCAGGAGAAGTTCGTCTCCCTGGGCGGCAACCCGTTCGGCGACCTGCCCGAGGTGGAGCAGGCGGCCCAGGAGGTCGCCGCCGCCGAGAGCGACCCCGACGACGCTGCTCCCGCTGTCGATGCCGAGGTGGCGGCGCCCGCCGTGCCTGCCGTGGCCGGCCCGGTCCGGCTCGAGGTCGAGCTCGACGGCGAGACCCACGCGTTCGACGACTGGGACCCCGCGACGCGGATGCTCGACCACCTCGAGGCCAACGGCGTCAAGGCGCCCTACTCCTGCCGCGAGGGCGAGTGCTCCGCGTGCGCGGTCCGGCTGCTCGAGGGCGAGGTCGCGATGGCGCACAACGACGTCCTCGACGACGAGGACCTCGCCGAGGGCATCCGGCTGGCCTGCCAGTCGACCCCGACCACCGACGTGGTGCGGGCGACCTACTCCTGAGCGGGTGGTCCCACCCCCCGGGGTGGGGTGACTCGTCCTTTCGGTCAACGGCGTCTAGTCACCGTTACTAATCATGTCGTCCGAACGGACGAGATACACAAACTGGTAACATTCACGCTCCGGTCTAGTCCGGAAGATCCAATTATCGGTAACGCGTGACATCTCGGAGATCGTGGGTTTCACTTCTCTCCACGGCCCCCGGATGCGCCGCTTCGGGCCGCGAAGCACCTCACGATCCCCCCACTCCCTCCCCCCACCGGTGCAGCCGACGGCGGCCACCGACCCCCACGAAAGGAAGGCCCATGATCACCATGACTCTCGTGATCGGCCTGGTCAGCGTGGCCCTCCTGGTCGCCTGTGCAACGGCGCAGCCCGCCGGCGACCGGGGCCGCGAGCGCTCCGCCGCCCGCCGCCGCAAGTTCGTCGAGCACAACCCGACGCACGTCAACTCGCAGGACATCCGCCTCCAGCTGGTCCGCGACGGCGTCGCCGTCTCCCAGGCCAGCTTCATCACCGAGAAGGCTGCCGACGACGGCATCAAGCCCTTCACGATGTGGCTCTGGCTGCAGCAGTTCGACGCCGAGGCCCTCGGCATCGTCGTCGCCGCCGACGTCACCCACCGCGACCTGCTGACCCACATCAGCAACGGCACCGTGCCCGACCTCGAGGAGCTCAAGCTCTTCGCCTCGGCCAACGGCCTCAGCATCGCCGGTCCGCCGGTGCGCACCGCCCGCCGCAAGGTGCTGGTCGACTCCGGCCTCACCGCCCCGCGCCGGATGCCGCTGCCCCCGATCTACGAGCCCGGTGAGTGGCCCGGCACGCCCTCCGACAGCCTCCCGCGTCTCGGCGAGAAGGGCCTCGCGGCCTGATCACCGATCCCCCCACCTACGGGGCCCGTCCCGGTCGTCACCGACCGGGCGGGCCCCGTCTGGGTTTTCAGTAGCCCCGCTGGCGCCACTCGCCGAGGTGGGGGCGCTCGACGCCGAGCGTGGAGTCGCCACCGTGACCGGGGTAGAACCAGGTGTCGTCAGGCAGGCGGCCGAAGACCTTGGTCTCGACCTCGTCGATGAGCTGGGCGAACGCCGCGTCGTCGCCGAACGTGCCGCCGACCCCGCCGGGGAAGAGCGAGTCGCCGGTGAAGAGGTGGGCGTGGCCGTCGGGGTCGTCGTAGAGCAGCGCGACCGAGCCAGGCGTGTGCCCCGCGAGGGCGATGACCTGCAGGGTGCACGACCCTACCGAGACGGTGTCGCCCTGGGTGAGCCGCCGGTCGACGGTCACGCCGGTCTGCTCGGTGATCGCGTCGGCGTCGGGCTCGCCCGCGGCGACCTCGGCGCCGGTGGCCTCGACGACGGCGGCGAGGGCGCGGTGGTGGTCCCAGTGCTGGTGGGTGGTGACGACCATCGAGAGGCCGTCGGCGACGAGGGGGAGCAGGGTGTCGGGCTCGGCGGCCGCGTCGACCAGGACCCGTTCGCCGGTGTCGCGGCAGGTCAGCAGGTAGCAGTTGTTGCTCATCTGGGGGTCGACCGCGACCTTGGTGATCGTCAGGTGCGCCAGCTCCCTGGTGTCGGCGTCGCCGCCGACCGTGACGTCTCCGGTGTAGCTCACCATGCCTCGATCCCCGGCATCACGCCGTCGCTCGTCAGTCCTTCGCCCCGGCCCCGCCCCGAGAGCCACCAGCCCAGGTGGGCGGCGGTGCCGGAGACGGTGGGGGTTCCCGGACCACCCTGCCACGTGCGACCGACGTCGGTCGCGACGAGGGTGGCGCCCCCGGCGCGCGGGCCGAGCTGCCCGACGACCAGCACGGCGAAGGCCTCGGGCCAGTCGCTCGCGGTGTAGCCGGTCGCGAGGTCGACGTGGTGGATCTCGACCTCGCGCAGCCGCATCGCCGCGACGTCGCCGGCCACGAACGTCCGGTCGCTGCCGGGGGTCCGCTCGACCAGGACGTCGAGGCGGTCGTCGGGGAGCGCGGCCAGCGCCTCGGTCAGGTCGGTCACGGCGCCGTACAGGCGGGAGCGGAGGACGGTCGGCCGGGCCCGGGAGAGGGCCTCGATGTCGGCGTCGCGGGCCTCGGTGCCGGCGTACATCGGGACCGGCTGGCCGGCCACGACGCCGTGCAGCGCGGCGGCCAGCGCCTCGGCGTTGAGGGCGAGGTGGGCGACCAGGTGGGCGCGCGACCAGCCGGGCAGCAGGGAGGGCTCGGCGTAGGCCGCGTCGTCGAGGCCGTCGACGGTGCGGACCAGCCGGCGGGTGGCGTCGTGCAGCTGCGTGCTCACGGCCCCCATCCTCACGGGTGACGCAACCCGCCCGAAACCCGGTTGTCGGTGGCGCCACCTAGGCTGGTCGGGTCGGCACGGCAACTTGCCGCGACGACGTCCGTGACGAACACTTGTTCGAACACCCACCCGGTCGATCCAGAGGGACTTCAGTGGCTGACCAGCTCATCATCCGTGGCGCGCGCGAGCACAACCTCAAGGACGTCTCGCTCGACCTGCCGCGCGACTCCCTGATCGTGTTCACGGGGCTCTCCGGCTCGGGCAAGTCGTCGCTGGCCTTCGACACGATCTTCGCCGAGGGGCAGCGCCGCTACGTCGAGTCGCTGTCGGCCTACGCCCGCCAGTTCCTCGGCCAGATGGACAAGCCCGACGTCGACTTCATCGAGGGCCTCTCGCCCGCGGTGTCGATCGACCAGAAGTCGACCTCCAAGAATCCCCGCTCCACCGTCGGCACCATCACCGAGGTCTACGACTACCTCCGCCTGCTCTTCGCGCGCGCCGGGCGCCCGCACTGCCCGACCTGCGGCGCGCCCATCGAGCGCCAGACGCCGCAGCAGATCGTCGACCGCATCCTCGCGCTCGAGGAGGGTGCCCGCTTCCAGGTGCTCGCCCCGGTGATCCGCGGCCGCAAGGGCGAATACCTCGAGCTCTTCCGCCAGCTGCAGACCCAGGGCTTCTCGCGGGCGAGGGTCAACGGCGAGCTCCACGCCATGGACGACCCGCCCAAGCTCGACAAGCAGAAGAAGCACACGATCGAGGTCGTGGTCGACCGGCTCGCGGTCAAGGAGTCTTCCAAGCGCCGGCTCACCGACTCGGTCGAGACGGCGCTCAACCTCGCCTCGGGCCTGGTCGTCTTCGACTTCGTCGACCGCGACGCCAAGCACCCCGAGCGCGAGCTCAAGTTCAGCGAGAAGATGTCCTGCCCCAACGACCACCCGATCGACACCGACGACCTCGAGCCGCGCTCCTTCTCCTTCAACTCCCCGTTCGGCGCGTGCCCGGCCTGCAGCGGCCTCGGCACGCGGATGGAGGTCGACCCCGAGCTGGTCGTGCCCGACAGCAGCGCCACCCTCAACGAGGGGGCCATCCAGCCGTGGGACAACGTCAGCGTCGGCGAATACTTCCGCAAGCTCCTCGGCGCCCTCGGCGACAAGATCGGCTTCGACCTCGACACGCCGTGGCACGACCTGCCGGCGAGCGCCCGCACCGCGGTCCTCGACGGCCACTCGGCCAAGGTCCACGTCGTCACCCGCAACCGCTACGGCCGCGAGCGCTCCTACGACGCCCGGTTCGAGGGCGTCCGCCCCTACATCGAGCGCCGCCACCGCGAGGCCGAGTCCGACACCAGCCGTGAGCGCTTCGAGGGCTACATGCGCGAAGTGCCGTGCCCGTCCTGCAAGGGCAGCCGGCTCAAGCCCGTCTCGATGTCGGTCACCCTCGGCGGCAAGAACATCGCCGAGATCTGCGCGATGGCCATCAACGAGACGGCCGAGTTCCTCGAGGACCTCGAGCTGTCCGCCCGCGAGCGCCAGATCGGCGAGCGGGTGCTCAAGGAGATCCAGGAGCGGCTGCGCTTCCTCCTCGACGTCGGCCTCGACTACCTCTCGCTCAACCGGCCCTCCGGCTCGCTGTCGGGCGGCGAGGCCCAGCGCATCCGGCTCGCCACCCAGATCGGCGCCGGCCTGGTCGGTGTCCTCTACGTGCTCGACGAGCCGTCCATCGGCCTCCACCAGCGCGACAACCAGCGGCTCATCGAGACGCTGGTCCGGCTCAAGGACCTCGGCAACACGCTGATCGTCGTCGAGCACGACGAGGACACCATCAAGGTCGCCGACTGGGTCGTCGACATCGGCCCGGGCGCCGGCGAGCACGGCGGCCAGGTCGTCCACTCCGGGACCGTCGCCGACCTGCTGACCCACCGCGACTCGATGACGGGTCAGTACCTGTCCGGGCGTCGTGAGATCCCGGTCCCCGACGTACGCCGTCCGCGCACCGTGGGCCGCGAGCTGCGGGTCCACGGGGCCCACGAGAACAACCTGCAGAACGTCGACGTCTCGTTCCCGCTCGGCCTGTTCGTCGCCGTCACGGGCGTCTCGGGCTCGGGCAAGTCGACGCTGGTCAACGACATCCTCTACACCTCGCTGGCCAAGCAGATCTACCACGCGCGGGCGGTCCCGGGGCGCCACCAGAAGATCACAGGCCTCGAGCACGTGGACAAGGTCATCCACGTCGACCAGTCGCCGATCGGCCGCACCCCGCGGTCCAACCCGGCGACCTACACCGGTGTCTTCGACCACGTCCGCAAGCTGTTCGCCTCGACCCCCGAGGCCAAGATGCGCGGCTACCTGCAGGGCCGGTTCTCCTTCAACGTCAAGGGCGGGCGCTGCGAGGCGTGCGCCGGCGACGGCACCATCAAGATCGAGATGAACTTCCTGCCCGACGTCTACGTCCCGTGCGAGGTCTGCCACGGCGCGCGCTACAACCGCGAGACGCTCGAGGTCCACTACAAGGGCAAGACCATCGCCGAGGTCCTCGACATGCCGATCGAGGAGGCGCTCGACTTCTTCGCGGCCGTGCCGCCGATCGCGCGCCACATGAAGACCCTGGTCGAGGTCGGCCTGGGCTACGTCCGCCTGGGTCAGCCGGCGACCACCCTGTCCGGCGGCGAGGCCCAGCGGGTCAAGCTGTCCGCCGAGCTGCAGAAGCGCTCCACCGGCCGCACCGTCTACGTGCTCGACGAGCCGACGACGGGGCTCCACTTCGAGGACATCCGCAAGCTGCTGCTGGTCCTCGGCCGCCTGGTCGACGCCGGCAACAGCGTCCTGGTGATCGAGCACAACCTCGACGTCATCAAGACCGCCGACTGGCTCGTCGACATGGGTCCCGAGGGCGGCTCACGCGGCGGCACCGTGCTTGCCGAGGGCACCCCCGAGGACGTCGCCGCCGTGGCCGAGAGCTACACCGGCCACTACCTCGCGCCCCTGCTCGCCGGGCGCGAGGCGCAGCAGCCGGCCCGCCGGCGGGCCGCGTCCACCGCGCCGGTCGGACGCGGGGCGGCGGTCAAGGCACCCGCCAAGAAGGCGCCGGCCAAGAAGTCCGCCGCCCGGGGGACGGCCAAGAAGACGACTACGCGGACTTCTCGCAAGGCGTGACAGCGCCTCGACAGCGAGCTCTCATGCTCGTCTCATCTGCGTGAGTAGTGTGGCTTTCAACTACTTCTCGTGTTCGTCGACCTCCCTGAGGAGCCCCCCCCGTGACCACCCCCAGGAGCACCACCCCGCTCACCCGGCGCCGCGCGCTGGCCGGCGTCACCGGCGTCGGCCTGGCCCTCCCGATCCTCGCGGCCTGCGGCGACGACGGCGACGCCGGCACGGCCACCGACTCGTCCACGTCCGGCTCGACCGCGCCGACGTCGTCCTCGGCCCCGACGACCGACCCGACCTCGGAGCCGACGAGCGACGCGGCGTCTGAGACCTCGGCCCCGCCCGAGACCGTCGACGGCGTCGTCTCCACCGCCGACGTACCCGTCGGCAGCGGCGTGATCCTCGGTGGCGAGCAGCTCGTCGTCACCCAGGCGACCGAGGGCGACATCAAGGTGTTCAGCTCGATCTGCACCCACCAGGGCTGCCCGGTCACGGGCATCACCGACGTCATCTCCTGCACCTGCCACGGCAGCACCTTCGACCTCGCCACCGGCGACGTGCTCGGCGGACCCGCTCCCTCGCCCCTCCCGGCCGTCGACTTCACCGTCGAGGGCGACCAGGTGGTGCTCTCGTGAGCGGCTCCCCGGCCTTCCGGCCCACCCGCCGCATCGTGTTCCAGGGCCTCGGCGCGCTCGGCGTCGCCGCCGCCCTCGCCGG
>NZ_JAURVJ010000228.1 GCF_030655615.1 Nocardioides sp.
GGCGAGGAGCACCCCGGCGAGCAGGGCGACCGCTGCGGCCGCGCGCCACGCGTCGGGGTCGAGCGACCACGACCCGGCCGCCCCGAACGCGGCGCCGGCGAGGACCGCCATCACGCACCACGCGACGGTGGTCGTGCTGACGAGGGAGACCGGCGAGGCGAGGTCGACGACGGCCGCGGCCAGGTAGTAGGACTCCACGCCCACCACGAGCAGCACGGCGCCGGCCGCCGCCCCGAGGGCCGGGCCGGCCCGCTGCACCCGGCCGAGGACGAACGCGGCCAGCGCCCACATCGCCGACGAGTTGGCCAGGTCGGCCAGCGGGTAGGGCAGCAGGTGGATCAGGAGCAGGTCGGCGACCCCGAGCGCCAGGCCGGTCCCGGCGGCCTGCGCCAGCACCGCGCTGGTGTCGCGGTCGACCGGTCGGTGGGTGTCGGGTGCGCTGGTGAGGTGGTGCGTCGTCATGACGACGACGCTAGGGAGGTGGGAGGGGCGCAGCCTCCGCCCGAGGTACCGGTCAGCTGGCCGCAGGTGCCGGCTCGCGGTCGGTGACGCAGTAGCGCGTGCCGCCCGGGTCGGCGAGGACCGTCCAGCCGCGTCCCTCGGCGACGTGGGTCGCCCCGAGCGCGCGGTGGCGGGCGACCTCGGCCGCCCGGTCGTCGGCCGAGAGGTCGAGGTGGAAGCGGGGCGCCTGCTCGTCGTCGAGCCGCTGCAGCAGGAACCGCAAGGGGCCGGGACCGTCGAGCCGACGGAACTCCGGCGAGGAGGTCGGCGTGGGCGAGAAGTCGGTCACCGCCCGCCAGAAGTCGAGCTCCGCGTCGTAGGCGGCCGGCCCGATGTCGAGGCAGACCTGGTCGACCGCCGACCGGCCGCCGGGCCAGGCGACCGGCGACGACCGCCGCGACGCGCGGTGGCCGACGAAGCAGAACGTGAGCCCGGCGGGCGAGCTCATCACGACGTAGCCCCAGTCGGCGACCTCGGTGGCGCCGAGCCCGACCGCCCGGTCGGCCGCGGCGCGGGGGTCGGGGACGTGGAGGTCGAGGTGGAGACCGGAGTGGCCCGTCCGCAGCCGCTGCACCCGCAGGTGGTCGTCACCGTCGGGCGGGACGAGGGTGGCGAACTCGCCCTCGTCGCCACGCCGCGGCGAGACCCGCGACCCGGTGACCTCGGCCCAGAAGACGACGCCGCGCTCGAAGGAGGACTCGGTGAAGTCGAGGAAGGCACTGACCCAGAACGGAGTCGTCGTCATGCACCGACCGCCGGCTTGTGCAGGATGGCGCTCCCCGGGGTGACCACGACGTTGTCGCCGTCGACGACGGCGGTGCCGTCGACGAGCAGGCTGAAGCCCGGTGCCTCCCGCGGCGGGTAGAGCAGGGTCACGACGGCGTTGGCCCCGACGTTGGCCACGCTCCCCCGGCCGGGCGTCGCGATCCGGAGCACGCCGTCGGCGTACGTCGGCACCACGCTGACGGCCTTGACCCGCGCGTCGGCCGTGGTGAGGAGGTATCCGGCGTCGAAGTCGGCCAGGGTCTCGGCGAGGCGGTCGATCGCGACGGGGATGCTCATGCGGTCACGGTAGTCACCAGAGGCCGACGACGTCCCCTCCGATCCGGACGATGAACGCGCTGACCACGACGACGAAGAAGCCGCGGACGAACCCGGCGCCGCGGGCCACCGCCGTCCGCGCGCCGAGGTAGCCGCCGACCACGTTGGCGGCCCCGAGCACGAGACCGACGTGCCAGAGCACCGCGCCCTGCGGGACGAACACGCACAGGGCGGCGAGGTTGGTCGCCCAGTTGGCCAGTCGCGCCTTGGCGCTCGCCTCGAGGAACCCGTAGCCGAGCAGCCCCACGAGGGCGAACGTCAGGAAGCTGCCCGTGCCCGGACCCAGCGCGCCGTCGTAGAACCCGATCGTGAAGCCGGTCAGCATCGCCATCGCGGTGTGCCGGCGGCCGGTGTGCTTGAGCTCGGTCTCGCCGCCGAGGTCGGGCTTGACCAGCACGTAGGCACCGACCACGACCAGCGCCACGAGCACGATCGGGTCGAACGCGCTGCGCGGCAGGTTGCTCGCCACGAGCGCGCCGGTGGCCGAGCCCGCGAACGCCAGCGCCATCAGCGGCAGGAAGGTGCGCGGGTCGGGCTTGACCCGGCGGTAGTAGGTGACCGAGCTGACCGTCGTGCCGCAGATGGCGGCCAGCTTGTTGGTGGCGAGGATCTGGACCGGGCTGGCGCCGGGCAGCCCGAGGAGCAGGGCCGGCAGCTGGACGAGTCCGCCGCCGCCGACGACGGCGTCGACGTAACCCGCCGTCACCGCCGCCAGCACCAGCAGCGCCAGCACGGTCGAGGACGGGTCGGACACCCGAGAACCCTAGGTCCCGCCGTGTGGCGCCGGGCGGGGGTGTCCGGCAGGCCGCCCGTCGCCCCATGACGGGACCCATCAAGGCAGTGTGTAGCGGTAGACCAGGATCCTCGCGTCGGTCACCTCCGGCGTGCAGTTGGAGCTGCTCCGCTTGAGGAACACCTTGACCGACCGCTCCGCGGTGGAGCCGCCGGTGACGGTCTCGGCCAGCTCGAACGGCAGGTGGATGTAGTCGACGAAGTTGTCCGGGCTGTTGGCCAGGTCGGAGCCGAACGGGGCGTGGAACTCGACGCCGGGCAGGTCGGCCTGCTCGGCCCAGAAGCCGTTGCCGTTGTAGTTCGTCGACTCGGTCCGCTGGGCGGAGCTGGCCGAGATCACCCGGCCGCCGGCGTCGGCGATCTTGACGTCGAGACCACGACCGGGTGGCGACGCGGTCTGCGAGCACGAGGTGGGGTACGCGACGCGCGCGAAGCCCGACACGACGTCGAGGGTGTTGGCCGGCTGGGTCCAGGTGGCCGTCAGCTGGGCGCCGCTGGCGGGCGCACCACCCGGCCAGGAGCTGTTGCTCACCGACACGTCGGCGAAGGTCTTGTTGACCGCCAGGACGCCGGCGTTGAAGAGCAGGTTCCTGACCCCGGTCGTCATCCGGGTCGAGCTGATCGCGCCCTCCTCGATGTCGGAGCCGGTGATGGTCTCGTCCTGGATCTTGGAGCTGTCGACCGTGCCGGCCTTGAGCTCGCTCTTGCCGACCGAGTTGGAGGCCATCTCGCCGCTGCCGATGGAGCTGTCCGCGATCGCCCGCTGCCCGACCGCGTTGGTCCCGAGGTCGTCGGCCTCGACACCGCTGTCGGCGATGGACCGCGACCCGACGACGCCGTTGGCGAGGTCGGGGGCCCGGACCGCGTTGTTGGCGATGTGGCGCTGGGTGACGGCGTTGGTCGCGATGTGGCGGCTCTTGACGCTGTTGCCGGCCAGCCCCGCGGCGTACGCCGTCCCGGTGCCGAGCGAGAGCAGCACGGCCAGGGTGGCCATCACGTTGGCGTAGGTGGGCTGGGGCAGGCGGCGAGCGGGCATGGCGGGTCCCTTCGGAGGGCGGCGTGCGGTCACCGGGACGGTAGGACGCCGGCGCCGGTCGCAACAGGCCCGAGCGGGCCCCCGTCGGTCCCGGATCGGTGCCACGTCCCGGGCCGCCCGACCCCACCCGCGGGGAGGTCGCCATCCGGTCCGGCGGGGACTACGGTCGGCGGAGATCGCCCGTCGTCCAGGACCCCGACGGCCACTCGCACTCGATGGCTGGAGGACGTCCATGAGCATCCCCGAGCTCGTTCCCGACGAGGTCGCGCCGACGCGCCTCCCCCGGGCGCCGCGGCCGATGTCCGCGACGACCAGCACCTACACCGAGCTCGCGGCGACGATCCGGGCCAGCGGGCTGATGGAGCGTCGCTACGGCTACTACTGGAGCCGGATCGTCGCGTGCGTGCTGGCCTTCGGGCTCCTGACGGCCGCGGTGGTCCAGCTCGGCGACTCGTGGTGGCAGCTCGTGCTGGCGGCCGGGATGGGGCTGCTCGTCACGCAGTTCGGGTTCCTCGGCCACGACGCGGCGCACCGGCAGATCTTCGCGACCGCGGCCTGGAACGACTGGACCGCCCGGCTGCTGTCCGGTGTCTTCGCTGGGCTCAGCTATGGCTGGTGGCGGGGCAAGCACAACCGCCACCACGCCAACCCCAACCAGGAGGGCGCCGACCCCGACATCGCCCCGGGCGCGCTCGCGTTCACCCGTGACATCGCCGCCGAGCGCACCACCGGAGCCGCGGGCTGGTTCCAGCAGCGCCAGGGCTGGCTGTTCTTCCCGTTGCTGACCCTCGAGGGGCTCAACCTGCACGCGGCCGGCGTACGCCTGCTCCTCGGCCGCGACCCGGTGCCGCACCGCTGGGTGGAGCTCGGTCTCGTGACGACGCGGCTCGGGGCCTACGTCGCGGGGCTGGCGGTCCTGCTGCCGCCCGGCAAGGCCGTGGCGTTCTTCTTCGTCCAGATGGCCGTGTTCGGGCTCTGCCTCGGCGGGTCGTTCGCGCCCAGCCACAAGGGGATGCCGATCGTGCCGCGCACGATGAAGATCGACTTCCTGCAGCGCCAGGTCCTCATGTCGCGCAACGTGCGCGGCAGCGTGGTCGTCGACGCGATGATGGGCGGGCTCAACTACCAGATCGAGCACCACCTGTTCCCGAGCATGCCGCGCCCGAACCTCAAGCGGGCCCGTCCCCTGGTCCGAGAGCACTGCTCTCGCCACGAGGTGCCGTACGCCGAGCTGGGCCTCGTGGCCTCGTGGGCCGTCGTGATCGACTACCTCAACAACGTCGGGCTGCGGGCCCGCGGGCCCTTCGACTGCCCGTTGGCGTCGACGCTGCGCGACTGATCGGCGACTGATCGGCGACTGACGGCGGCTACGGTGGCCGGGTGCGCATCGTCTCCCTGCTGCCCTCGACGACCGAGATCCTCTTCGCGGTCGGTGCCGGCGACGACGTGGTCGGTGTGACCTTCGAGTGCGACCACCCGGCCGAGGCGCGCACCCGCCCGATCGTGTCGGGTACGGCGATGCCGTCGGGCCTGACCCCGGCCGCGATCGACGCCTTCGTCGCTGCCGCCGTCGCGCGCGGTGAGGACCTCTACCGCCTCGACGCCGGCGCGCTCGCCGGGCTCGACGCCGAGCTCGTCGTGACCCAGGACCTGTGCGCCGTGTGCGCAGTCGACGTCACGGTCGTCGACGACGCCCTGGCCCACCTGGGCTGCACGGCCGAGGTCCTCACCTTCGACCCGCACACCGTCGCCGAGGTGCTGGGGTCCGTGCTGACGCTGGGCGCCGCCGTCGGCCGGGCCGCCGAGGCCGCTGCGCTCGTCGCCTCGCTGCGCACGCGCCTCGACGTCGTACGACGCCAGGTCGGCGACCGACCGCGACCGCGGGTCGTGGTGCTCGAGTGGACCGACCCGCCCTACGCCCCGGGCCACTGGATCCCCGAGATGGTCGAGCTCGCCGGCGGCGAGTGCGTGCTGGGCGCCGCGGGCGAGAAGTCGACCCGGGTCCTCTGGGACGCCGTGCACGACGCCCGGCCCGACGTGGTGGTCGTGGCGCCGTGCGGCTACGACCGCACGGGCGCCCAGGCGCAGGCCGACCAGCTCGTCGCCGACGGGCTGCTGCCCGACGGGGTGCTGGTGCACGCCGTCGACGCCGACGGGATGTGGGCGCGGCCCGGGCCGCGGATCGTCGACGGGGTCGAGGAGCTGGCCGGGGTGCTCGACCGGGTCGTCCGACCGGCTCAGTCGTCGCCGACCCAGTAGCCGCGCCCGCCGAACATGTCGCCGTACGCCGAGCGCATCGCAGTCATCCCGCCCGAGCCGAACATCCCGCCGGGGCGGCCCGCGTCACGGGAGCCGAGGTAGGACCCAACGACGGCGGCGCCCAGGTCGTCGAGCTCGGGGCTGACCATCCGGCCGTCGACGCGCTGGGCCATCTGCTCGATGAAGCGGGCCAGGCCCGGGTCGTCGCCGAGCCGGAAGAACGTCGTCTGCGCGCCCATGCGGCGGGAGTTGTCGAGCTCACGGACGGCGTTGGCGATCGTGACCGGGTGCGGCGGGTAGGAGAAGTAGACGTCGCCGCTGGCCTCGAGGTGCGAGGTCGGCTCGCCGTCGGTGACGATCAGCAGCACGGGCTGGGCGTTGGGGTGCTTGCGGAAGTGGCGGTTGGCGAGCAGAAGGGCGTGGTGGAGGTTGGTGCCCTTGTCCCACCTGGCGTCGAGCGCGGTCAGCTGCTCGATGTCCATCACCTCGGCGTGGCGGCCGAAGCCGATGAGCTGCAGGTGGTCACCGCGGAACCGGCTCTTGATGAGCGTGTGCAGGGCTAGGGCGGTGCGCTTCATCGGCACCCACCGTCCGTCCATCGCCATCGAGAAGGACGTGTCGACGAGCAGCGCGACGCAGGCCTGGGTGCGGGCCTCGGTCTCCTGCACCTCGACGTCGTCGATCGCGATCAGGCGGCGGTCGGACGGGTCGGTCGCACGGCGTCCGACCCCGTTGAGGATGGTGCGCGGCAGGTCCCACGGCTCGGTGTCGCCGAAGGCCCACTCCCGCGTCGCACCCGACCGCTCCCCCGCGGCCCCGGCCTTGTTCATCTCCCGCGCGCCCTGGCGTCCGCTCATCCGCTGGGCGACGTCCTTGAGCAGGGCCTTGCCGAGCTGGCGCATCGCCTTGGGCGTGAGCTTGAGCTGGCCGTCGGAGCCGCGCTTGAGCGTGCCGCTGTCGCGCAGCGCCTTCTCCAGCTCCTGCAGGGTCTTGGCGTCGACGGCGGCCTGGTCACCGAGCTGGCGGGCGAGCTTGTCGAGGTCGACGTCGTCCATCCGCGAGCCGTTGTAGGACTGGGCGAGCTGCTCGGCGAGGTCGTCGAGGTCGGCCAGGTCCTGGAGGACCCCGGTGCCGTCGCCGAGGCCGACCCCCTGCTCGCCGTCGAACCGCTCGGAGCCGCCCCAGTCCTCGCCGGGACGCAGTGACTGCAGGTTGGCGTCGAGCTGGCCCAGCTGGTCCATGAGCTCGGGCGACCCGAAGGCCTGGGCGCTGAGCTCCATCAGCTCCTGGCGCTGCTCGGGGCTCATCGAGTTGAGCATCCGCTGCGCGGCGGCGGCGCGCTGCGCCATCGTGTCGAGCAGCTCGTCGATCGACTGCGGGTTCTCGGGGAAGAACTCGCCGTGCTTGGCCATGAAGTCGGCGAAGTCCTCGGGGGTGTCCTCACCCTGGGCGTGCTTGGCGAGCAGCTCGTTGAGGTCGCCGAGCATCTCGTTGATCGCGGCCCGGTCGGCGTCGGTGGCGCCCTCGAGGGCGTCCTTCATGCCCTTGAAGCGCTGGTCGAGCAGCTCGCGCCCGAGCAGGTCCTTGATCTCCTCGTACGCCGCCCGCGCCTCGGGGCTCTGCCAGTCGTAGTCGCTCAGCTCGCTGACCGCGGCGGCGGTCGACGGGGAGAGGTTCTCCAGCTGCATCTCGCGGAACGCGCGGTCGGCGTCGTCCATCATCGCGTCGCGTGCGAGCTGCTTGCGCTCCTCGAGCACCGCCTTGTCGAGCAGCTCCCTGACCTCGCGCAGGGTGCCGTCGAGGTTGTTCTGCTGCAGCAGCTCGCGCCGCTTCTCGGCCACCTTGCGGGCGAGCTCGTCGAGCCCCGCCTGGTCCTGGCCGCCACGGCGCAGGAACTCGCGCATCGCCCGCTCCGGGCTGTAGCCGGCCATCACGTCCTCACCGATGGCGTCCAGCGCCTCGGCCAGGTCGACGGGCGCAGCGAGCGGGTCGCCGCCGTCGTACTTCTTGAATCGGCTGGCGCGGGTCCTCGGCATCAGATCGTCCCCGGTGAGATGGGGCAGGAATACCCGGTGAACCGGGTGTTCCTGCACTTAACGGGTGTTGCATTGCCCTCGAAGTGCAGGGATACCCGGTGGACCGGGTATTCCTGCCGGCCCCGAGCCACCCCCCAGACCGCCTTCTCAGCCATAGACGGTCTCGGAGCCGTCGGAGTCCTTGCCGATCTTGCGGGCGAGGTAGAGCCCCTCGAGCGCGAGCTCGATGGCGCCGGCGCGCTGGCCGTCGTTGGTCGCGCCGAGCCGGTCGCAGACCTGGTCGTAGAGGTCGGACTCCCCCAGCACCGGCAGTCCGGTGAGGAAGTCGCGGGCCGTGACCTGCTCGCCGGTGGTCACCATGACGCCGGTCTCGATCTTGTCGACCAGGAGCGCGAAGTCGAGGCCGCGGAAGTGGGCGCGGACCGTCTCGGCGATCGCCGTACGGAGGAGGTGGGTGAGGATCTCGTCCTCGCGGCCCTCCTCGCCGGACTCGAACTCGATCTTGCCGCCGAGCACCTCGACGGCCGTCTCGAGGTCGACGACGCGGGCGACGGCCTCGTCCTCGCGCTGGACCGTCGCGCGGTGGATCGCGGCGGCGGCGATGGTCTCGGCGCCGGCGATCGCGAAGCGGGCCGAGACGCCGGAGCGCTGGTCGACGGCCGAGGAGTCGCGGAGCTGGCGGGTGAAGCGGGCCAGGATCTCGACGAGGTAGTCGGGCACCTCGGCGACGAGCTCGGCCTCTTGGCGGATGACGGCGATCTCGGCGTCGAGCTCGGTCGGGTAGTGGGTGCGGATCTCGGCGCCGAAGCGGTCCTTGAGCGGGGTGATGATCCGGCCGCGGTTGGTGTAGTCCTCGGGGTTGGCGCTGGCCACGACGAGGACGTCGAGCGGCAGCCGCAGCACGTAGCCGCGGATCTGGATGTCGCGCTCCTCCATCACGTTGAGCATCGCGACCTGGATGCGCTCGGCGAGGTCAGGCAGCTCGTTGATGGCGACGATCCCGCGGTGCGAGCGCGGGATCAGGCCGAAGTGGATGGTCTCGGGGTCGCCGAGCGAGCGTCCCTCGGCGACCTTCATCGGGTCGACGTCGCCGATCAGGTCGGCGACCGAGGTGTCGGGGGTGGCGAGCTTCTCGGCGTAGCGCTCGTCGCGGTGGCGCCACTCGACCGGCAGCTCGTCGCCGAGCTCGCCGGCGCGGCGCTTGGACTCGTGGGTGATCGGCTCGAACGGGTGCTCGCCGAGGTCGGAGCCGGCGATGACCGGCGTCCACTCGTCGAGCAGGCCGACCATGGTGCGCAGCAGGCGGGTCTTGCCCTGACCGCGCTCGCCGAGCAGGACGATGTCGTGGCCGGCGATGAGGGCCCGCTCGAGCTGCGGGATGACGGTGTTCTCGAAGCCGTGCAGGCCCGGCCAGGGGTCCTCGCCGGCGCCGAGCTTGGCGAGCAGGTTGTCGCGGATCTCGGTCCGCAGCGTCTTGTGGACGTGTCCCGACTCGCGCAGCTGGGCGACGGTACGGGCGGTGGGTGCTGAGGTCACGATTTCACGCTACTCGGGCCCGCCAACGGTCAGCGGCGGTCCGAGGTGGTCACCGTGAGGTGCGCCACACGGTCCGGACTACGCTGCGTCGGTGGGGCCGATCGACGGCCCACGTCCATGGGGGTACGACGGATGGCCCGCAAGCTGCTCAAGATCAACGACTCGGCCTGGCTCTTCGCCGAGACCTCTCGTACGCCGATGCAGGTCGGGATGCTCGCGACCTTCCGCGTCCCCGAGGACCGCCCGACGTTCGTCGCCGACCTCGTGAGGCGGTGGCGCGACGTACGCGAGTTCCAGCCGCCCTACAACTTCCTGTTCAAGACGCTGCCGGTGCCGAGCTGGGTCGAGGTGCGCGACGACACGATCGACCTCGACTACCACCTGCGCCACTCCGCCCTGCCCGCGCCGGGCAGCCAGCGCGAGCTCGGTGTGCTCGTCTCGCGGTTGCACTCGGCCAAGATGGATCGCCGCTACCCGCTCTGGGAGGTCCACGTCATCGAGGGCCTGCGCGACGACGAGACCGGCCGCGCCGACCGCTGGGCGCTCTACATGAAGGCCCACCACTCGCAGGTCGACGGCGTCGGCGGCATCCGGTTGCTGCGACGCATGTTCTCCGTCGACCCCGACGCCCGCGACCTGCTGCCGCCGTGGGCGGTCGGCACCCACGGCGCCGACCAGTCCGGGCTGCCGCCGCGCGAGAAGAGGGCCGAGCTCGTCCCGGCCGGGTCCGGCGGCGTCGCCGACCTCGTCGGGGCCGGCGTGCGCAGCAGTGCCGCGATCGCCGGCTCCCTCGGCCGGACCTACGCCGAGACCCTCACCGGCACCAACGGCGTCCGCGGGGCGCCGTTCCGCGCGCCGAAGTCGATCTTCAACGGCCGCATCCACACCCCGCGCCGCTTCGCGACCCAGCACTACGGGATCGACCGGCTGCGCACCCTCGCCAAGGCCGCCGACGGCAGCCTCAACGACGTCTTCCTCGCCGTCTCCGGCGGCGCGCTGCGGCGCTACCTCCTCGAGCACGACGCGCTGCCCTCGGAGTCGCTGACGGCCAACGTTCCGGTCTCGGTGCGCGCTCACGAGGGGGCCAAGGTGGGCAACGCCGTCACCTTCCTCTTCGCCCGCCTCGGCACCGACGTCGAGGACCCCGAGGAGCGCTTCGAGGCCATCAAGGCCTCGACCCGCCTCGGCAAGGAACGCCTCCCCGAGGTCGGCCAGACCGCGATGGACGCCTACACCGGCGTGCTCATGGCGCCGTTCCTGACCCAGGCGATCCTCGGCGTCGGAGGCCACGGGCGCCCCTCGGCCAACGTCGTGATCTCCAACGTCCCCGGCCCCGCCGAGACGCGCTACCTCGACGGCTCCCCGATGGAGGAGATCTTCCCGGTCAGCCTGCTCTTCAACGGCCAGGCCCTCAACATCACCGCCGTCAGCTATGGCGGGGAGTTCAACATCGGCTACACCGGCTGTCGCGACTCCGTCCCCAGCCTCCAGCGGATCGCCGTCTACTCCGGTGACGAGCTGGAGCGGTTGGAGTCGGCGTACAGCGTCTAGTCCCGGCTTCGGGAGTACGGCTTAGTCTCGCTCGACCTGGGGTCATTCGGGGTCGGGCTGTCCGCGCGCCTAGCGCCCTCACCCGCACCACTGGTCACGCCTACCTGACGTTTCTCCCGGTTCTCCTACGAAGCTTCGGCACGGAAGCAGAAGATTCGTCGCGGAACCTCACCCCGCGGGCTCCCCGACCCTGGCCGGCGGTGCGTACGCCACCGAACCGGCGCCTCGTATCGCCTGGAACGGTGGCTCACACACCGCCCACCCGGCCCGGCCTGACCGGGCGGTGAGCACGCCACCGAACCGTGTCCTGAGAACGACCGGAACGGTGGCTCACTCACCGCCGGGTCGGGTGGCCGCGTAGGCGACGGCGAGCCGAGCTTGCGAGGCCTCGCCGTTGCGCGCCGAGGAGCAGACCGCGAGAGGCTCGGGGTCAAGGATCGCCGCAGGCGACCGCGAAGCGAGCGTCCTTGACGCCGAGACGCGGTCTGCTACGCGCGCGGCCACCCGACCCGGACCCCGAATGACCCATGACAACAGGAAGGCTTCGAGGCTCGCTCCGCTCGCACCCCAGCCGACGTACGGCGGACGACCTCAGCCCAGCTCGACCTGGGCCGCGACCAGGTCCGACCTCCGGGCCGAGCCGAGCTCGACCCGCCAGCCGGCGTCGTCGGGCTCGCCGCACGGGGTGAGGGTGCTCTCGTCGCCGGGGACCGAGCAGGCGAGGGCGAGGACGCTGGCGGACTCGACGCTGATGAGGCGGGGCCCGGCGCCGGTGGCGCGACCGCGGCCGGTGGCCTCGACGCTCAGGGCGACCGAGCGCACCAGGGCTCGCGTGCTCGACGAGGGGCTCACCTCGGTGACGCCGCTCAGGACGTAGCGGGCCCGGAACACGGTCGTGGGCCGGGCGACGAGGTAGGAGCCGGTGGACATGACCTCGGACGGCCCGGTCGCGGCACCGTCGGCGCTGGTCACCTCGATCTCCTCGGCGGTGCCGGACGCGGGCGAGCCGAGCGGGAGCTTGAGGGTGACCCGGGTGACGGGTCGGGCGGTCCGCACCCACTGGTCCACGACGACGTCACCGTCGGGTCGCACGGTCGCCCGGGCGAAGGCGCCGACGTCGGGCAGCTGGCTGGGCAGCCGGTCGACCCCGAACGCCTCGGGCCCGTCGGCCGAGACGCTCGCGGCGGACTGGTCGAGCGTGACGAGCTCGGCGCGGTGGACGAGTGCCCAGACCGCGGCTGCGCTGAGCATCGCGACCACGGCGATCACCGGCACGCCGGAGAGGAGGGGTCGACGCGCTCCGTCGTCGCCCGCGGTGCGCGCCGTCACGGCGTGACCTCGCGGGGCTCCGAGGTGGGGACGGCCGTGACCAGGGCGAGGTTCTGGTAGCCGCCACCCGAGTGGTCGTACGGCGGCGCGCACGTCACCAGCACCAGCCGCCGGTCGCCGGCGGGGCCGAAGATGCGCGAGAGCGTGTTGACCGTGCTGCGCGGCACCAGCTCGAGCGACCGGACCACGAACGTCTGCTCCAGCCCGCGCGAGGAGACCGTCACCCGGTCGCCGTCCTCCGCCTGCAGCAGCTCGGCGAACGGGCCGAGCCCCTGGGTCGTGGAGTCGATGTGGCCCGCGATCAGCGTCGAGCCGAAGGGGTCGGCCAGGCGGGAGCCTCCGCGCCACCAGCCGGCCTGGCGGATGTCGTCGGGTACGTCGAGGGTGCCGTCGGACGTCGTCGAGACCGCCTGCACCGGGACCGTCCGCCCGCTCGCGAGCACCACCGCGGTCGGCGCCTCGGCCAGCAGCACCGACGTCGCCCGGCGTGCGGGGCCGCCCCGGTGGGGCACCGGGGCGTCGGTCGCGGGCGCCGTCGAGGTCTCGCCGGGCGTGGCGGGGGCGACCGGCGACGCCGTGACGGTGCCACCGGCCCCGGACGAGCCGCCGGTGCCCAGTACGACGGCCACGAGGGTCACGGCAGCGACGGCCGCCACCACCCCCAGGAGCAGGACGGGCCGTCGGGTGCGCACCCGGGCGAGCTGGTCCGACATCTCGGTGCCCTCGACCGACGGGCCGGTCAGTGGCTGTTCAGGAGCCGGGTGGCTCGGGCCTGACCGGTGAGGCGTCGCCCGGCAGCGCCGAGCGCGACGACCAGGGCGCCCGCGAGCGCGACCCACGGCCACGAGGTGCGGCCGTCGGGCTGGGCGGGGACGGCCTTCGGCTCCGACGCGAACGGCGAGACCGTGACGTCGGCCGCCAGCCCGGCCGAGCCGGTGTCGATCGCGTCGGGCACGACCGTGCCGTCGCGGGAGATCTTCGCGGTGCGGGTGATGACCTGCATGGTGCCGTCGTCGGGCCGGCCCACGGCATAGACCATGGTCACCGTCGAGGGCTTGAGCGTGACGTCGAGCGGGCCGAGCACGGGCTTGCCCGCACCCTGCGACGGGATCAGGGACACCGACAGCGTGCCGGCCGGCACCTCGGCCTCGGCGAACTCGCCGTTGGCGATGTCGCTGAAGATCGTCTTGCCGTCGACCTCGACGTCGGCGGGCGCGAGCGTGGCGGTGTGCGCGATGAGCACCCGGGCCTTGCCAGGCCCGATGGCCTTGGTCGGCGTCCGGTAGGTGCTGACGACCGGCTCACCGCCCAGCGAGGCCGGAAGGTGGTAGACGACGTCGCTGCTCTGGCCCCGGCCCACCTTGACGCTCACGCTGGCCGCGGTGCCCTCGGAGTCGGTGAAGGCGACCTCGTGGGTGCCGGGCGCGAGGTCGAGCGGCATCACGGAGCCCACACGGGCACCGGTGCCGACCTCCTTGCCGTCGACGCGCACGCTCGCCGTCACGCCGGGAACACCCTGGATGAGCTGGACCTGCCCCGTCGCCGGGGCACGCTGCCCGACAACGGGTGCGGCATGGGCGCCGACCGGAGCGGCCACGAGCACGCAGGCGGCGGACAGAGCGGTGAGCAGAAGTCGACGGATCATGGAAAAAGCCCCCCCAGGCATGATGTGAGGCCATGCTACGTGGTGCGCGCAACCCGTGGCAGGGGCCGGACCCAGCGGGCCTGGGACCGTCCCCGGTTAGAGTGCGCGCGTGGTCTGGGTGCTGCTCGTCGTGACGGTGGCGTTGACCGTGACGGTCGGCGTGCTGCTCGGGACCGTGCGGCGCCACCGCGCCGAGCTCGCCGGCAAGCAGGCCCGGATCGACGAGCTCGAGGCCGACCTGTCCACGGCCCTGCGTCCCCGGCCGGCCTCGTCGGCCGCCGAGCGCGCCGTACGACGGGTGGTGCAGACGGCGACCAAGGTCCGCGAGCGCGGGCTGTCTGGCGTGCTGGCCAGCTCGATCGACGACCTGCAGACCTGGGCGGCGTCGGAGCAGCAGGAGATCCTCAACATGGCCGACGCCGACGGCCGGGTGACCCTCGTCTTCTCCGACATCGAGGACTCGACGGCGCTCAACGAGCGCCTGGGCGACGACACGTGGGTCCGGGTGCTGGCGGCGCACGACGCGCTCATCCGCGGCCGCGTGGAGCGCTACCGCGGGCAGGTGGTCAAGAGCTTCGGCGACGGGTTCATGATCGCGTTCCGCGACGCCGAGGCCGCCTGTCGCGCGGCGGTCGGGGTGCAGAAGGACCTGCGCCGCACCCTCGACCCGATGCTGCGCGTGGTCGCGCCGGTCCGGGTGCGGATCGGCATCCACACCGGCGAGGTGATCTCCAAGGACGGCGACTACTTCGGCCGCAACGTTGCCATGGCCGCCCGGGTCGGGGCGCTGGCCACCGGCGGCGAGGTCCTCGCGACGCACGCCGTCGCCGCGTCGCTCGACGACGACGCGGCCGTCCGGCTGGTCGAGATGGGCGAGGTCGAGCTCAAGGGCCTCCCGGGCAGCCACTCGGTCTTCCGCGTGGTCACCCAGTGATCCAGCCGGACTGCCCCTGCGGCTCCGGGACGGCCTACGACGGGTGCTGCGGTCGGCTCCACCGCGGCGCCGCGCAGGCCGCGACGCCGGAGGAGCTGATGCGCTCGCGCTACGCGGCGTACGCCGTCCGCGACGGCGACTACGTGTGGCGCACCTGGCACCCGCGCACGAGACCGTTGAGCGTCACGCCCGACCTCGAGGTCCGCTGGACCGGGCTGGTGGTAAACGACGCGGCCGGCGACGAGGTCGAGTTCACCGCGTCGTTCGAGCGCCTCGGCGAGCCCGGGACGCTCCACGAGCGCAGCGTGTTCGCCCGACGCGCCGGGCGCTGGTTCTACGTGGAGGCGACGACCGGCAGCACGTCGTCGTAGCCGGGCGACCCGGCCGGGTCACTCAGCGCGCGGAACGCGATCGCCCTCAGCATCGCCTGCTGCGGCACGCCGCTCGTCCACGCACCGAGCACGTCGGGCGGTGTCCCGAGCGAGCGCACCGAGTCGAGGACGCAGACGGCCTCGGCCCAGCGCACCGGGCGCCAGCAGGGCGCGACGTCGATGACCAGCGGCGCCCCGGAGCCGTCGATGAGGACGTTGCCGGCGAGGTCGGCGTGCACGAGCTGGTCGGGCCCGAGGTCCCCGGTGGCACCGTCGTCGAGGAGCCGAGCGACCCCGCGCACGACCTCGGCGGCGGGCGTACCGTCGGCGGCCGCGAGCAGCTCGCTCACCGGGCCGAAGACGACCCGCTCGGCGCGCGCCCAGCGGTCGGCAC
>NZ_JAURVJ010000230.1 GCF_030655615.1 Nocardioides sp.
ACGGCCGCGGGCGGCCTCCTCGACCACCGTGGGGCCCGAACGGCGTCCCGGCTGCGGGGTCTCGAGACGGCCGCGGGCGGCCTCCGCGACCACCGGGGGTTGGCCTGGGTCGGCTGCGGGGGTCTCGAGACGGCCGCGCGCGGCCTCCTCGACCACCGTGGGGCCCGGACGGAAGCCGACAGCGGTGGTCTCGAGACGGCCGCGGGCGGCCTCCTCGACCACCGTGGGGCCCCCGGTCGGCGTACCGGCTGCGGGGATCTCGACACGCCGGGCCGTAGCCGACCCGTCGGCTCGATCACCGTGGGGGTGGATACGTTGCGGGGGTGGAGACCGAGGACGTGCTGAGGCTGATGCAGGACGTCGCGGAGGAGGTCATCAACCCGCGGTTCCGGACGTTGGGGCGTGGCGAGGTGACCAGCAAGCGGCGGCCGGGTGACCTGGTGACGGTCGCCGACCGGGAGGCCGAGGTGCTCATCACCGACGCCATCAGGGCCGCCCACCCGGAGGCTGTGGTCCTCGGCGAGGAGGCCGTCTCGGTCGACCCGACGCTCCTCCACGCCTGGGCGGAGGCCGAGCACGTGTTCACGGTCGACCCGGTCGACGGGACGCGCAACTTCGTCAAGGGTTCGCCCGACCACGCGGTGATGGTCGCCGAGGTGAGAGCCGGCGAGGTGGTGCGGAGCTGGATCTGGCAGCCGCAGCACCGGACGGCCTACGTCGCCGAGCGCGGGGCCGGGGCCTGGCGGGACGGCGTACGCCTCGACCTCATCACCCAGCAGAAGACCAAGAACCACACCGGCACCTGCTGCGGCATCGACTACCCCCGGATCGCGACCGGCGAGGCGGGATGGGGGTTCTGGCTCAAGACCAAGCCGTGGGACCACGCGCCGGGGTCGCTGCTCCTGACCGAGGCCGGAGGGTCCGTCGGCAGCGTGCGCGGAACCGCCTATCGACCCGCCGCTCCCCCACGCCTGCTCGTGGCTCGCGGCCGCCGCTGACGGCATATCTGTAGTGTCTGACTACAGATACTCCGATCAGCGACCCGAGGACCACCATGACCCGACAGCTCCACCTGGGCGGCTTCATGATCGCCAGCCAGGTCACCCACTCCCACGCCGCGTGGCGCCACCCGGCGACCGACCCGAACTTCCTGACGCCGGAGTACTACCACCGGATCGGCCGCATCCTCGAGCGCGGGACGTTCGACTTCGTCTTCTTCGCCGACCTGCTCGCCGTGCCGACCAACTACGGCGGCGGGCCCGACGAGGCGCTGCGCCGCGGCACCCAGGCGAGCGCGACCCTCGACCCGAGCCTGGTCGCGACCAGCATCGCGGCGGTGACGAAGCACCTCGGCGTGGCCATCACCAAGAGCACGACGTACTTCCACCCGTTCGAGCTCGCCCGCATCTTCTCGACGCTCGACCACCTCAGCAAGGGCCGCGTCGCGTGGAACATCGTGACGTCGCTGAGCACCAGCGAGGCCCGCAACTTCGGCCTCGAGAACGCCCTCGACCACGACCTGCGCTACGACCGCGCGCAGGAGTTCGTCGAGGCGGCGGTCAAGCTCTGGAACAGCTGGGACGGCGACGCGCTCGTGCAGGACAAGGTCGGTGGCGTCTTCGCCGACCCGACCAAGGTGCACGCCGCCGATCACGACGGCCTGTTCTTCAAGACCAAGGGGCCGCTGCCGACGCCGCGCTCGCCGCAGGGCCGGCCGGTCTTCATCCAGGCCGGGTCGTCGGGCAAGGGCAAGGACTTCGCCGCCCGCTGGGCCGAGGCGATCTTCGAGATCGACCCGACGCCCGAGGGCCGGCGCGCCTACTACGACGACATCAAGAGCCGCGCGAGCGACCTCGGCCGCAACCCCGACCACGTCAAGATCCTGCCGGCGTTCGTGCCGTTCGTGGCCGAGACCGCGTCGATCGCCCGCGAGAAGCAGGCCTTCCACAACGAGCTCGCCGACCCCGTCTCCGGGCTGATGACGCTCTCGGTCCACACCGACCACGACTTCTCGCAGTACGACCTCGACGCCCCCGTCGACCAGGTCGAGGTCGGCGGCAGCCAGGGCCTCTTCGACCTCGCCAAGCGGCTCTCCGACCGTGACAGCCTCACCCTGCGCGACGTCGGCAAGCTCTACGCCCAGGGCGTGATGCTCCCGCAGTTCGTCGGTACGGCGTCCGACGTCGCCGACCAGATCGAGGACGGCTTCCGCAACGGCGAGGCCGACGGCTGGATGCTCTCCTGCGCCCAGTCCCCCGGCACGTTCAACGACTTCGTCGACCTCGTCGTGCCCGAGCTGCGCCGGCGCGGGCTGTTCCGCACCGAGTACGCCGGCACCACGCTGCGCGACCACCTCGGCCTGACCGACGTGCCGGTCACCGCCGGCGTCTGACCCGCCGGGACAGCCGCTTCGCCAGGTACGGCGCCGTGGCGCTCCCGGCGGCCTCCGCGACCTGCGCGGGGGTGCCGGTGGCCACCACGGTGCCGCCGGCGTCACCGCCGCCGGGGCCGAGGTCGATGACCCAGTCGGCGCTGGCGATCGTGTCGAGGTCGTGCTCGACCAGCACCACCGTGTTGCCGGCGTCGACGAGGCGGTGCAGCTGCCGGACCAGGAGCGCCGTGTCGGCCGGGTGCAGGCCCGCGGTCGGCTCGTCGAGGAGGTAGAGCGCGTGGCCCCGGCGGGCTCGCTGGAGCTCGGTGGCCAGCTTGATGCGCTGGGCCTCGCCGCCGCTCAGCTCGGTGGCGGGCTGCCCGAGCCGCAGGTAGCCGAGGCCGACCTCGCGCAGCGTCTCGAGGCTGCGCGACGCAGCCGGCACGTCGGCCAGGAACACCGCGGCCTCGTCGACCGAGAGCGCCAGCACGTCGGCCACGGTGCGGTCGCGATAAGTCACCTCGAGCGTGGCGGCGTCGTACCGCGCACCGTGGCAGGTCGGGCACGGCGCATAGGTGCCGGGCAGGAACATCAGCTCGACCGACACGAAGCCCTCACCCTGGCAGGTCTCGCAGCGCCCCTCGGCGACGTTGAACGAGAAGCGTCCGGCCGTGTAGCCGCGTCGCCGGGCCTCGTCGGTCGCGGCGAACAGCTTGCGGACCGCGTCGAACAGACCGGTGTACGTCGCCAGGTTAGATCGCGGCGTCCGCCCGATCGGGCGCTGGTCGACCCGGACCAGCCGGTCGAACGCCTCGAGCCCGGACACGTCGTCGACGTCGATCTCCAGCTCGGCCTCGTCGGCGTCCTCCGGAGCGAGCCCGAGGTGGTCGCGCACGAGCTCGGCGAGCACCTGCGTGACCAGCGTCGACTTGCCCGAGCCGGACACCCCCGTCACCGCGGTGAGCACGCCCAGCGGGACGTCGACCGACACGTCGTCGAGGTTGTGCCGCGTGACCCCGCGCAGGTGCAGCCAGCCGTGCGGCTCGCGCGGCTCGTGCTCGAGCGGCTCGACGCGGTCGAAGAGGTAGTCGCCGGTGACCGACCCGGCGACGGCCTCGAGCCCGGCGACCGGCCCGCTGTAGAGCACCTGTCCCCCGCCCTCACCGGCACCCGGTCCCAGGTCGACGACCCAGTCCGCGCGGCGGACGACGTCGAGGTCGTGCTCGACGACGAACAGCGTGTTGCCCGCTGCCTTGAGCCGGTCGAGCACGTCGAGGAGCGGCTCGGCGTCGGCCGGGTGCAGGCCGGCCGAGGGCTCGTCGAGCACGTAGACGACCCCGAAGAGCCCGGACCGCAGCTGGGTCGCGATCCGCAGCCGCTGGGCCTCCCCCGGCGACAGGGTGGTCGACCCGCGGCCGAGGCTGAGGTAGCCCAGGCCGAGGTCGAGGAGCACCTCGAGCCGCGCGACCAGGTCGGAGCAGATCCGCACCGCGGCCTCGGTGGCGGCGTCGGGCTCGGACGCCTCGGCGACCGGGCGCAGCAGGTCGACGACCGCGGCGAACGGCAGCGCGTTGACGTCGGCGATCGAGCGGCCGGCGAAGGTGACGGCCAGCGACTCCGGCTTGAGGCCGCTGCCGTGGCACACCGTGCAGGTCGAGTCGCGGACGAACCGCAGTGCCCGCTCCCTCATCCGCTCGCTCTGCGAGTCGGACAGGACGTGCATGACGTGCTTGCGGGCGCTCCAGAACTTGCCGTAGTAGCTGTGGTCGACGCGGCCCCGCTCGGGCTTGATCAGGACCGATGGCTGCTCGTCGGTGAACAGCAGCCAGTCGCGGTCCTTCTTGGCCAGCCGCTTCCACGGCCTGTCGACGTCGATGCCCAGACCCATGACGATGCCGCGCAGGTTGGCGCCCTGCCAGGCCCCCGGCCACGCGGCGATCGCACCGTCGCGGATGCTCAGCATCGTGTCGGGCACCAACAGGTCCTCGGCGACGTCGTGCTCGACGCCGAGGCCCCCGCAGCGAGGGCAGGCGCCCGCTGCGGTGTTGGGCGAGAAGGCCTCGGCCGCCAGGTGCTCGGCGCCTGCCGGGTAGTCGCCGGCACGCGAGTAGAGCATCCGCAGCAGGTTCGAGAGCGTGGTGATGGTGCCGACGGTCGAGCGCGAGCTCGCCGTACCGCGACGCTGCTGCAGCGCCACCGCCGGGGGCAGGCCGGTGATCTCCTGCACGTGCGGCGCCCCGACCTGCTGCAGCAGGCGTCGCGCGTAGGGCGCCACCGACTCGAAGTAGCGACGCTGCGCCTCGGCGTACAACGTCCCGAAGGCCAGCGACGACTTGCCCGACCCCGAGACGCCGGTGAACGCGACGAACGCGTTGCGGGGCACGTCGACGTCGACGTCGCGCAGGTTGTGCTCGGCGGCACCGCGGACGCGGACGAAGGGGTCGAGGGCGTCGTCGGTCATGGCTCCTGCCTACCGCGTCGTGGCGCCGCCCGTCGCCTGGCTCACCCCGTCAGGGGGACTCAGCCGGACGCAGTCCGGCTCAGTGACGCAGGCGGCGCCGCGAGGGGTCGACGAGCGACGGCGGCGCGTAGCCCCGGTCGGCCTCGTTGATCGTGGTGCCGGGGGCGACGATCTCGTCGATGCGGTCGAGCACGTCGTCGGACAGCGACACCTTCTCGGCGCCCAGCTGGGACTCGAGCTGCTCCATGGTCCGTGGGCCGATGATCGCCGACGACACCGCGGGGTGCTCGAGCACGAACGCGAGCGCGAGGTGGATGAGCGAGAGCCCGGCCTGGTCGGCGAGGTCGGTCAGCTGGTGGACGGCCTCCAGCTTGGTCGCGTTCTCGGGGCTGTGCGGGTCGTGCCGGGCGGGCTGCCGCTGCAGCCGGCTCGAGGGCACGTGCTCCTCGCCGCGGCGGTAGCGGCCCGAGAGCCAGCCGCCGGCCAGGGGGCTCCACGGCAGGACGCCGATCCCGTACTTCTCGGCCGTCGGCAGCACGTCGCGCTCGACCTCGCGCGCCAGGATGGAGTACGGCGGCTGCTCGGTCACGGGACGCTCGCGCTGCCGACGCTCGGCCACCCACTGGGCCTCGACGAGCTGCGACGGCAGGAAGGTCGAGGTGCCGATGTAGCGGATCTTGCCCTGCCGGACGAGGTCGGTGAGGGCGCCGAGGGTCTCGTCGACGTCAATCTCGGGGCGCGGGCGGTGCACCTGGTAGAGGTCGATGTGGTCGGTGTCGAGCCGGCGCAGCGAGTTCTCGACCTCGCGGATGATCCAGCGGCGCGAGCTGCCGGCCTGGTTGGGGTCGTCGTCGTCCATCGCGCCGTGGAACTTGGTCGCGAGCACGACGTCGTCGCGTCGGCCCTTGAGGGCCTTGCCGACGATCTCCTCCGACTCGCCGCGGGCGTAGACGTCGGCGGTGTCGATGACGTTGATGCCGGCGTCGAGGGCGCGGTGGATGATCCGGATGCTCTCGTCGTGGTCGGGGTTGCCCCAGGCGCCGAACATCATGGCGCCGAGGGTGAGGGGGCTGACCTGCACGCCGGTGGTGCCGAGGCTGCGGTAGGTGCTCATGCGGTCTCCTGGTGACGGATCGTCCGTGGGTGGGCGTGGTGGTCGTGGTGGGTGTCGGGTCGCTCGAGCCCGTAGTGGTCGCGGAGCGTGGTGCCGGCGTACTCCCGGCGGAAGAGGCCCCGCTGCTGCAGGATCGGCACGACCTGGTCGACGAAGACCTCGAGACCCGACGGCAGCACCGCCGGCATCACGTTGAAGCCGTCGGCCGCGCCGGCGCCAGCCCACTCCTCGAGGGCGTCGGCGACCTGCTCGGGCGTGCCGCTGAAGGTGCGGTGCCCGCGTCCGCCGCCGAGGCGGCCGATGAGCTGGCGCACGGTCAGGCGCTCGCGACGGGCGAGGTCGACGATGAGCGTGTAGCGGGACTTGGCGCCCTCGATGGTGTCCTCGTCGGGCAGGTCGGCCGGCAGCTCGCGGTCGAGCGGCAGGTCGTCGGGGTCGACGCGCAGCGTCCTGGCCAGCTGGTTGCGGGCGTGCTCCGGGCGGATCAGCTCGTCGAGCTGCTGCTCGAGCGCCAGCGCCTCGGCCTCGGTGCTGCCGATGACCGGGACGATCCCGGGCAGCACCAGCAGGCTGTCGGGGTCGCGGCCGTGGCGGCGGGCCCGGGTGCGGACGTCGGCGTAGAACGCCTGGGCGTCCTCGAGCGTCTGCTGGGCGGTGAAGATCGCCTCGGCGTGGCGGGCGGCGAAGTCGCGGCCGTCCTCGGACGAGCCGGCCTGCACGAGCACCGGGCGACCCTGCGGCGAGCGCGGCAGGTTGAGCGCCCCGGCCACGTGGAAGTGGTCGCCGTCGTGGCCGATCGGGTGCACCCGTGACTGGTCGGCCCACTGCCCGCTGGCCTTGTCGCCCAGCACCGCGTCGTCGTCCCAGCTGTCCCACAGCTTGCGGCTGACCTCGACGAACTCCTCGGCGCGCAGGTAGCGGTCGCGATGGGCCGGCAGCTCCGTCAGGTTGAAGTTGCGCGCGGCGTCGAGGGTCGCCGTGGTGACGATGTTCCACCCGGCGCGCCCGCCGCTCAGGTGGTCGAGCGAGGCGAAGCGCCGGGCCAGGTTGTAGGGCTCGTTGTAGGTCGTCGACGCCGTCGCGATCAGTCCGACCCGCTCGGTGGCCATGGCCATCGCGGCGAGCAGCACCGTCGGTTCG
Source organism: Nocardioides sp. (assembly GCF_030655615.1). Classification (GTDB taxonomy): domain Bacteria; phylum Actinomycetota; class Actinomycetes; order Propionibacteriales; family Nocardioidaceae; genus Nocardioides. The sequence continues at coordinate 7,087 of NZ_JAURVJ010000230.1, forward strand.
AGGGTGCCGGCCGGACGTCGGCCCACGTCGCTGAACAGGGCCGGTGAGTCGGCGAAGAAGACCGAGTCCATCAGCCCGCGCTCGGCGGTGCGGGCGAGCTCGACGTAGTGGCGCACGTCGATGTGGGCGGCCGGGTCGCTCTCCGGCAGTCGCCAGGAGGCCTCGTGGTGACCGGTGCTCATCAGGAACGCGTTGAGGTGCAGCTCCTTGCTGCCCGTCCTGCCGGCCGCCACTAGGAGGCCGCCTTGCGGTCGACGCCGCGGCTGCGGTCGGGCCGGTCGGAGGCGAGGTCGTCGGGGTCGGGGTCGCGGACGAGCCCGTCGGCGTCGAGGTCGACGCCCAGGGCGTTGAGCAGCTGGCGGCGCAGCGCGGCGAACCGCGGGTCGGCCGGGTCGCGGCGCGACCCGAGGTCGATCCGGACGTCGCTCTGGATGACGCCACCGTCGAGCACGATGACGCGGTCGGCGAGCACGATCGCCTCGTCGACGTCGTGGGTCACCAGCAGCACCGACGGGCGGTGCCGCTCGCAGAGCTCGCGCAGCAGCGTGTGCATGTTGAGCCGGGTCAGCGCGTCGAGGGCGCCGAACGGCTCGTCGGCCAGCAGGAGCTGGGGATCACGCACCAGCGACCGGGCCAGCGCGGCCCGCTGGGCCTCGCCGCCGGAGAGCTGGTGGGCCCACGCCCTCTCGCGGCCGGCGAGGCCGACCTCGGCCAGCGCCTTGCGCCCGCGGTCCTTGGCGTCGCGGCCACCGAGCCCGAGGACGACGTTGTCGAGGACACGTCGCCACGGGAGCAGCCGCGAGTCCTGGAAGACCATCGAGACCTTGTCGGGCACGCTGATGCGTCCCCAGCCGTCGACGCCGCGGTCGAGGCCGGCGAGGGCGCGCAGCAGGGTGCTCTTGCCGCTGCCGCTGCGTCCGATGAGCGCCACGAACTCGCCCGGCGCGATCTCGAGGTCGAGGCCGTTGAGCACCCCGCCGGTCTTGTTGAAGCTGCGGTGCAGGCCCTCGACCCGCACGGCCTCCTGGGTCAGCTCTCCAGCGTGCGTCGCCATGTGAGCACCTTCCGTCCGATGAGTCGTACGACGCCGTCGGCCACCAGGCCGAGGATCGCGTAGACGACGAGGCCGACGATGATCACGTCGGTCTGTCCATAGCTGGAGGCCAGCGTGATCATGTAGCCGATGCCGCTCGTCGCGTTGATCTGCTCGACGACGACCAGGGCGAGGAGCGCCGAGGTCACCGCGAAGCGCAGCCCGAGCAAGAACCCGGGCATCGCGCCGGGGATGACGACCTGGCGCACGAACGCGACCCGGCCGACGCCGATGGTCTCGGCGAGCTCGGCGTAGCGGCTGTCGATGGTGCGCAGGCCGTTGTGGGTGTGGATGTAGATGGGCACGAGCACGCCGAGCGCGATCGTGTAGACCTTCATCTCCTCGCCGATGCCGAACCACAGGATCAGCAGCGGGATCAGGGCCAGGCTGGGGATCGACCGCTTGACCTGGACCGGTCCGTCGATCACGGCCTCACCCGTGCGGGAGAGGCCGGCGACCAGGGCGAGCACCAGTCCGACGGCGATCCCGAGACCGAGGCCGAGCGCGACGCGGGTGGCCGAGGTGACGAGGCCGTCCTGCAGGCGGCCGTCGGCCCAGAGGTCGCGCGCCGTCTCGACGACGGTCCACGGGGCAGAGAGCGTCCGCTCGTCGATGAACCCGGTCGCGGACCCGATGGCCCAGAAGGCCAGCAGGAGGGCGGGCCCGAGCAGGATGCCGCCGGGGATGCCGTCGCCCGGGCCGAGCCGGCGCAGGCGGACGCGCTCGTCGACGCGGGTGGTGCCGTCGGACGTGGCGAGGTCGGGCTCGCCGGACCCGGTGTGCTTGGCGAGGGTCGGGACGGTCATGAGCCCTCCCCTGCCTGGTCGTTGACCTTGCCGGCCTCGGCGGAGGGTTCGAAGCGCCGGTCGTAGAGGGCGGCGACGTCGAGCTGGTCGCGGTCCTGCTCCTCGGCGAGGAGGTCGGCGGTCTTCTGGTGCTCGACGATGACCTCGTCCCAGCTCTGCGGGATCTCCTTCTGGCCGAGCGCGTCGACGAGGAACGCGGCGTCCTCGGCCGAGAGCCCCTCGTGCTCCTCGTAGAAGCCCTTGGCGTACTCCTCCGGGTGCTCGTTGACCCAGTCGACGGCCTCGGCCCAGACCTCGGTGTACTTCTTCAGCGCTGCGGCCTTGTTGGCGTCCTCGAGCACCTCGGTCGGCGCGTAGAGGTGCCAGAAGTCGTCACGCACGCCGGGCGAGATCGTGTGCCCGCCGTCCTGCTCGTACTTGGCGAGGAACGGCGGTACCAGGGTCTGGCCGAGGGGCGCGACGTCGACCTGCTTGCTGCCGAGCGCGTTGACGTAGACGTCGTCGGTGCTCGCCATCTCGACCAGCTCGACGTCGTCCTGGGTCAAGCCGGCCTCCTGCAGGACCTTGAGGATGATCGCGCCCTGGGCCTGGCCCGGGCTGTAGGCGATCTTCTTGCCCTTCAGGTCCTCGATGGCGTCCACGTCGACGCCCGGTGCGATGCCCAGCTCGTAGGTCGGGTGCTCGAGCGGGTCGACGGTGTAGCGGGCCGCGACGATCTTGACGTCGGTGCCGGTCCACTTGGCGAACAGCGGCGGGATGTCGGCCACCGAGCCCACGTCGAGGGCGTCGGCGCGGAACGCCTCGAGGGTCTTGGGGCCACCGCTGATGTTGGCCCACTCGACCTCGAAGGGCAGCTCGTCGTCGAGGCCCGAGAGCTCGAGGGCGACCTGGGTCGCCGGGTCACCGATGCGGAGCACGGTGTCCTTCGGGACCTCGTCAGGGATGGCGGCGTCAGCGGCCAGCCGGGGGCCGGCCTCCTCGCCGCCGCAGCCGGTCAGCGCGAACGGCGCGACGACCGTCAGGGCCGCGACCAGGACCGCGGTCCGGAGGCGGCGGCGGGGCGGATGGAGGGTTGGTCTGGTGGCAGACAGCACGGTGCACTCCCGAGAGTTGTTGGTCTGAATCTGATGTAAGTCTAGTGAGTCACATGATCAGGGCACGAGTCGACGCCACGACCTGGGACGCGTGTCGTGGACGGTCAGTCGCGGAGCAGCGGCAGGAGCTGATCGCCCTGCCGGGAGATCTCGCCGAGGTAGGGCGTGTCGGACAGCACGAACGTCGAGACGCCGAGGTCCTCGTACTTGCGCAGGGACTTGGCGACGTCCTGGGCCGAGCCGACCAGCCACGTGGTGCCGGCGCCGCCCCCGCCGTAGCGGCCGGGCGCGGTGTAGAGGTTGTCGTCGAGCACGTCGCCGCGCGTGGCCAGGTCGAGCAGGCGTTGCTGCCCGTAGGCCTTGGCGCGACGGGGGTCGCGCTCGTCGCCGGCGTTGCCGGCCATCGCGGCCACCTTGGCCTCGGCGTCGGCCCAGGCCTCCTCGGTCGTGTCGCGGACCAGCGTGGTGATGCGCAGCCCGAACTCGAGCGGGGCGTGCTCGCGGCCGAGCGAGGCGCTCAGCGCACGCAGGCGGTCGATGCGCTCGCCGACGCCGTCGTAGGTCTCGCCCCAGAACAGCTGGACGTCGGCGTCGGTGGCGGCGACCCGCTCGGCCGCATCCGACGCACCGCCGAAGTAGAGCCGGGGGTGGGGTCGACCCTCGCGCGGCTCGATGCGCGGGAGGACGGTGGAGTCGGTGACGCGGAAGTGCTCTCCGTCGAAGGTGACGCCCTCCTCGGTCCACAGCCGGCGGACGAGCTGCAGGAACTCGCGGGTGCGGGCGTAGCGGTGGGCCTGGTCGCCCTCGCTGTCGCCGTACGCCGCGAGGTTGTCCTGTCCCGACACGATGTTGATGCGCAGCCGGCCGCCGCTCAGGTGGTCGAGCGTCGCGGCGGCGGAGGCGAAGTGCGCCGGGCGCCAGTAGCCGGGCCGGATCGCGACCAGCGGCTCGAAGGTGGTCGTGCGCGCGGCGAGCGCGGTGGCCACGGTGAACGTGTCGGGCCGGCCCCAGCTGGTGCCGAGGAGGGCACCCAGCCAGCCGTGGTCCTCGAGCGCGCGGGCGTGGCCGGTCAGGGTGTCCAGGCTGTTGTGGTCGTCGACCGCGTCGTCACCGCGGTGGCCAGGGTCGACCTGGTTGGGGATGTACCAGAGGAACTCCGAGGTCATGCGGTCTCCAGTCCGAGAGGGAGGGCAAACTAGGCTTTCACTATGGGAATTGTAGAGATTGACGCGGACCATACCCCCTCCACGGGGTCCGGTGCGACCACCGGGCGCTACGGCGACGGGTCCGGGCTCGCGGTCACCAGCGACGTGATCGCCCTCCAGCTGGCCCACCGGTCGGTCCGGAAGTTCACGTCCGACGACGTGTCGGAGGACCAGCTGCGCGCCCTGGTGGCGGCGGCCCAGTCGGCGCCGACGTCGTCCAACCTGCAGGCCTGGAGCGTCGTCGCGGTCCGTGACCCCGAGCGCAAGCGCCGCCTCGCGACCCTGGCAGGAGGGCAGGGCTTCGTCGACCACGCGCCGGTGCTCCTGGTCTGGGTCGCCGACCTCTCCCGGGCGCGGCGGCTCGCGGCGCGGTCGGGGCTCGCGGTCGACGCGACCGACTACCTCGAGACCACGATCATCGGGTTCGTGGACGCCGCGCTGGCGGCCCAGAACGCCGTCGTCGCCGCCGAGTCACTGGGCCTCGGCAGCACCTACGTCGGCGCCATCCGCAACCACCCGCGCGAGGTGGCCGCCGAGCTCGGGCTGCCGGACGGTGCGGTCGCGACGTTCGGCCTCGCCGTCGGCGTACCCGACCCGTCGGAGGACGCCGGGGTCAAGCCCCGCCTGCCCCAGGGCGCCGTGCTCCACCACGAGACCTACGACGCCGAGGCGGCCGACGCCCACCTCCCGGCGTACGACGAGCGCCTCGGCGCCTACAACGGCCGCCACGGCCTGACGGGCGTGTGGACCGAGCGGGTCCTGCAGCGCCTGGCCGGCCCGTCGTCGATGGCCGGACGCCACGTCCTGCGCGAGGTGCTCACCGACCTCGGCCTCCGCTCCCGCTGACGCCGAGTCGGCGTAGAGGTGAAGCCGAAATTGGCCGAGTCGGCGTTCGGACTCAGTCCGAACGCCGACTCGCGCTCTCGTGGGCTGCCGCGCGAGCCCGCCGGTCGACGACCGATCAGAGGATGTAGAGCATCTCCTGGTAGGTCGGGAGGGGCCACAGGTCGTCGGCGACGAGCCCCTCGAGCTCGTCGGCGGCGGCCCGGACGGTCGCCATGGCCGGAAGGACGTTGTCGCGGATGGACGTCGCCGTCTCGAGCGGCTCCTCGAGGTGCTCGTGGGCGATGGCGTCCTTGAGGGTCGCCAGACCCGCGCTCAGGGTCGCGACGAGGCCGCTCACCGTCTCGAGGGTCGACTTGTCGGGCGTGAGCCCGGCGTCGGCGAGCGCCTTGACGTTGAGCGCAAGCTCGGTCTGGTAGCGCAGGGCGGCCGGCAGGATGGTCGTCGCGCCGATCTCCAGCGTCAGGTTGGCCTCGACGGCGACGGCGAGGATGTACTGCTCGCAGCCGATCTCGAAGCGGCTGTGGGCCTCGCCCTCGTTGAAGACGCCGTACTTGGAGAAGAGCTCGATCGCCTCGGGGCTGATCAGCTCGGGCAGGGCGTCGACGGTGGTGCGCAGGTTCTTGAGGCCACGCTGCTCGGCCTCGATGGGCCACTCGTCGGAGTAGCCGTTGCCGTTGAAGATGACCGCGCCGTGGTTGGCGACGATCTCGGCGAGCAGGGTCTGCACGGCCTCGTTGAAGTCGGTGCCCTCGGACACGGCGGCCTCGAGCGCGGTGGCGCAGTAGTCGAGCGCCTCGGCCATGATCGTGTTGATCATGACCATCGGGCCGGCGACGGTCTGGTTGGAGCCCGGGGCCCGGAACTCGAACCGGTTGCCGGTGAAGGCGAACGGCGAGGTGCGGTTGCGGTCGCCCGGGTCCTTGGTCAGGTTGGGGAGGGTGTCGACGCCGATGGTGAGCGTCCCCTTCTCCTTGGAGTGGGTCGCGCCGCCCTTGGCGATCTGGTCGAACACGTCGGCCAGCTGCTCGCCGAGGAAGATCGAGATGATCGCGGGCGGGGCCTCGTTGGCGCCGAGGCGGTGGTCGTTGGACGCCGAGGCGACCGACGCACGGAGCAGCCCGCCGTGCAGGTGGACCGCGCGGATGACGGCGGCGCAGAAGACCAGGAACTGCGCGTTGTCGTGCGGGTTGTCACCGGGCACGAGCAGCGAGCCGAGCTCGGAGTTGCCGAGCGAGAAGTTGACGTGCTTGCCGGAGCCGTTGACGCCCTCGAACGGCTTCTCGTGGAAGAGGCACTCCATGCCGTGCTTCTTGGCGACGGCCTTGAACGTCGTCATCAGCAGCTGCTGGTGGTCGGAGGCCTCGTTGGCGCGCTCGAACATCGGCGCGATCTCGAACTGGCCGGGCGCGACCTCGTTGTGGCGGGTCTTGGCCGGGATGCCGAGCTTGAAGAGCTCACGCTCGGTGTCCATCATGAAGCCGAGCACGCGGGCGGGGATGGCCCCGAAGTAGTGGTCGTCGAACTCCTGGCCCTTGGGCGGCTTGGCGCCGAACAGGGTGCGACCGGCGTTGAGCAGGTCGGGGCGCGAGAGGAAGAAGTGGCTGTCGATCAGGAAGTACTCCTGCTCGGGACCGCAGTAGGCCACGACGTTCTCGGGGCTGGAGTGGCCGAACAGCTCGAGCACGCGCTTGGCGTGCACGGCCATCGCCTGCTGCGAGCGCAGCACGGGCGTCTTGTGGTCGAGCGCCTCGCCGGTCATCGAGATGAAGATGGTGGGGATGCAGAGCGTGTTGCCGTTGGGGTTCTCGAGCACGTACGCCGGGCTCATCACGTCCCAGCCGGTGTAGCCGCGCGCCTCGAAGGTGTTGCGCAGCCCGCCGTTGGGGAACGACGACGCGTCCGGCTCGCCCTGGATCAGCGTCTTCCCCGAGAAGGACGCGAACGCGGTGCCGTCGCCGACCGGGTCGAGGAAGCTGTCGTGCTTCTCGGCGGTCAGCCCGGTGAGCGGGTAGAACACGTGGGCGTAGTGGGTGGCGCCCTTCTCGAGCGCCCAGTCCTTCATGGCGGAGGCGACCGCGTCGGCGACCTCGGGGTCGAGCGGGGTCGACTTCTCGATGGTCGACACGACCGACTTGTAGACGGTCTTGGGCAGCCGCTTCTGCATCACGGTGAGGCTGAAGACGTTGCTGCCGAAGATCTCGCCGGGCTCCTCGCCGGGGTCGAAGCTGATCGGCGGCGGGACGTGCGCCTCGACGGCGGCGATGGCCTGCAGGCGGACGGGATTGGCGGTCATGTGTGTGGGCTCCCCTTTGGATCGAACCGTGCGACGTCGGCCTCGGGGCCGCCGCCTCTCGCGAACCTAGGAGCGCCGGGTGTCGGGATTGTTTCGCGCTCGTGTCGGTGGACGGCGAGAACCTGTGAACCCCGCCACCACGGCCGCGTCCGGACGACGCCTGGGAGGCGTCTAGCGCGGGGGGCGCCTGTCGACGATCCGGCGCATCTTGCCGACCGACCGCTCGACGCCGTCGGGAGCCACGACGTCGACCGCGACCGTGACGCCGATCGAGGCCTTCACCAGCCGGCGCAGCTCGCGCCCTGCCTCGGCCGCCACCTCGGGGGACGCCGCCTCACGCCGCTCGACGAGCACCGTCATCGCGTCGAGGTTGCCGTCGCGGTCGAGCACGCACTGGAAGTGCGGGGAGAGCGCCGCGGTGAGCGTCGAGTCGAGGATCAGCTCCTCGATCTGGGTCGGGAAGAGGTTGACGCCGCGCAGGATGATCATGTCGTCGGTGCGGCCGGTGATCTTCTCGATCCGGCGCATCGTCCGCGCCGTGCCCGGCAGCAGCCGGGTCAGGTCGCGGGTGCGGTAGCGGATGATCGGCATCGCCTCCTTGGTCAGGGAGGTGAGGACGAGCTCGCCCTCCTCGCCGTCGGGCAGCACCTCGCCGGTCACCGGGTCGATGACCTCCGGGTAGAAGTGGTCCTCCCAGACCGTCAGGCCGTCCTTGGTCTCCACGCACTCGCTGGCGACGCCGGGCCCGATGACCTCCGACAGCCCGTAGATGTCGACGGCGTGCATGTCGAGGCGCTGCTCCATCTCGCGCCGCATGTCGTTGGTCCACGGCTCGGCACCGAAGATCCCGACCTGCAGCGAGGTCGAGCGCGGGTCGACGCCCTGGCGCTCCATCTCGTCGATGATCGAGAGCATGTAGGAGGGCGTGACCATGATGAGGTCGGGCCGGAAGTCGGTGATCAGCTGCACCTGGCGCTCGGTCATGCCGCCGGACACCGGCACCACGGTGCACCCGAGACGCTCGGCGCCGTAGTGGGCGCCCAGGCCGCCGGTGAAGAGGCCGTAGCCGTAGGCGTTGTGGAGGACGTGCCCGCGGCGGCCGCCGGCCGCGCGGATGCTGCGGGCGACCACGTCGGCCCACGTGTCGAGGTCGCGCCGCGTGTAGCCGACGACCGTCGGCTTGCCCGTCGTACCGGACGAGGCGTGCACGCGGGACACCTCCTCGCGCGGCACAGCGAACATGCCGAACGGGTAGTTGTCGCGCAGGTCGGCCTTGGCGGTGAACGGCAGCCGGGCGAGGTCGCCGAGCTCGCGGACGTCGTCGGGGTGCACCCCGGCGGCGTCCCACGCGGCCCGGTAGTGCGGTACGTGGTCGTAGGCGTGGCGCGCCGACCAGCGCAGGCGCTCGGTCTGCAGGGCGCGCAGCTCGTCGACCGAGCACGTCTCGACCGGGTCGAGATCGCCCGGTCGGGGGCTGAGGTCCTCCACGTCGTCCTCCCTCTCCATGACCGACTTGTGACCGACGACGCTACCCGGACACCCCGGGAGGTGTCCTAGTCGAGGACGGGCACGAACGGACAAGTTCTGGCAGCCACTGGCGCGCGCCCGCGTGTGTCCAGACACTGGCGTCACGCGGAAACAGCCCGCAACGACAACTGGACGTGAACAGCATCGACGCCCCCTCCCCCACCCCCCGTCACACACCGGAGCTCGACGACGACCACCTGGCCCGTGAGTCGCGGCGCGCCGCCGAGATCGAGCGCTACTACCTCGCCAGCCTGGTCGACGCCGAGCCGCGCCGCGACCTCGACGGCCTGGCCCGCCTCGCGGCGCGCGTCCTCGACGCGCCGATGGCGATGATCGCCTTCATCGACGACACCCACCTGCGCACCCTCGCCACGGTCGGCTTCGACCTGGCCACGCTGCCCAAGGCCGCGTCGCTCTGCTACGAGGTGCTCTACGACGGCGAGCCGCTGATCTGCGAGGACCTCACCGCCGACCCGAGGTACGCCCACAGCACCCCGGTCGAGCTCGGCCTGGCCCGCTTCTACGCCAGCCAGCAGCTGGTGACCCCGAGCGGCGAGCCGATCGGCTCGCTGTGCGTGTTCGACCCCGAACCCCACCACGTCGACGAGGGCCAGCGCGAGGCCCTGCGCGAGCTGGCTGACCGGGTCGTCGACGCGCTCGAGCTCGAGCTCCGCACCCGGGAGCTGACCGCGGTGGTCGGCGAGCTGCGGCGGTCCAACGAGGCCCTCGCCGCGTTCGCCTCCCAGGTCAGCCACGACCTCCGCAACCCGCTCGCCGTCCTCTCCGGCAGCCTCGAGGTCGTCGACGAGATGCTCGGCGACCCGGTCCCCGACCTCGAGCGCACCCGGCCCCTCGTCCAGCGCGCCCACCGGTCGGTCGAGCGGATGAACCAGCTGATCTCCGACGTCCTCGGCCTCGCCGAGGTCGGCGGCGGGCCACGGCTCGCCCACGTCGACGTCGACCTCCTCGTCACCGAGGTGCGCGAGGACCTCGCCGCCGAGCTCGCCGGCGCCGACCTGAGCGTCACCCGGCTGGCGCCGGTCGTGGCCGACCCGGTGCAGATCCGGGTCGTCGTCCAGAACCTGCTGTCCAACGCCGCGAAGTACACCCGTCCCGGTGAGCAGGCGTCGATCCGGGTGTCGACCGCGCTGCGTCCGGGGTGGTGGCGGCTCACGGTCTCCGACCGGGGCCGCGGCGTGGACCACGTCGACCGGAGCCGCATCTTCGAGCCGTTCGCCCGCGTCGACGAGACCGTTCCGGGGACCGGCGTCGGCCTGACGACCTGTCGCCGGGTCGCCCTGGCCCACGGGGGTCGGATGGGCGTCGAGGAGACGCCGGGCGGCGGGGCCACGGTCTGGTTCGAGATCCCCCCGGCGGGGCCCTCCCAGATCGCCGCCGCGCGTCGAATGGCTTAGATCCCACCGGGACGGGAGGTGTCTGGCAGACTCCCCCCCGTGTCACAGGGGCAACAACATGGGGAGCGTCGAGCGGTGGTCGTCGAGGACGACGAGGACATCCGCTCCCTTATCGAGTTCACCCTCACCACGCAGGGCTTCGAGGTGCGCTCGGTCGAGACCGGTCTCGACGGCGTCGAGCAGGTCAAGGCGTTCGATCCCGACCTGGTCACCCTCGACCTCGGGCTGCCCGGCATCGACGGCATCGAGACCTGCCGCCGGATCCGCGAGATCACCGATGCCTACGTCGTCATGATCACCGCCCGCGACGACGAGATCGACCGGCTCCTCGGCCTCGAGACCGGCGCCGACGACTTCCTGTCCAAGCCCTTCAGCGTCCGCGAGCTCAAGGCCCGGATCAACGCGCTCTTCCGCCGGCCCCGCCGCGGCATCGGCGCTGCCGGCCCCGCCCCGGCCTCCGCCCAGGCGGTCGTCGCCGCGCCGTCGCAGCCCGACCACGAGGTGCTCGAGCACGGTCCGCTGCGGGTCGACGTCGACGGACGCCGGGCGTTCAAGACCTCCGACGAGCTGTCGCTGACGCGCACCGAGTTCGACCTGCTCACCGAGCTGATGCGCACCCCCGCCCGTGTCTGGACCCGCGAGGCGCTGCTGCGCTCGGTCTGGGGCACCGACTGGGCCAGCGACACCCACCTCGTCGAGGTCCACATCGGCAACCTGCGCCGCAAGCTGGGCGAGGGCACCGGACAGCCGAAGTTCATCAAGACCGTACGGGGCGTCGGCTACCGCATGGAGTCGCTGGAGAGCTGAGGGCTGGGGCGAGGTCAGGCCGGGATGCTGGGCGCGGCCGACATCGCGAGGTAGGAGGCGATGGCCTCCTGGGCCCGCTGGGCGGCGGCCGGCAGCATCATCGCCTGGGACCGCGCCGCAGGCAGGTCACCGCTGCGGATGTCGACCTCGATGTAGGACGCGAGCTCGGCCAGCTCGCGGGTGCCGGTCATCGTCGCCGAGACCTTGAGGCTCAGCACGGCGTCCATCGCCTCGTCGTAGTCGGACGTGACGACCGCGGTCACGACGCGCTCGACCCGCGGCATCAGCATCCGCCGGTAGGTGCCGGCCAGCTCCAGGAGGAAGGGCCGCCCTTCGGCGTCGTCGACCAGCTGGTGCAGCGTGCTCGGGTCGAACACGGTCATCAATGCGGCTCCCTCGGTCGGTGACCACATCCTGTCGGCCGCGCATCAGAGAGCGATCTGGAAAGCCTCAAGGATCGCGCAATACCGCCGCGACCAGGTTTAGACCGTTCTCACCCGTCCGACGCGCGACCGCGCGGCCCGTCCCGGAGCCGTGTGGGAGGATCGCACCCGACGCGGGCCGCGGTCGATCCCCCCAGAGATCGCGGTCCGCGTCATTCACGCCGTGCCTCGTGCCGTCCGCCTCACCAGAAGACGCGGTCGACCACGGCGTGCGCGAGACGGGTGACGCGGAGGTAGTCGTTGACCATCTCGTCGGTGCTCCCCGGCGCGTAGCCGAGGATGCTCGCGACGGCGGCGCGCTCCCGGGTGTCGCGGGGCAGCTCCTCGCCGGCCTTGCCGCGGGCGAGCGTGACGGCGTTGCGGACGCGGCTGACGGTGCGCCACGCCTCCGCGAGCTGGGCGGCGTCGCGGTCGGTGACCAGCCCGGCCTCGCGGGCGGCCTCGAGCGCGGGCAGCGTCCGCGGTGTGCGCAGGGCGGGCACCTCGCCGGCGTGGCGCATCTGGAGGAGCTGGACGGTCCACTCGATGTCGGCCAGTCCGCCGCGGCCCAGCTTGAGGTGGAGCGTGGGGTCGGCGCCACGCGGGAGCCGCTCGTGGTCGACCCGGGCCTTGATGCGGCGGACCTCGAGGACGTCGTCCTCCGAGAGCCCGGCCGCCGGGTAGCGCAGGGGGTCGATGAGCGCGGTGAACGCGTCGCGGACCCCCGGGTCGCCGACGACGGCGTCGGCGCGCAGCAGCGCCTGCGCCTCCCAGACCTTGGACCACTTCGCGTAGTAGGCGGCGTAGGAGCTCAGGGTACGCACCAGTGCACCCTGCTTGCCCTCGGGACGCAGGTCGGCGTCGATCTGCAGCGCCGGGTCGGCGCCCGGCAGCGACAGCACCCGACGCAGCTCGTTGGCGACCGCCGTGGCGTACGACGACGCCACCTGGGGGTCGGCACCCTCGACCGGTACGTGCAC
>NZ_JAURVJ010000001.1 GCF_030655615.1 Nocardioides sp.
GGCGGTACTCGAAGGCCAGCCGGGCGACCCGGATGCAGGCCTCGGGGTCGTCGCCGTTGACGTGGAAGATCGGCGCCTGGACCATCCGCGCCACGTCGGTGCAGTAGAGCGAGGAGCGCGAGGAGCCCGGCGAGGTCGTGAAGCCGACCTGGTTGTTGATGACGACGTGGATCGTGCCACCGGTGCGGTAGCCGCGCAGCTGGCTCAGGTTGAGCGTCTCGGCCACGACGCCCTGGCCCGCGAAGGCCGCGTCGCCGTGCACCAGAAGCGGCAGCACGGGGAACTCGGCGCCCCGGTCGAGCACGTCGTGCTTGGCGCGGGCGATCCCCTCGAGCACCGGGTCGACGGCCTCGAGGTGGGACGGGTTGGCCGCGACCGACACCTTGATGGTGTCGCCCGAGCCGGCCACGAACTCGCCCTCGGCGCCGAGGTGGTACTTCACGTCGCCGGAGCCCTGGACCGTGCGCGGGTCGATGTTGCCCTCGAACTCGCGGAAGATCTGGGAGTACTTCTTGCCGACGATGTTGGCCAGCACGTTGAGACGGCCGCGGTGGGCCATGCCCATCACGACCTCGTCGAGGCCGGCCTCGGCCGCTGCTTCGCAGAGCTCGTCGAGCACGGGGACCGTGGTCTCGCCGCCCTCGAGGCTGAAGCGCTTCTGGCCGACGAACTTGGTCTGCAGGAAGGTCTCGAAGGCCTCGGCCTGGTTGAGCTTGAGCAGGATCCGGAGCTGCTCCTCGCGCGGCGGCTTGGAGTGCGGCTGCTCGACGCGCTCCTGGATCCAGCGGCGCTGCTCAGGATCCATGATGTGCATGTACTCGATGCCGGTGGTGCGGCAGTAGGAGTCGCGCAGGATGCCGAGGATGTTGCGCAGCTTCATGAACGGACGGCCCTTGCCGCCGAACGAGCCGGTGGCGAACTCGCGGTCGAGGTCCCACAGGGTCAGCCCGTGCGACTCGACCTGGAGGTCGGGGTGGGTGCGCTGGCGGTACTCGAGCGGGTCGGTGTCGGCCATCATGTGACCGCGCACGCGGTAGGCGTGGATCAGCTCGAGGATGCGAGCCTGCTTGCTGATGTCGTCGTCGTGCGACGTGGCGATGTCGCTGCCCCAGCGGATGGGCTCATAGGGGATGCGCAGCGAGCGGAAGATCTCGTCGTAGAAGCCTTCCTCGCCCAGCAGCAGCTGGTGGACGCGCTTGAGGAACTCGCCCGACTGGGCGCCCTGGATGACCCGGTGGTCGTAGGTCGAGGTGAGCGTCATGGTCTTGCTGATCGCGTTGCGGGCCAGCGAGACCTCGGAGGCGCCCTGCCACTCGGCGGGGTACTCCATCGCGCCGACGCCGATGATGGCGCCCTGCCCGGCCATCAGGCGCGGGACGGAGTGGACGGTGCCGATGCCGCCGGGGTTGGTCAGGCTGATCGAGGTGCCCTGGAAGTCGGCGACGGTGAGCTTGTTGTCGCGGGCCTTGCGGACGACGTCCTCGTAGGCGGTCCAGAACGCGGCGAAGTCCATCGACTCGGCGGCCTTGATCGACGGCACCAGCAGCTGGCGGCTCCCGTCGGGCTTGGGGACGTCGATCGCCAGGCCGAGGTTGACGTGGGCCGGCGTGATCAGGTTGGGCTTGCCCTCGCGGGTCTCGAAGCCGTTGTTCATCTCGGGCATCGACCGCACCGCCTTGACCAGCGCGTAGCCGATCAGGTGGGTGAAGGACACCTTGCCGCCGCGGGCGCGGGCGAGGTGGCTGTTGATGACGATGCGGTTGTCCCACAGCAGCTTGACCGGTACCGAGCGCACCGACGTGGCCGTCGGCACGGCGAGCGAGGCATCCATGTTGGCCGCGGTACGGGCGGGGGCGCCGCGCAGGACCGTGTAGGTCGGCTCGTCCTTGGCCGTCGCGGGCTCCGGCGGCTTCGACTCCTTGGGCGTCGGGTTGCTCGTCCTGGCGGGCTCGGCGGCCCTGGTCGGCTCGCGCTTCTCGGCCTTGGGGGCCGGGGTGGGCTCTGCCTTGGGTGCAGCCTTCGGCTCGGCCTTGGGGGCAGCCTTCGGCTCGGCCTGGGGCTGAGCAGCCTTGGGGGCAGCAGCCTTCGACTCGCTCCCGGCCGGGGCCGACGTGGGCTCGGCCTTCGCGGCCGGAGCCGGGGCGCCGTTGCCGTTGGCAGCGCCCGGACCGCCGTTGCCGCCGCCGTTCTTGAAGAACGCGGCCCACGTCTCGTCGACGCTGGCGGGGTCGGCGTCGTAGGCCTCCCGCATCTCCTCCACGAGCCAGTCGTTGGGCCCGAAGTCAGAGGCCGACGGTTCGGTGGAGCTGGTGGAGGGGCCTGACGACTGCGGCACGGCTGGGATCGCCTCTTCCGGGTGATGGCGGGTGTGCTGGAGGGATGCACGAGGAGCACTCACAAGGCTAGACCCACGCGCCAGCAAATGCGCGGCTGCGGGTGCACTTTGCGGCACCCTGTTGTCGATGCCACACACGCCACGCACGTGACCGCCGTCTGGAGCCCCCGTCCCACCATGATCCGTACGCCGACCCTCGTCGCCCCCGTGGTCGCCCTGACCGTCGTCGCCGCCGTCGCTGCCGGGTGCAGCGACGACAGCGACGACCCCGGGCCCGACGGGCCCACGTCGACGTCGGCTGCCTCACCGTCGACGCCGACCGCGGCCCCGGTCACGACCGACGTGACGATCCGGACGGTGACCGGCGGGCGCCTGCCCCGGGCCGACCGCGACCAGCTCCGCGACAAGATCGGCGAGACGGTCGACGAGTGGTTCGACGCCGCCTACCTCGGCGGCGACTACCCCCGCACCGACTTCGACGACGCGTTCGGCGTGTTCACCCCGCGCGCCCGGGCCGAGGCCGTCCGCGACACCCGTCTGATGAGCAACGCCGCGGTCGGCACGACCACCTTCGGCGTGCGGGCCCTCGCACGCCGGGTGCGCATCGACGTGCTGGCCGACAGCGGGCGCGCCGCGGGCGTGACCGTGCAGTTCCGGCTCGGGATGGCGCGCGCCGGCGACACCGGCGCCGAGCGCGAGGAGCGCGTGAGCGGCCACCTCTACCTCACCTACGTGGCCGGCGACGGCTGGAGCGTGTTCGGCTACGACGTCCGGAGGGGCGACCTGTGATGCGCACCCGGATCCGTCGCTACGCCGTCCTGGTGGCGCTGCTCGCGACCCTCGGCGTCGTCGTACCCGACTCGGGGACGGCGTCGACGCGCGTCGTGCTGGTCGAGTTCCAGCACGCCGAGGGTGTCGCCCTCGAGGACGACATGGTCTGGATCCTCGGCGTGGGCTCCGACGCCCGACCGGGCGAGGACATGACCCGCACCCGCGGTGACGCTCTCCAGCTGGTCGGGATGAACACCCGCACCGGCGCAGCGACCACCATCGGCATCCCGCGCGACTCCTACGTCTCGATCCCCGGCGTCGGGTCCGACCGCATCAACGCCGCGCTCTACTACGGCGGGCCGCAGCTGCTCGGCGAGGCCGTCGGCGACCTGGTCGGCATCGAGCCCGACTACGTCTTCGTCACCCGGTTCCCCTTCTTCGAGCAGATGGTCGACGACATCGGCGGCATCACCGTGACCAACCCGCGCGAGTTCTCCGACGTCAACCTCAAGGACGACGGGTTCCGCGAGGGCCGCATCCGGCTCGACGGCTACGGGGCCATGGCCTTCTCCCGCATCCGCAAGTCGCTCCCGGCCGGTGACTTCGACCGCTCCGCCAACCAGCAGATCGTCCTGCGCGGCATCCAGGCGCGGATCGCCGGCGGCGTCGACGTGCCCGGCTTCATCGAGGGGGGCGTCCTCAGCGTCCTCCAGCACACCGACACCGACCTCAGCCCGGCCCAGCTCTTCCGCCTCGCCCACGTCATCGCCCAGGTCAAGCCGGGCAAGATCACCGGCTGCGTCGTCCAGGGCGGCATCGCCACGATCAACGGCGCCTCCGTCGTCACCCCCTACACCGCCGACGCCCGCCGCTACGGCGACGACGCCCGCAAGGACGCGGTCATCAGCGACTGCTGACCGGTGGTGGTGGAGCCGGTTCGTCGCTGCGGAGGTCTCGACACGCGGTGACTCCGTCCCCGCGGCTCGACCACCGTGTGGCGGAGGCCGAGGCGACCGCGGACAGGGGGCGAGGTCCCGACCACAGATGGGCGCCCGGGCCACGAACCAGGGACGACCACACGGCGCACCGTCGATGGGGTGGCCGCCGGGCCGGCCGGGCCCGCAGACCCAGACCGCGGCAGCGGCCACCAGGTAGCGCGGGCCCGCGGCCCGAGGCCGCCACCATCGACAAATGAAACAGCGCCTCCGGCAGGATTCGAACCTGCGGCACCTGGTACCGGAAACCAGTGCTCTATCCCCTGAGCTACGGAGGCTCGCGCCCGACCACAGGGGTACGGCGCGCTGCGGACACTACCGGGCGTCACTGGTGAGAAGGAAACCGGTTGGCGCCGATAGGCTTGACCGGTGAATCCGGCTCAGCTCTCGACCACCATCGTCGACGCCCTCGCGTCGCTCGTCGACCGGGGCGAGCTCGTCCTGCCCGACGGCGTCCCGGCCGAGGTGACGGTGGAGCGACCGCGCGACAAGAGCCACGGCGACTACGCGACCAACGTCGCGCTCAAGCTGGCCAAGAAGGCCGGCACCAACCCGCGAGCGTTCGCCGACCTGCTGGCCGCGCGGCTGCGCGACAGCGACGGCATCGCCGCGGTCGACGTGGCCGGGCCGGGGTTCATCAACGTCACGGTCGCGGCCGACGCGCAGGGCCAGGTGGCTGCTGACGTGGTGGCCGCGGGCGCGGCCTACGGCTCGTCCGACTTCTTCGCCGGCGAGCGGATCAACCTCGAGTTCGTCTCCGCCAACCCGACTGGGCCGCTCCACATCGGCGGCGTGCGGTGGGCGGCGGTGGGCGACGCTCTCGGCCGGATCTTCGCCATGACGGGGGCCGAGGTCACCCGCGAGTACTACTTCAACGACCACGGCGCCCAGATCGACCGGTTCAGCCGCTCGCTGCTGGCCAGCGCCCTGGGGGAGCCGGCGCCCGACGACGGCTACGGAGGCGACTACATCCACGAGATCGCCTCCGCGGTCTCCGCCCAGCGGCCCGAGGTCGCCGGGCTGCCGCGCGACGAGGCCAACGAGGTCTTCCGGGCCGTCGGCGTCGACATGATGTTCGCCGAGATCAAGAAGTCGCTGCACGACTTCGGGGTCGACTTCGACGTCTACTTCCACGAGGACGAGCTCCACAAGAGCGGGGCGGTCGACACGGCCGTCGCGCGGCTCACCGAGCTCGGCAACACCTACGAGAAGGACGGGGCCCTGTGGCTGGCCACCGAGAAGTTCGGTGACGACAAGGACCGGGTGATCATCAAGTCCGACGGCGAGGGTGCCTACCTGTCGGGCGACCTGGCCTACTACCTCGACAAGCGCAGTCGCGGCTTCGACCGGTGCTTCATCATGCTCGGGGCCGACCACCACGGCTACGTCACGCGGCTGATGGCGATGTGCGAGGCGTTCGGCGACACGCCCCACGTCAACCTCGAGGTCCTCATCGGCCAGATGGTCAACCTGCTGCGCGACGGCGAGCCGCTGCGGATGTCCAAGCGAGCCGGCACCGTCATCACCATCGACGACCTGGTCGAGGCGATCGGGGTCGACGCCGCCCGCTACGCCCTGGCCCGCTACTCCTCTGACTCGAGCATCGACCTCGACCTCGAGCTGTGGGCGCGACGGTCCAACGACAACCCGGTGTTCACCGTCCAGTACGCCCACGCGCGGGTCTCGAGCCTGCTGCGCAACGCCGCCGACCTCGGCGTCGTCGCCGAGTCCCACCCCGAGCTGCTGACCCACGAGAAGGAGGGCGTGCTGCTGCGGTCGCTCGCTGACTTCCCGAAGGTGGTCGCCAGCGCCGCCGACCTGCGGGCTCCCCACCGCGTCGCCCGCTACCTCGAGGACCTCGCCGGCACCTACCACCGCTTCTACGACAGCTGCCGGGTGCTGCCGATGGGCGACGAGGAGACCAACGACCTCCACCGGGCCCGGCTGCTGCTGGTCGACGCCACCCGGGTCGTCCTCGCCAACGGCCTCGGCCTGCTCGGCGTCTCGGCGCCCGAGCGGATGTAGACGGGACCCCCATGAGCACCACCCACGAGGCCGGCTGGGCCCACGCGCCCGGAGCCCTGCGCGGACCCGCCTGGTTGAGCCCGCCCGAGGACCCCAACGCCCTGGTCCCGCTGCTGTGGAGCAGCACCGCCCACAAGCGCGACGGCGACCTCGTCGTCGGCGGGGTCGCGGTGGCCGACCTGGTCGCCGAGCACAACACCCCGGCCTACGTCCTCGACGAGGACGACTTCCGGTCCCGGGCCCGGGCGTTCCGTGACGGCTTCGCCGACTACGACGTCTACTACGCCGGCAAGGCGTTCCTCTGCACCGCCGTCGCCGGCTGGGTCGCCGAGGAGGGTCTCCACCTCGACGTCTGCAGCAACGGCGAGCTCACCGTCGCGCTGCGCGCCGGCGTCGACCCGGCCCGGATCGGCTACCACGGCAACAACAAGACCCACCCCGAGCTCCGCCGGGCCGTCGACGCCGGCGTGGGCCGCATCGTCCTCGACTCGTTCGCCGAGGTCGACCGGCTCGCGCAGATCACCGCCGAGCTCGGCACCCGCCAGGGCGTGATGGTCCGGGTCACCGCCGGCGTCGAGGCCCACACCCACGAATACATCGCCACGGCCCACGAGGACCAGAAGTTCGGGTTCTCCATCACCAGCGGCGACGCCTACGAGGCCGTGCGCCGGGTCCACGAGACCCCCGGCCTCGACCTGCTCGGCCTGCACTCCCACATCGGCAGCCAGATCTTCGACTCCTCCGGCTTCGAGATCGCCGCCAAACGGGTCCTCCGCCTCCACGCCCGGGTCGGCAGCGAGCTCGGCGTGACCATGCCCGAGATGGACCTCGGTGGCGGCTTCGGCATCGCCTACACGACCCAGGACGACCCGTCCGAGCCCGCGCAGCTGGCGAGGGAGATGACGACGATCGTCGAGCAGGAGTGCCGCGGGCTGGGCATCGAGCCGCCACGGCTGTCGATCGAGCCCGGCCGCGCGATCGTGGGCCCGTCGATGTGCACGGTCTACACCGTCGGCACGGTCAAGCCGGTCGCGCTCGACGGCGGCGCCGTGCGGACCTACGTCAGCGTCGACGGCGGCATGAGCGACAACATCCGCACCGCGCTCTACGACGCCGACTACTCCTGCACCCTCGCCGGCCGCGTCTCGGCGGCGCCGCCCGTGCTGGCCCGCGTCGTCGGCAAGCACTGCGAGGCCGGCGACATCGTCGTCCGCGACGAGTTCCTGCCCGGTGACGTGGCCCCCGGCGACCTCCTCGCGGTGCCCGGCACCGGCGCCTACTGCCGCTCGATGGCCTCCAACTACAACCACGCGCTGCGGCCCCCGGTGATCGCGGTGCGGGACGGCGCGGCGAGGATCCTGCTCCGACGGGAGACTGAGGACGACTTGTTGGCGACGGACGTGGGTGCTTCATGAATGACCGGGCTGGCAACGGCAACGGCACCGGACCGCTGAGGGTCGCGGTCCTCGGCTGCGGCGTGGTCGGGTCCCAGGTGGTCCGGCTGCTCGAGGAGCAGGCCGGCGACCTCGCGGCCCGGGTCGGGCGTCCGGTCGAGCTCGCCGGGGTCGCCGTGCGCCGGATCGACGCGCCGCGCGACGTGACCCTCCCGGAGGGACTGCTCACCACCGACGCCGAGGCCCTCGTGGCGCGCGACGACGTCGACCTGGTGGTCGAGGTCATCGGCGGCATCGAGCCGGCGCGCACGCTGATCCTCTCGGCGCTCGAGCACGGCAAGAGCGTGGTGTCGGCCAACAAGGCACTGCTGGCCGAGGACGGCCCGACCCTGTTCGAGGCCGCCGAGAAGGCCGGCCGCGACCTCTACTACGAGGCCGCCGTGGCCGGGGCGATCCCGATCCTGCGCCCGCTGCGCGAGTCCCTCGCCGGTGACCGGGTCACCCGCGTGCTCGGCATCGTCAACGGCACGACCAACTTCATCCTCGACAAGATGGACACCTCCGGCGCCGGGTTCACCGAGGCGCTCGAGGAGGCCCAGGACCTGGGCTACGCCGAGGCCGACCCGACCGCCGACGTCGAGGGCTTCGACGCCGCCGCCAAGGCCGCGATCCTGGCCTCGCTGGCGTTCCACACCCGGGTGACCGCCGCCGACGTCCACCGCGAGGGCATCAGCGAGGTCAGCGCCGCCGACATCGCCTCCGCCCGCGAGATGGGCTGCGTCGTCAAGCTGCTCGCCATCTGCGAGCTGCGCACCGTCGACGGTGAGGAGGCGGTCGCCGTTCGCGTCCACCCGGCGATGATCCCGCGCAGCCACCCGCTGGCCAGCGTCCGCGAGGCCTACAACGCGGTCTTCGTCGAGTCCGACGCGGCCGGCCAGCTGATGTTCTACGGGCCGGGTGCCGGCGGCGCACCGACGGCCAGCGCGGTCATGGGCGACCTCGTGACCGTCGCCCGCAACCACGTCTCCGGCACCCGCGGCGCCGGCGAGTCGGCCTACGCCGCCCTCGCCGTGCTGCCGATGGGGGAGACCCGCACCCGCTACCACGTGGCGATCGACGTCGACGACCGCGCCGGCGTGCTCGCCGCGGTCGCCCTCGCCTTCGCCGAGCACGGCGTGTCGATCCAGACCGTGCGACAGGAGGGACGCGACGACGACGCCCAGCTCGTCGTCGTCTCCCACGGCGCCACCGACGCCCAGCTGAGCGCCACCGTCGAGCACCTGCGCGGCATGGACATCGTCCGCGACGTCACCTCGGTGATGCGCGTCGAAGGAGCAGACGAGTGAACGGCCCTGCGACCTCGCCGGCGACCCGCACCCACACCCACCAGTGGCGGGGCGTGATCGACGAGTACCGCGAGCTCCTCGACATCCCCGCCGGCACCCCGGCGGTGAGCCTGCGCGAGGGCGGTACCCCCCTGGTGCTCTCCGAGTGGCTCTCGGGCCTGACGGGCGCCGAGGTCCACCTCAAGGTCGAGGGCAACAACCCGACCGGCTCGTTCAAGGACCGCGGGATGACCGCGGCGATCTCGGTCGCCAAGGCCCAGGGCGCCGAGGCCGTCGTGTGCGCCTCGACCGGCAACACCTCGGCCTCGATGGCGGCCTACGCCGCCAAGGCGGGCCTCAAGCCGCTCGTGCTCGTGCCCGAGGGCAAGATCGCCGCCGGCAAGATGGCCCAGGCGATCCTCCACGGCGCCCAGGTGATCATGGTCCGCGGCAACTTCGACGACTGCCTGTCCATGGCCCGCGGCCTGGCCGTCGACTACCCCGTGGCGCTGGTCAACAGCGTCAACCCGGTGCGCCTCGAGGGTCAGAAGACCGCGGCCTTCGAGATCGTCGACTACCTCGGCGACGCCCCCGACTACCACCTGCTGCCGGTCGGCAACGCCGGCAACATCTCGGCCTACTGGCTCGGCTACACGCAGTACGCCGCCCTCGGGCTCGCGACCAAGCGGCCGGTCATGCGGGGCTTCCAGGCCGCCGGCGCGGCGCCGCTGGTCACCGGTGAGCCGTTCCCCGATCCCGAGACCAGGGCCACCGCCATCCGCATCGGCAACCCGGCGTCGTGGCACCTGGCCGAGCAGGCCGCCAAGGAGTCCGAGGGCCGCTTCGCCTCCGTCACCGACGAGCAGATCCTCGCCGCCCAGCGTGAGCTCGCATCGCGCGACGGCGTGTTCGTCGAGCCCGCCTCCGCAGCCGGGATCGCCGGGCTCCTGCAGGAGCTCAGCCAGGGCGACTCCTACGCCGGCGCCACGGTCGTCGTCACCGTCACCGGCCACGGGCTCAAGGACACCGCGACCGCGCTCGAGGGCGTGGGCGCGCTGGTCGACACCGTCGTCGACGCCGACGTGTCCGCGGCCGCAGCGGCGGCCGGCCTCACCTGATGGGGCGCCGATGACCTTCGTGTCCGGCCCGGTCCGGGTGGACGTCCCCGCGACGTCGGCCAACCTCGGGCCCGGCTTCGACACCCTCGGCATCGCGCTCGACCTGTGGGACCGGCTCGAGGGCGAGGTGCTGCCCGTCAGCGGTCTCGAGGTCCTGGTCGAGGGGGAGGGCGCCGACGGCGTGCCGCTCGACGAGTCGCACCTCGTCGTCCGCTCGATGCAGGCAGCCTTCGACGCGCTCGGTGCCCGCCCGCCCGGCCTGCGGCTGCGCTGCCGCAACGTCGTGCCCCACGCCCGGGGCCTGGGGTCCTCGTCTGCGGCCATCGTCGGCGGTGTCGTCCTGGCGCGCGCCCTGGTCGAGCGGGGCGACGAGCTGTTGAGCGACGACCAGGCGTTCGCGCTGGTCGCCGAGATCGAGGGCCACCCCGACAACGTGGCTCCGGCGTTCTTCGGCGGCTTCACCATCTCCGGGCACGACGACGGCGCCTTCTGGAGCGTCCAGGCCCCGGTGGCCGCCGAGATCGGCGCCGTGGTCCTCGTGCCGCCCGGCGGGCTCTCCACCGAGGCGGCCCGCGGCCTGCTGCCGGCCACGGTCCCGCACGCCGACGCCGCGGCCAACGCCGGCCGGGCCGCTCTGCTCGTCGCGGCCCTCGCCAGTCAGCCCCGGCTGCTCCTGGCGGCCACCCAGGACCTGCTCCACCAGCACTACCGGGAGCCGGCGATGCCGGCCTCGCTCGCGCTCGTGGCCGCCCTCCGCGCCGACGGTCACGCGGCGGTCGTCTCGGGGGCGGGACCGACCGTGCTCGTGCTGACGAGCGCGGCCACCGACGTCGACGATCTGCTCGCGCGCCGGCCGGACGGCTGGCGGTCGACCTACCTCGCTGTCGGTGTCCCTGGCGCGCACGTCGTCGAGTGCTAGCCTTGCCGCGCTCCGGGGTTTCCCGGCGCGGCGTCTGCGGTCCTCCGCGGCGCCCCTCCTCTCCCTCGTCCTTGTGGGAGGGCAACGACCACCGCGACGACCGCTCCGCCGGGCCTGGCCCACGGCGGGGTATGCGCGGGAAGGACCTCACGTGACCGAGACCAGCGAGGCGGCCGAGAAGGCGCCCAAGAAGCGGGCCGGCGGCCTCAACGGCCTGCTGCTCGCCGACCTCAAGGCGATGGCCGGGGGCATGGGCATCAAGGGCGCCGGGTCGATGAAGAAGGCCCAGCTCGTCGACGCGATCAAGGGCGCGCAGGCCGGCGGCGGCTCCGCCCCCGCTGCCCCTGCTGCCTCCACTGCCCCCGCGGCCCAAGGCTCCGAGCCGCGGGCCGAGCGCCCCGCCGCGACCGAGGGGCGCTCACCTGAGCCCGTCGCCGACCGGCAGCCCGACAGGCAGCCCGACAGGCAGCCCGAGCAGCGGCGCGCCCGCGAGCCCGAGCCGGCCCAGCAGGACCGTGGCCAGCAGGACCGGGCACTGCAACCGGACCAGCGCGACCAGCGCGACCAGGACCAGAAGCCCGAGCGGGACCAGCGCAACGGGCAGCAGCGCGACCAGAAGCCGGACCAGAAGCCGGACCAGCTCGAGCAGCGTGACCGAAAGCCGGAGCAGAAGTCCGACCAGGGCGGCCAGAGCGGCCAGAACGGCCAGAACGGCCAGGACCAGGGCGGCCAGGGCAACCAGGGCGGCCAGGGCGGCCAGAGGAACCAGGGCGGCCAGGGCAACCAGGGCGGCCAGGGAAGCCAGGACGGCCAGGACGGTGACGGCGAGGGTCGCACCGGACGCAACCGGCGACGCCGGGGCCGCGACCGCAACCGCGCCGGGCAGCCCGACGGCCCGCC
>NZ_JAURVJ010000035.1 GCF_030655615.1 Nocardioides sp.
CGGTCGGCAGCCGCTCGGTGAGCCAGCGCGGGTCGGCGTCCACGACGGCCAGCCGCTCGCGCGTCACCCGGTCGTCGAGCACGGCGACGTCGCGGTGCTGCGGGTGCACCAGCAGGTCGGCCGGCACGTGGCGCAGGTGCAGGCCCAGGTCGGCCGGCACGACCGCCGCGACCCGACGCGCCGGACCGTCGCCGACCGCGGTCAGCACGACGACCACCGCCGGCCCCGTGCCGCCACCACGTCCGGGCATCCACCACGGCAGCTTGACGATGCGCCGGCGTACGACGCGCCCGATGGCCGGCACCGGCACGACCGTCCCGGCGGCGATCTCCGCGGTCGCGGCCACCAGGACCTTGCGGAACCGGCGCTCGGCCCGGCCGAGGACGACCGGCCACCAGAAGATCACGACGAGCTCGAGACCGATCCCGCCGAACAGCAGGACGTAGGCGTAGTCACCGGCACCACCCACCACGGGCCCGCCGACGATCACGCCCAGCGCCACCCCGAAGGCGGCGAGCATCAGCCGGGTCGGCCACGCGATGTCGTTGAGCACGAGGTGAGCATGCCCACTAGATCGCGGTCGACTCCGGGGCGGGCTCGTCGGCCGTGTTGGTGACCCGGGTCGCGGCGCGCGGCAGCACGTGCGGCAGCCGCAGCACGCACAGTGCCCACACCCCGCAGAGCACCAGCGGCCCCGCCCACGCGGCGGCAGCACCCCGGTCGAGGAGGGCGGCGTAGACGAGGGGGGCGACGGCGCTGGAGAGGTTCCAGCCGAGCTGGACGACGGACATGTAGGTGCCGCGGTGCTCGTCGGGGGCGGTCTCGGCGGACAGCGCGCCGAGCACCGGCCCGGCCACCATCTCGCCGACGGTGTAGACGACCGCGGCGACCAGGACCACCGCCGTCGCGAGACCGACCGAGAACGCGTCGGCGGCCAGCATCATCACGAACGACGAGGCGGTGAAGCCGATCGCGGCCAGCACGACGCGGTAGCGCGCCGCCCCGGTCATCGACCTCACCACCAGGCCCTGGCCCAGCCCGATCATCACGGTGTTGACGACGAAGACGATCCCCGGCACCCATCCGGGCAGCCCCAGCAGGTCGGCGAAGTAGACCGGCATCGTCACGTTGAGCGTCATCTCGGTGAGCGCGTAGAGGAAGATCACGACCACCAGCAGCCGGTAGCCACGGTCGTGCGCGACGACGGCGACGCCGCTGCGCCGCACCTCTGCCCGCTCCGGCCGCCCACCGGACTCGACGCCGGTCATCAGCGCGAAGGCCAGGAAGTACGACGCCCCGTTGGCCAGCACGACCGCGTCGTAGGCCGTGCTCGAGCCGATCGTCAGCGCGACGCTGGCGAGCAGCCCACCCACGCCGTACCCCGCGTTGCGCAGCGCCTGCACGAAGCCGAACCAGAGCTCGCGCTCCCCCGGCGGCGCGATCTGCGTGACCAGCGGACCGTTGCTGCTCCAGAACATCGTGCGCCCCAGGCAGGTCACCCCGACGACGAGGCCGACCGTGACCACCGACCCGGCGAACGGGTAGAGCACGAACATCGCGCCCTGCAGCAGGTTGCCGACTTGCATGACGGCCTTGGGACCGAGCCGGTCGACCAGCCGGCCGATCACCGGCACCAGCGGCGTCACCGCCAGGTTGGCGACGGTGATGACCAGGCCCAGCTCGACGAGCGTCAGGTCGGTCTGGCGCAGGAAGTAGAGCAACGAGAGCGGCATCCAGATGCCGCCGCCGAGCGCGTCGATGGCCAGCGCCGACACGAACGCGCGGTGCCTGCCGACCGCAGGGAACCCGAGACGAGACAGCACCCGAGCATCGTGCAACCTCAACCCCTGTTGAGGGCAAGCAGGTATCGGACCTGACCATGGGACGCGGATAGTCTCCGAGTCATGACGTTCTCGATCGTGGCCCGCTCCGACGACGGCGAGTCCTGGGGCGTGGCGGTGGCCTCGAAGTTCCTGGCCGTCGGCTCGGTGGTGCCCGCGGCGGTGGCCCAGGTCGGCGCGCTCGCGACCCAGGCCCACGCCAACGTGGCCTACAAGGGCATCGCCCTCTCCCACCTCGACGAGGGCGCCACGGCCGGGGTCGCGCTGCAGCGGCTCCTCGAGGAGGACGAAGGCCGCGACCACCGCCAGGTCGGCATCGTCGACGTCGACGGCGGGGCCGCCTCCCACACCGGCGGGGCCTGCATCGACTGGGCCGGTGGCGTCACCGGCGACGGCGTCGCCATCCAGGGCAACTGCCTGGCCGGCCCCGAGGTCGTCGAAGCGATGCGTCTGTCCTGGGAGGCGGGCGTCGAGACCCCGTTCGCGCAGCGGCTGCTCGACGCGCTGGCCGCGGGCGACGACGCCGGCGGTGACAAGCGCGGGCGGCAGTCGGCGGCCATCCTGGTCGTCCGCGACGGGGCGGGGTACGACGGCGGCGACGACATCGACGTCGACCTGAGGGTCGACGACCACGAGGCGCCGGTCACCGAGCTGGCCCGGCTCCTCGAGCTCAACGAGCTCTACCTGGTCGCCTCCACCGACGACGAGAAGGTCACGGTCGACGACGAGCTGCGGGCCGAGCTCGAGACGTTCGCCCGGTCGCAGGGTCACCCCGACTTCACCACCTGGGTCGGCACCGAGAACTACGAGATGCGCGTCGACGACGGGCTCGACTGGATCGACGAGCGGGTCCTGGCGATCGTGCGGGGCACGCAGCCCGAGCAGTGAGCGTCCTCGCCCTCCACGCCGGCGCCACGGGCGTCACGGCCCTGGTCGTCCGCGCGGACGGCGCCGTGGCGGCCCGCGGCCACCACGACCTCGCCCAGCACCACCCCCGGCCCGGCTGGGTCGAGCACGCCCCCGAGGAGATCTGGCGTGCCACCCTCGGGGCCGTCCGCGAGGCGGTCGAGCAGGTCGACGCCGGCGAGCTCACGGCGGTCGGGATCGCCAACCAGCCCGAGACGGTCGTGCTCTGGGACCGCGACACCCTCGGCTCGCCGCGGCGCGCGATCGCCGCCAGCGACCGGCGTACCGCCGACATCTGCACCGGGCTGCGCGACGCCGGGCACGCGGACCGCGTCACCGAGCTGACCGGCCTCCCCCTCGACCCGCGCTTCTCCGCCACCAAGCTCGTCTGGATCGCCGAGAACGAGCCCCACACCTGGGCCCTCGTCGAGGCCGAGCGCTACGCCGTCGGCACCGTCGACTCCTACCTGGTCGCCCGGATGACGCGCGGCGTCGAGCACGTCACCGACGTCTCCAACGCCTCAGGCACGTTGCTCCTCGACCTCGCCTCCGGCGACTGGAGCGAGGAGCTGTGCGGCCTGTTCGGGGTGCCGCGCGACGCGCTGCCCGAGCTGGTGCCGAGCTGGGGCGAGCTCGCCCGCACCGACCCGCGCACGTTCCTCGACCTCGAGCTGACCGTCGCGGGCCAGGCCGGCGACCAGCAGGCGGCCCAGCACGGCCAGGCCCCCGCCGACGACGGCGACCCGGTCCCGACCCCCGCCCGTCAGGCGCCGACGGGCGAGCCCACCCCTGCCCTCGAGACCGTCCCACCCGACGCTGCCGCGTACGGCGCGGCTCTCCTCGCCGGTCTCGGCACCGGCGTGTGGGGCTCGTTCGACGAGCTCCGCGACCTGCGCCGGCGCCACCCCTAGCCCTAGCCCGGACCAGCCGTCAGGACAGGCGCTTCAGCGCCGCGGCCGCCTCGTCGCGCTCCGACACGGCCTCGTCGAGGGTCTCCTTGGCCTCGTCGCGCACGGTCTCGGCGTCGCCCAGCTCGTCGTCCACCTCGTCGTAGGTCTCCTCGAGAGCGGCGATCTTGCGCTTGAGCTCGTCGATCTCGCCCTCGATCTGCAGCTGCCGCGAGCGCAGCTCCTCGACCTCGGCGGCGGCCTCGTCGTGCGCGCCGCGGGCCTCCTCGACCTGCTCCTCGGCCTGGTCGAGGGCGTCCTGGGCCGCGGCGCGGGCCTTCTCGTCCTTGTCGGGGTCGGGCACCACGGTGAGCTTGGGCGGCGCGGGAGCCGCCTCGGCCTCACGCGGCGTCGCGGTGAAGCCGAGCGCCGCGGGCACCGCGACCGCCGACTCCACGTCGACGTCGTCCATCCCGGTCGTCGCGAGGGAGGCGACCAGCATCCCGCTGCGGACCGCCTCGCCGCAGCGCTCGGACACCATCGCCGCGGTGAGCGTCGCCTCGACCTGGTCGGCGACCGCCTCGGTGACCTTGACGCCCTCCTCGCGGGCCAGACCCCTGGCCTGCGTGGTGATCGCGGCGGTGAGCTGGCGGCGCTGCTTGGTGAGCGCCCGCAGCTCGGAGCCCGACATGCCGGCCTGGGCCTCACGCAGCGCGGCCCCCATCGCCAGCACCTGCTCGACCTGGTCGGGGTCGCGGCGGACGAACAGGTTGACCACCCAGGCGGCCAGCGACGGCTTCTTCAGCGCCTTGAGCGGCGCAGCCAGGTCGGTGCCCTTGTGCTCCTTGGCCCGCGCGTCACGGGCCGGCGTGAAGTCGCCGAGCGGCAGGGCGTAGAGCGCGTCGGCGATCTCGAGCAGCTCGTCGCTCACGGCCGTCCCTCCGCGTCCCAGGCGCGGTGCGCCGCCAGCATCCGGTCGAACAGCGCGTGCAGCTCGTCGTCCCCGACGTCACCGAGCGGCAGGCCGATGGCGTCGAGCGCTCCGCGCCACCCGTCGTACGTCGTCAGGTCGCGTCGGTCCACCCCGTCGGCGTCGATCCGGGTGGCGACGCAGCCGCGCACCGTGTCGGAGCCGAGCGGATCGCGCCGCTGGACCACCAGCACCTTGGTGAACGCCCCGGTCGGCGGGGTCGACAGCGCCGCGTGCGCCGGCACGACGACGTCGTGTCCCGTCGGCCGGTCCCGCACCTCCAGCCCGGTGAACGACCCGGTCGGGTCGTTGGCGAACGACCACCCGGCGTCGCTGACGTCGGAGAGCGCGAAGCGGAACGGCCCGTCGACGACGTCACCGTCGACCAGCGGCAGCGGGTCGAGCGGACCCTCGCCGAGCCCGACGTCGGGCGACCAGCGACCGCCGGGGTTGGTGTCGGTCGGCAGCCCGGTCACGACGAGGACGAGGTGGTTGAGCTCGGGCTGGTCGCGGTGCTCGGGGAGGGTCCAGACGTGGCCGTGGCGACGCTCGACGGCGTACCCCAGCTCACGCAGGGCGGTCTCGAGCGAGCCGTTCTGGTGGAAGCAGTAGCCGGCGCGGCCGACGTCGGCCACCCGGGCCAACGAGTCGACGGGCACGACCGAGGGCGGCCGGCCGAGCATGATGCCGAGGTTCTCGTAGGGCACCCGCGTCACGTGGGCCCGGTGGATCGCCACCAGGGACTCGACCGTGGGCGGCAGGTCGGCGTCGAGCCCGAGCCGCTCCAGGTAGGCCGCCGTGGTCACGAGGCTGAACCTAACCCAGCCGCGAGCATCGAGACCGCGAGGTCGATCAGCTCGCCCCGGTCGACCCCGGGCGGGCGCTGCAGGGCGATCCGCAGGCAGGTCGAGACCAGCACCCCCATCGTCATGAACACGACCGCCTCGAGCCGCTCCGGCGCCAGGTCGGGCCGGTGCCGGCGCGGGAGCAGCGAGGCGAGCTGGTGCAGGTCGGACTCGATCTCGGGCAGCACGTTGGCGTTGTGGCCGGCCGGCATCTGGTTGACCAGCGCCAGGATCACGGCGCGGTGCCGCTCGAAGCCGTCGACCAGCGTCTCGACGATGGTGCGCATCGCCGCGTCGAGGTCGAGCTCGAGGGCCGCGACCACGCTGACCATCAGGTCGTCGCTGATCGCCCGCACGGCCTCGTCGCGCAGCACCGTCAGGATCTCGGCCTTGGAGGCGAAGTAGCGGTAGAACGTGCCGGTGCTGACGTGAGCCTGCTCGACGACCGCCGTCGTGGTGAGCCGGTCGTAGCCCCGCTTGTCGAGGAGCCCCAGCGCCGTGTCGAGCAGGAGCCTCCTGGTCTGCGCGGCTCGCTCCTGGGTCGGCAGGGCCCGCTGCGACATGGTGCTCCAGAAGTGAATAGAAGGTGAGGATCATTCACTTTAGCCTCGGACCATGGCCGACACCACCGTTCCAGCCAGCGTCCCCACCAGCCTCCGCCGCCTCGACGAGGCCCGTACCCGGTTCGGGTCGTTCGCCGCGACCTACCTCGACGCGATGCACGACGGCGACCCGCTCGCCGACGCGTTCGTGGCCGAGTTCGACTCGCTCGGCCACGGCCGGGCGATGCGGATGCTGCGCACCGCCTGCCGCGAGGGCATCGACGCGGTGCCCGACGCGCCGGCCTCGCTGCGCGACCTGTTCGCCCAGCTCGACGCCACCCCCGACTGGGTCGACACCGCGCGGCTCGACCACGACAGCCGCTTCGTCTCCCGCTACACGCGCCAGGCCGGCATCGTGCTCGGCGCGGCGTCCCTCGTCAGCGGCTACGCCAACTCGGCCGCGTCCCGCCCCCTCGAGATGACCGGGCGCTACGTCGAGGACGCCGGCGCCCGCACCGTCGAGGTCGCCTCGTGGCTGATCGCCGTCAACGAGCCGGGTGGGCTCGAGCGCCTCTCCCCCGGGTTCGAGCTCACCGTGCGCGTCCGCGTCATCCACGCCCTCGTGCGCGCCGACCTGACCCGGCGCCCGGACTGGGACGGGGCGGCCTGGGGCGTGCCCATCTGCCAGGCCTACCTGGCCTACACGCTCGTCGAGTTCGCGCTGATCCCGCTGCGGGCGAGCCGCGACATCGGGGCGCCGTACCTCCCCCACGAGGAGGCCGCCTCCTACGCCCGCTGGCGCTACCTCGGTCACCTGCTCGGCATCGACGAGACCCTGCTCCCCCGCGACCGCGCGGAGCAGGAGCGGCTCGAGGCCGTCTACCTGATGACCCGCCCGCCCGTCGACGACTTCTGCCGGCGGCTGGTCGCCAGCATCAACGCCGACTTCCTCGTCGCCGAGATCGAGGGCATCACGCCCCGGCCGCTGCACCGCTGGGCGCCGACCGCCGTGCACGCGCTCGAGCGCGTGTTCCTCGGCGACGAGATCGCCGACGAGCTGGCCATCCCGCGCACCCGCCTGGTCGGCGTCGTCCGACGGGTCGGCCCGGCCCTCGGCCTCGTCAACACGGCCCTGGACCGCGCCTCCGTCACGCTGGCGCCCCGCGCGCGGCTCGGCCGGCGCTACCAGGAGCGCCAGGACGCCCGGCTGCGGCGCGACTGGGGCGTCCGGCACGACCTGGTCGACGCCTCACCCGGCGGCGGGCGACCCCACCCGGCCCGCGGCGACACCGTCGACGGACCCGCTCAGTCCTCGTCGTCGGAGTCGAGGCCACGCTCGATCGCGTAGCGGGTCAGCTCGACCCGGTTGTGCATCTGCAGCTTGCGCAGGGTGTTCTGCACGTGGTTCTGCACGGTGCGGTGCGAGAGCACCAGCCGCTCGGCGATCTGCTTGTAGGACATCCCCTTGGCAACCATCTTGAGCACCTCGGTCTCGCGCTCGGTGAGCTCGGGGTTGCCGGTGATCGAGGTGTCGCCCGCGGGCTCGGAGAGCCGGCGGAACTCGCCGAGCACCAGCCCCGCCAGGCCGGGGGTGAAGACCGAGTCGCCCCGGGCCACCCGACGTACGGCGTCGAGCAGCTCGGCCCCCGATGCCGACTTGACGAGGTAGCCGGTCGCGCCCGCCTTGACGGCCTCGAGGACGTCGTCCTGCTCGCCCGACGCCGACAGGATCAGCACCCGCGCGCCGGGGTCGGTCTGCAGCACCGACTTGGTGACCTCGACGCCGTTGGGGCCGGGGATCTGCAGGTCGAGCACGACGACCTGCGGCCGCGCCGCCGGGAAGCGCGCCAGCGCCTGGTCGCCGTCGGCGGCCACCGCCACCACGTCGAAGCCCGCCGCCTGCAGGTCGCGCTCGACCGCGTCGCGCCACATCGGGTGGTCGTCGACCACCATCACCCGGATCGGCTCGGGCTGGTCCGTCCCCACGTCTGTCACGCGCCCGACCCTAGTCGCGAGTAGCGCCCGCGGCGGTGCAACAGGGCGTCCTCGTCGTCGCCCACCACGAGCGACCCGACGTCGAGCGGGCAGGTCAGCAGCAGCGACCAGCCGACCTCGACGGCCGACTCCACCTCCACCGCGCCGTACGACGTCGCGTCGGCCAGCAGCGGGCCGTGGGCGGTCGGCTCGAAGGGCCCGAGGCGGAACGGCCCGCCCGGCGCGGGCGACACGCCCGCGAAGGCGTCGGCCAGGTCGCGGTGCTGCCACGACAGCAGGTGCACGACGGCGCGACCGGTGCGCTCCACGGTGTCGGCCAGGTCGGAGTCGGGGTCGACCAGTGCCAGGAGCCGGGGGGTCTCGCCGTGCGCCAGCATCACCGACGACACCGTCAGGCCGGCCCAGCCCCGCGGCGCGTCGCCGTCCCCGGCGGTCCACAGCGTGACGGCGCCACCGAGCCGGCCGCGCAGGCGGCGTACGGGGTCGTCGTCGGTCGCGAACGGATGGCCGGAGTGGATGGTCACGGACGGATCATCGCGCCCGTGGTGGTGGACGGGTCATCGCGGGACCGAGAACTCCCACTCGGTGCCGAACGACCCGGTCGTCAGCTCGGCCGTGCCGCCCAGGTCGCGGATGCGGCCCTGGATCGACTCGAGCACGCCGAGCCGGCCCTGGGCGGAGGCCTCCGCGAGCCGCCCTTCCGGGATGCCCGGCCCGTCGTCGCGCACCGACACCTCGACCCGGTCGGCGAACGACTCGAGCAGCACCCAGGCCGGCGCACCCTCGCCGACGTGACGGCCGACGTTGTCGAGGCAGGCCTCGACCACGGCGACGACCTCGGTCGCCGTCGCCGCGGGCAGGTCGACCGACCCGCCGGGCACGGCCACGTCGACGCCGGTGCGGTCGCGCAGCCGGGCGAGCGCGTCGGCGAGGTCGACGACGCCGCTCTCGACCTGGTCGCGCAGGGCGTCCTGGGACCGGATGAGCGTGCGGAGCCGCTTCTCCTGCTCGCCGGCCAGCTGCCCCAGCTGGGCCGCGTCGCCCCCGAGCTCGGTGCCCCGCCGCTGCACCAGGGCGAGCACCTGCAGCACCCCGTCGTGCACGACGCGCGCGAGCCTGGCCCGCTCGGCCGCGGCCGCGGCGGACTGCTGCGCGGCGTCGCGCTCGACGGCCATCTCCTGCAGCGACCCGCAGAGGAACCCGACGATCGGGCCGCCGATGAGCAGCAGGTAGGCGTTGCCGATGTTGGTCTGGGTGATCTCGGCGCGCAGCCACAGGTCGGCGCCGACGATGACGACCGCCGCGCCCAGCCCGCCCCACTGCCGGAACCGCACGGCCCAGGCGAGCAGCGCCGCCATCACCCAGAAGCCCGGCACCGTGGCGTCGAAGTCGGCGCCCTTGACCAGCGGCGTCAGCAGCAGCGCGGCCAGCGCGACGCCGGCGTCGGCCAGCAGCATCGGGATCGACCGGCGCACGGCGTCGGTGTAGGCCCAGGTGACGAACCCGGTCCACACGCTCATCCCGGCCAGGATCGCGACCCCGCCCCACGGGTGGACGAGGTCGTCACGCTTGTAGACGTTGATGACGATCGCGTTGAGCAGGGTGATGACCCGCAGCACCGCCAGCGCCCGGAAGAGCCGGTCCTCGACGGCGACCGCCGCCCGGACCCCGCTGGAGCCGTAGCGGCTCACCCCGTCAGGACGCCTTCTTCTGCTCGGCCGCCGACTCGGCCGCCGACTGGGCCTTGGCCTTCGCGTCGGCCTCGAGCCGCTTGGACTCCTCCTTGGCCTGGGTGGCGTACTTGTCGACGTACTCCTGGCCGGAGAGCCGCATGATCTCGTACATGATCTCGTCGGTGATCGAGCGCAGGATGTAGCGGTCGTTCTCCATGCCCTCGTAGCGCGAGAAGTCGAGCGGCTTGCCGAAGCGCACCATCGGCCGGGTGATCGAGCCGAACTTCTTGCCGGGAGGCGCGACCACGTCGGTGCCGATGACGGCGATGGGGATCACCGGTACGCCGGTCTCGAGGGCCAGGCGGGCGACCCCGGTCTTGCCCCGGTAGAGGCGGCCGTCGTGCGAGCGGGTGCCCTCGGGATAGATCCCGAACAGCCCGCCCTCACCGAGGACCTTCTTGGCCGACATCAACGCACCGGCCGCGGCGTCGGCGCCGGAGCGGTCGATGGGCACCTGCCCGGAGCCCGAGAAGAACTGCTTCTGCAGCCAGCCCTTGAGGCCCGGGGTCGTGAAGTACTCGGCCTTGGCCACGAAGGTCACCCGCCGCGGCAGCGTCAGCGGCATGAAGAGCCAGTCGGCGTAGGAGAGGTGGTTGCAGGCGAGGATCGCGGGACCGTCCTCGGGGACGTGGTCGACCCCCTCGGTCTGTGGCCGGAACACCAGCTTGAGCAGCGGACCGAGCGCGATCAGCTTGAGGAACCAGTAGAACAACGCAACCCCTTCGATGCTCCGCCACGGCCTGCGGCCCCGACCCGCTGAACCCTAGTACCTCCGGAGGCCTCACCCCTAGGTATCGGTACCCAGTCCGACGGCGCCGCCCGGCCACCACCCGGCCGCTCTGGCGCACCCGTGCGCGATGATCACCGCCATGACCACCCCGCCGGCGCAGGCGCCGTCCCACGAGCCGCTGACGATCGCCGCGCAGCCCGACCTGACGGGCGGACGTCGCATCGGCGTGCTGCTCAGCCACGGCTTCACCGGCTCGCCCGTGTCGATCAGGCCGTGGGGCGAGGCGCTCGGCGCGCGCGGCTACGGGGTCGCCGTACCCCGGCTGCCCGGGCACGGCACGCGCTGGCAGGACCTCAACGCCCTCCGCTTCGACGACTGGTACGGCGAGGTGGCGCGGGTCTTCGACCAGCTCTGCCTCGACCACGACGCCGTGGTGGTCGGCGGGCTCTCGATGGGCGGCTCGCTCGCGCTCAAGCTCGCCGAGGACCACCCCGACCGCGTCTCGGGGCTGGTGATGGTCAACCCCGCGCTGGCCACCAAGCGCCTCGACGTCAAGCTGCTGCCGGTGCTCAAACACCTCGTGCCGTCGTTCCCCGGCATCGCCAACGACATCAAGAAGGAGGGCGTGCAGGAGGGCGGCTACACCCGCACCCCGCTCAAGGCCATCCACTCCTTCATGCAGGCCTGGCCGACGATCATCGGCGACCTGCCGCAGGTGACGTGCCCGGTGCTCTACTTCCGGTCCAGCGAGGACCACGTGGTCGACGCGAGCACCCGGCCGATCGTCCTCGACGGCATCTCCTCGACCGACGTCACCAGCGTCGACCTCCACGAGAGCTTCCACGTCGCGACCCTCGACAACGACGCGCCTACGATCTTCGAGCAGTCCGCCGACTTCGTCGCGCGGGTGACGGGTGCCCCGGTCCTCTGACCTCCCGGGTGCGACCGGTCGGCCGACTCGAGCGATCGCACGAGTTGACCGGCCTCCCCCCCCGTTCGCCCCCACCAACTCGAGCGATCGCACGAGTTGACCGCCCCCGACCCCCGACCAACCCCACCAACTCGCGCGATCGCACGAGTTGGGCGCCCCCAGCCCCGTTCGCCCCCACCAACTCGAGCGATCGCACG
>NZ_JAURVJ010000036.1 GCF_030655615.1 Nocardioides sp.
CGAGCACCAGCCCGTCGGGCAGCGCGGCGGCCGCGTCGGCGAGCCGGTCGAGCACCGGCTGCCGCAGCAGCCGCGCCTCGGGCGTCGAGCCCGTGAAGGCCACGACCCCGGCCGTGTCGACGAGCGGCGCGCCCGACTCGACGACGGGGAGCGACGTCACCGCGTCGTCCGACATCAGCACGACGTCGTCCCAGGGCTTCGAGGCTCGCTCCGCTCGCACCTCAGCCACCGTGAGCAGAGCTCACGAACGCTTGGCGGGTCGTACGGCCTTGGCGTGGGAGCTGTGCGAGACCGAGCCGAGCTCGGTCATGAACGAGTCGGCCCACGCGGCGACGTCGTGGTGGCGGATGGTCTTGCGCATGGCCCGCATGCGGCGGGTGAGGTCCTTGTCCTCGGAGCGGTAGGCCTCGAGGAGCGCCGACTTCATGCCATTGAGGTCGTAGGGGTTGACCAGCCACGCCTGGCGCAGCTCGTCGGCGGCGCCGGCGAACTCCGAGAGCACCAGGGCGCCGTCGTCCTCGGTGCGGCAGGCGACGTACTCCTTGGCGACGAGGTTCATGCCGTCGCGGTAGGGCGTGACGACCATGATGTCGGCCGCGGAGTAGAGCGCCGCCATCTCCTCGCGCGGGTAGGAGGTGTGGAAGTAGGCGATGGCGGGGCGGCCGATCCGGCCGAGGTCGCCGTTGATGCGGCCGACGAGGCGGTCGATGTCGTCGCGCAGGATGCGGTACTGCTCGACCTGCTCGCGTGACGGCACGGCGACCTGCACGAAGACGGCGTCCTCGACGTCGAGGTGGCCGTCCTCGATGAGCTCGGCGAACGCGCGGAGTCGCGCGTAGATGCCCTTGGTGTAGTCGAGCCGGTCGATGCCGAGGAAGATCTTGCGCGGGTTGCCGAGGGCCTCGCGGATCGCCTTGGAGCGGTCGACGACGGCCTCGGTGAGGGCGAGCTTCTCGAAGCCGGCGGCGTCGATCGAGATCGGGAACGCCGCCGCGCGGACGGTGCGGCCGTCGGGCAGGTAGACGAGGTCGCGGTGGGTCTTGTGGCCGACGCGCTGGCGCACGAGGCGCACGAAGTTGGCCGCACCGCCGGGCAGCTGGAAGCCGACGAGGTCGGCACCGAGCAGGCCCTCGAGGATCTGGCGGCGCCACGGCAGCTGCTGGAACAGCTCGGCCGGCGGGAACGGGATGTGGAGGTAGAACCCGATCCGCAGGTCGGGCCGCAGCTCGCGCAGCATCTGCGGCACCAGCTGCAGCTGGTAGTCGTGCACCCACACCGTCGCGCCCTCGGACGCGATGCTCGCGGCCTTCTCTGCGAAGCGCTTGTTGACCGACACGTAGGAGTCCCACCACTCGCGGTGGAACTCCGGCTTGGCCACCAGGTCGTGGTAGAGCGGCCACAGGGTGCCGTTGGAGAAGCCCTCGTAGTGGCCCTCGATCTCGGCCTGCGTCATCGACATCGGCAGCAGCTGCAGACCGTCGGCCTCGAAGGGCTCGAGGTCCTGCTCGGTGCCGCCGGGCCAGCCGATCCACGTGCCGTCGTTGGCCCGCATCACCGGCTCGATCGCCGAGACCAGACCGCCGGGAGAGGGACGCCACTCGACGGACCCGTCGGGCAGCGTGACCCGGTCGACCGGCAGCCGGTTGGCGACGATCACGAGGTCTGCGGACACGCCGCAACCCTAGACGGGCAGACCCCGACCGGGACACGACGGTAGGGGTGGTTCACCACGGTCGATGGTGGTGGCTGCACCACTGCGCCCGGTCGACCCGCACGCGAGGCTCGAGGCATGGACCAGACGCTCACCTCCACCCGCACCCCGGCCGCGTCACGCGACCTGTCCTCCCGGCCCACCCGGCGCGGGCTCCTGGCCCGGCTCGGCCGCGACACGGCGTACGTCGTCAGCGGCTTCGCGCTCGGCGTCGTCGGCTTCGCGGTGGTCGTCACCGGCCTGGCCGCCGGCCTGGGCCTGGTGGTCGTGTGGGTCGGGCTGGCCGTGCTCGCCGGCACTCTCCTGCTCGCCCGCGGCCTCGCGCACCTCGAGCGCTGGCGCATGAAGGCGCTGCAGGACCGCGAGGTCCCGCCGGCGGCGTACGTCGTCGCTCCCGCCGGCGCCGGAGCGCTGCGCCGCCTGCTCACCCCGCTCCGCGACCCGCAGTCGTGGCTCGACGCCCTGTGGGCGCTGGTCTCGTTCGTCACCGGGACGGTCGCGTTGTCCGTCGTCGCGTCGTGGTGGGCGACGGCGGCCAGTGGCCTGACCTACTGGTGGTGGCAGCGGTGGCTCCCCGAGCAGGACCGCACCCTGGTCGAGATCCTGGGGCTGGGCGAGGGGCGTCGCGACGAGAGCCTGCTCCAGCTCGGGTTCGGCGTCGTCGCGCTGCTCACGCTGCCGCTCGTCGTCCGTGGCTGCGCGGCCCTGCACGCCGGCACCGCGGACGCCTTGCTCAACCTGCGGAGCCGCCAGCTCGGCTGACCGGGGCGTAGGTGACGCCGACCGACGCCAGCACGGCCTCCATCTGGCGCAGGATCGTCAGCGTCTGGGCGTGCGGGACCAGCGGGCTCTCGCGCAGCCCGGCCCGCAGGCAGCGCCCGACCTCGGCCACCTCGTTGCCGTAGCCGACACCGACGACCGGCTCGTCGCCCTCGATGGTCTCCGGGGTCAGCACGCTGACGCGGTCATTGGTGCCGCCCTCGTCGTACGCCGTCCAGGTGGCGTGGGTGGGATGGTGGAAGTCGGCGAGGTCGATGCGGCCGCGGTCGGTGGCGATGGTCGCGGCACGCGAGGACCACGAGGTCATCGAGGCGTTCATCGTCATCAGCGCCCCGCCGGAGTAGCGGCCGGCGACCGCGACGTCGAGGTCGATCCCGCTCTCGGACAGTGTCGCCGTGGCGGCCAGCGACTCGGCCTCGCCGAGGAGCAGGTGGGCCAGGGTCAGGGGATAGATGCCCATGTCGAGCATCGCCCCGGCGCCGAGGGCGGGGTCGAGCAGCCGGTCCCCGGGCGGGGCGTCGACGACGAACCCGAGCTCGGCGTGCAGGTGGCGCGGCGTCCCGAACCGGCCGTCGCGCAGACCGGCGGCCACGGCCCGGACGACCGGGTGGCACGCCGTCCACATCGCCTCCATGAGGAAGCGGTCGTGCTCCTGGGCCAGCGCCACCATCGCCTCGGCCTCGGCGACCGTCGTGGTCACGGGCTTCTCGCACAGGACGTGCTTGCCGGCCTCGAAGGCCAGCCGCGCGTGCTCGAGGTGCAGGGAGTGCGGGCTCGCGACGTAGACGACCTCGACGTCGGGGTCGGCGACGAGCTCCTCGTAGGAGCCGTGGGCGCGGGTCGACGGGCCGCCGTACGACGCCGCGAACTCCGCCGCCGACCCCGGCGAGCGGGACCCCACCGCCACCAGCTCGGCCCCCGGCACCAGGGCCAGGTCGGTGGCCACCTTGCGCGCGATCTTGCCGGTCGCGAGGATTCCCCACCGGATGGTCCGCTCGTCTTCGGTCATGGCGCCAGCGTAGGGATCGCAAAGATCTTCCGGCGTGTCGCCGGACTCGAATGACATCGGTGTGATTAGCCGACTACAGTGACGCCTGACCACCCGGCCTCGGCCGACCCGACCTCTCCGGGAGATCTCCGATGGAAGCCCAGCGGCACGACGAAGCACCCGACAGCCCGGACGACGGCGCCGTCGAGTCGCTCAGCGACCGCGACCGCGACATCCTCGAGTTCGAGCGGCAGTGGTGGAAGTACGCCGGCGCCAAGGAGACCGCGGTCCGCGAGAAGTTCGACATGAGCTCCACGCGCTACTACCAGGTCCTCAACGCGCTCATCGACCGTCCTGAGGCCCTCGAGGTCGACCCGCTGCTCGTCCGCCGGCTGCGTCGGCTGCGCTCCGAGCGCCAGCGTCAGCGCTCCGCCCGCCGTCTCGGCTTCGAGGTCTGAGTCCCGTGGCTGGGTCGACCGGTCCGGGCGCGCGTCCGGGACGCTCGCGTCGTAGCGTCGTCTTCCCGTCGCCGGTCGTGATGCTCAGCATCGTCGCGGTCGCCATGGCCCTGGTCGCGTTCGTCGCCACCCGCGGCGGCGAGCCCACCGAGCGCGAGGTCGCCACCCCGGCCGCCCAGACGCAGTCGCCGTCCGCGCCCGCGACCACCACGGCCCCCAAGCCCAAGCCCAAGAAGCCGCCGGTCGTGCGCGGCAAGGTCTACGTCGAGGTCTACAACAACTCCGGCATCACCGGTCTCGCCGGCGTCGTGAGCGAGCAGGCCACCGGCGTCGGCTGGAAGGTCGTCGGCACCGACAACTGGTACGGCACCGTCCCCACCAACACCGTCTACTTCCCGCCGCGCCTCGAGCGGGCCGCCAAGCAGCTGGCCCTCGACCTCGGCATCGACCGCACCGCCCCCGCCGACGGAGCCATGAAGCTCGACCGGCTGACCGTCATCCTGACCGGCCAGCTCGGCGCCTGATCCTCGCCGGGACCCCGGGTCCGGCTCTGGCGGATTCCCCGGCCGGCCGGGGGTTCCGACCGTTGTCAGGGGTTGCAACCCCTGACAGGGGCCAGATTCCCCGGCCGACCGGGTAATCCGCCACGGCCCGCCCGACCCAGATCTCGACGAGACCCACGTCTCACCCGTCATCGGCTCGTCGCGTGCCGGCCACGCCGACATGCTTGGGTGGGGACGTGGAGTTCACGTCGGCCGAGGGCGAGCAGCGGTACGCCGCCCTGGTCCGGGCCGCAGCCGAGAGCGTGGTCGGGCTCGACTTCGACGGCACCCTGTCCCCGATCGTCGACGACCCCGCGGCCGCCCACATCCACCCCGACGCCGGCCGGGTGCTGACCGCGCTCGCCGCGCAGGTGCGCGCCGTCGCGGTAATCACCGGCCGCCCGGCCCGACAGGCGCTCGACCTCGGCGGGCTCGAGGAGGTCGGCAACGCCGTCGGCGACACCGGCAAGGACCTCTACCTCTTCGGCCAGTACGGCAACGAGCGCTGGAGCTCGACCAACCGACGCGTCATCGGCCCCCGGCCGCCCGCCGGGCTCGCGACCTTCGAGCGCGACCTGCCCCGGGTGCTGCGCCGCGCCGACGCCGCCGAGGCCTGGATCGAGGACAAGGGCCTCGCCGTCGCCGTCCACACGCGCCGGCTCGCCGACCCCGAGGCGGCCTTCCAGCGCCTGCTGCCCGCGCTGCGCGAGCTCGCCGGCCGCCACGACCTCGTCGTCGAGCCGGGCAAGGCGGTCATCGAGATCCGTTCGCCCGGCGTCCACAAGGGCCAGGTCGTGCAGACGCTGGTCGACGAGCTCGACGCCGGCGGCTTCCTCTTCGCCGGGGACGACCTCGGTGACCTCGAGGCCTTCGACGCCGTCCGCGCGCTGCGTGCCGACGGCGTGGCCACGCTCCTCGTCTGCTCCTCCGACGACGAGGAGAGCGCGCTGCTCGAGCTCTCCGACGTCGTGGTCGGCGGCCCGGCCGGCGTCCTCGAGCTGCTCGAGCAGCTCACCGACGACGCCGCCGCCCTCCGCGCCTGATCCTCGGCGTCCGACGTAGGTCGTCACCAGGCCCTCGCCGCCCCTACGCACGTCCGCGCCGTGGTGGCCGAGGACGACGTCCTCGACTGGTCGCCGCCGCGCGCGCCGACCTCGACGCGGCGCCTGGCGCACCCGGCTGGCGTGGCCGGTGAGCGTCCACATCCCGGGACCCGATGACGCATGCTGAGACGGATCGACGTACAGTGGGCGGCAGCTCATCAAGAGGGACTGAGGGAACGGCCCAGTGAAGTCCCGGCAACCGCCGCTTCGAAACACCTCCGCCTCCGGTACAGATCCGGACGGAAGAAGCGGAAACGGTGCTAATTCCGCCCGGGTGCGACCGTCGCCCCGGGGAAGATGAGGAGGAGGACACATGAGCGCCGACGTCGTCGAGAAGCAGATCACCCCCGAGGTCCCGAGCGAGCCGGGTGACCCGGGCGGAGCGGTCAAGAACGGCCCCCGCGAGGGTGCGTTCGGCAACGCCACGCACCTCCAGTGCCGCGAGTGCCAGCACGAGGTCACCCTCGGACCCTTCTACGCCTGTCCGGAGTGCTTCGGTCCGCTCGAGGTCGCCTACGCCTTCCCGGCGGTGACCCGCGAGGAGATCGAGGCCGGCCCGCGCAACATCTGGCGCTACAAGGCGCTGCTGCCGGTCCCGGACGACATCGAGACCAGCCCCAACACCGAGCCGGGCTTCACGCGCCTGCTGCGCGCCCACAACCTCGGCCGCGAGCTCGGCATCGACACCCTGTGGGTCAAGGACGACTCGACCAACCCCACCAACTCGTTCAAGGACCGCGTCGTCGCCTGCGCCCTGAGCGCCGCGATCGAGCTCGACGCCAAGGTCTTCGCCTGCCCCAGCACCGGCAACCTCGCCAACGCAGTGGCTGCGGCCGGCGCCCGCGCCGGCATCAAGACCGTCGTCTTCATCCCGAGCAACCTCGAGCACCCCAAGCAGGTCAACTCCGCGATCTTCACCGACTCGCTGGTCGCCGTGAACGGCAACTACGACGACGTCAACAAGCTCGCCTCCGAGATTGCCGGCGAGGAGGACGGGTGGGCGTTCGTCAACGTCAACGTCCGTCCCTACTACGCCGAGGGCTCCAAGACGCTGGGCTACGAGATCGCCGAGCAGCTCGGCTGGCGCCTGCCCGACCAGATCGTCATCCCGGTCGCGTCCGGCTCCCAGCTGACCAAGGTGCACAAGTCGTTCCAGGAGCTCATCAAGCTCGGCCTCGTCGAGGACAAGCCCTACAAGGTCTACGGCGCCCAGGCCACCGGCTGCTCGCCCGTCTCGGTCGCCTACAAGGCCGGCACCGACGCGATCCGTCCGGTCAAGCCCGACACGATCGCCAAGAGCCTGGCCATCGGCAACCCCGCCGACGGCATCTACGTCCTCGACATCTGCCGCGAGACCGGCGGCGCGGTCGAGGACATCACCGACGAGCAGGTCCGCGACGGCATCGTCCAGCTCGCCCGCACCGAGGGTATCTTCACCGAGACCGCCGGCGGCACCACGGTCGGCGTCCTGAAGAAGCTCGTCGAGACCGGCCAGCTCGACACCACCCTCGAGACCGTCGTCATCAACACCGGCCACGGCCTCAAGACCCTCGACTCCGTGTCGGACCGCGTGTCGGCCGCCGCGACGATCGAGCCGTCGTACGCCGCCTTCCAGGCCACCGGCCTCGGTGCCTGACCCGGCCGCCTGACCGACCCACCCTGACCCAGAAGCACGAGGAACCACGTTGAGCGTCTCCGTCCGCGTCCCCACCATCCTGCGCACCTACACCGACGGCGCGTCCGAGGTCAGCGCCGACGGCGCGACCCTCGCCGAGGTGCTGGACAGCCTCGAGGCCAGCTACACCGGCATCCGCGGCCGGATCCTCGACGACAACGGCAAGCTGCGTCGCTTCGTCAACGTCTACGTCGGCAACGACGACGTACGGTTCCTCGACGACCTGGCCACCCCCACCCCCGACGGCACCCAGATCTCGGTCATCCCGGCGGTGGCGGGCGGCTGAGCCGGCCGCGGCCCCACCAGCTGCAACTCACTGTTCGGAGCACTACCCCGGCGCTACAGCACCGGGGTAGTGCTCGTCACGGTGAGTTACAGCTGAGCCGGCCGCGTCAGCACGCCGTCCCCCGGTCGACCGACAGCACGGCACCGGTGACGGACGCGGCGGCGTCGGAGGCGAGGTAGGCGACGGCGTCGGCGATGTCGCTCGGCGGCATGAAGCCCCAGCGGGCGCCGGCGGTCTCCATCAGCAGGTCCCAGTCGAGGCCGGCGCCCGAGGCACCGGAGTGCTCGGCCGCGGCCTGGGTGGGCAGGTCGGTCTGGACGCCGCCGGGGCAGACCGTGTTGACGCGGATGCCGTCGGCCGCGAGCTCGAGGGCGAGCGACTTCATCAGCATGATGACGCCGCTCTTGGAGGCGCAGTACGCCGCCTGGTAGGGCTGGGCGCGGAGCCCGGCGATCGAGGCGATGGTGACGATGTTGCCGCGGCTCGCGCGCAGGTGGGGGAGCGCGGCCTGGCTCATCAGCATCGGGCCGGTGAGGTTGACGCCGAGGTGGAGCGCCCAGGTCGCGAGGTCGAGGTCCTCGAAGCGCCGGAACCGGTCGACGCCCGCGACGTTGACCAGCACGTCGAGCCCGCCGAGCCGCTCGGCCGCCGTGCCCGCGGCCGCTACCGAGTCGGCGTCGCTGACGTCGCAGGCCAGCACGTCGTCGCCGGCCACGAGGTCGACGCCGACGACCTGTGCGCCCTCCCCGGCGAGCAGCTCGACGGT
Source organism: Nocardioides sp. (assembly GCF_030655615.1). Lineage (GTDB taxonomy): Bacteria > Actinomycetota > Actinomycetes > Propionibacteriales > Nocardioidaceae > Nocardioides. The sequence goes on from NZ_JAURVJ010000036.1 coordinate 8,310, forward strand.
GGACCGGCCGATGCCGCCCGCCGCCCCGGTGACCAGTGCGCGCCTGCCCTCGAACCGTCGTGTCATGGCGCGCATCCTGTCAGCCGGCCGCGACCTCGGCGCGACGTTGCGACAACGCGGTCCGCTCGGGCCCGTGGTCGCAGCGCGTGAGCGCGACGTCGTAGGCCGCCACCGCCTCGGCCGCGCGTCCGGACCGGGCCAGCAGCTCGGCGCGCACTGCCGGCAGCCGGTGCCCGGGGAGGTCGAGCCCGTCGAGCAGCCGCAGCCCGGCGTCCGGGCCGTCGGCCTCGGCAACGGCGACGGCGCGGTTGAGCCGGACGACGGGGGAGCCCGTGAGCGCCTCGAGCTCGGCGTACCACCCCGCGATGCGCGGCCAGTCGGTGTCGGCGGCCGTGCGGGCGACGGCGTGCTCGGCGGCGACCAGCGCCTGCAGGAGGTAGGACGTCGAGGGCGCCGTCGCGGCCATCGGCGCGAGCAGCCCGAGGGCCTCGTCGATCTCGTCGGCCCGCCAGCGGGAGCGGTCCTGGTCGGGCAGGAGCACCAGCGCGCCGTCGCGCACCCGCGCGTCGCGCCGCGAGTGCTGCAGCAGCATCAGGGCCAGCAGGGCGTCGAGGTCGGGCAGCGCCGACGGCGGCGCCACCTCGCGCACGACCCGCACCAGCCGCAGCGCCTCTCCGGCCTCCTCGGACCGGACGACGTCGTCGCCCGACCCGGGGGCGTAGCCGGCGGTGAACGCCAGGTAGGCGATGTGCGCGACCGCGTCGAGCCGCTCGACCAGCGCGTCGCCGACCGGGACGGCGAACGACTCACCGGCCAGCCGCTTGCGCGACCGGGTGAGCCGGGCCGCCATCGTCGCGGTCGGTACCAGGAAGAGCCGGGCGATGTCCGACGTCGGCACGCCCAGCACCAGCCGCAGGGTGAGTGCCGCGCCCAGCTCGGGCGCCAGGGCCGGGTGCGCACACAGCAGCACCAGGCGCATCCGCTCGTCGACCGCGCCGAGCGACCCGACCCTGCTCGGCGTCGAACCGTCCGCCATCACGCGTCGCGCCTCCTCGGTCAGGTCGGCCTCGACGGCCAGCACGGGCAGGGTCTTGGCCACCACCGCCTCGGCGCGCAGCCGGTCGAGGACGCGGCGACGCGCGGTGGTGAGCAGCCACGCGGGCGGGTTCGTCGGGACGCCGTCCTCGGGCCAGCGGCGGGCCGCCGCCTCGAACGCGTCGGCCAGCGCGTCCTCGGCGAGGTCGAGGCGCCGGAACCGTGCGACGAGCAGGGCCAGCAGCCGGCCCCACTCCTCGCGGTGCAGCGCCTCGAGCGCTCCGGCGGCGTCGCTCAGCTCAGCCCACCTCGACGTCGAGGCACTCGCGCACCTCGATCGTGTACGCCGGGGGCAGCAGCCGGGCCAGCTCGACCGCGGTGTCGAGGTCGACGACGTCGATGACGTAGAAGCCGCCGAGCTGCTCGACGGCCTCGGCGAACGGCCCGTCGGTGACCGGCCGGTCGGCCCCCGGCCGCAGGGTGCGAGCCGTCGACGGGTCGGTCAGCGCCTCACCGCCCACGATGCTGCCGCGCTCCTTGACCGCGGCGGAGAACGCCCGCATGCAGGCGAAGTCGCGCTCCTGGGCCTCGTCGTCGGCGGTGTCCCACTTGGCGAAGTGGTCCGCCTCGGTCAGCAGCACCAGGAACCTCGTCACGACGCACCCCCGGTGACCTGCACCTGCGCAACCGCCTCCCAGGTGTCCTCGTCGCCGGGCAGCATCACCATGGAGGTGGTCATCGCTCGTTCCTCTCGTTCGGTTCGTGAGTCTGTCACCGTGGTGACGCGCGGGCACCCCCCGATTCGACACCCTCGTTCACCTTGTCCTGATGGAGATGGACGGTGCACCGATCCCACCGTCCCCATCGCTCCCACCGCCTGGCCGCGACGGCCGTCCTGACCGTCGCCGCCGCCTCCGTCGCCGGGTCCTACGGCGCCCGTGAGCTGCTGCACCGCCAGGCCGCGGTCGCGCGGCGGCTGATCGGCAAGCCCCTCGGCGAGAGCGCGCCCGACGCCGACCGCGTGTGGCGGGCGGCGTACGGCGACCCCTTCGACCTGCTGCTGGTGGGAGACTCGATCGCCGCCGGGCTGGGCGCCGAGCGCCGCAAGGACACCCTCGGCGGCCGGCTCGCCAAGGGCCTCGCCAAGCGCACCGGGCGCGCGGTCCGGCTGCGGACCGCCGCCGTCGTCGGCTCCGAGAGCTCGATGCTGGCTGCGCAGCTCACGGCGCTGCCCGCCGACTACCGGCCCGACGTCGCGGTCGTCGTCGTGGGCGGCAACGACGTCACCCACCGCGTCCCGGTCGCCGAGTCGGCCGCGCACCTCGAGGCCGCCGTACGCGCCCTGCGCGAGCGCGGGGCCGAGGTCGTCGTCGGTACCTGCCCCGACCTGGGCGCCCTGCGACCGGTGCCACAGCCGCTGCGCTCTCTGGGGTCGCGGGCGTCCCGGCAGCTCGCGTCGGCCCAGGCGGCGGCGACCGTGCGCGCCGGCGGGCACGCCGTGTCGCTGGCGCGGGTGGTCGGCCCGTTCTTCATCACCAACCCCGACGAGATGTTCAGCCTCGACCGCTTCCACCCCAGTGCGCTGGGCTACCGGCGTACGGCGGCCGCGCTGCTCCCGTCGGTCCTCACCGCCCTCGGCCTGCACGAGGGGGTGCCGTTCGGCCACGCCGTTCCGGGGAACGGGCAACCGGTCGGTTAGGCTCACCGCCCGTGACGACCCCCGCGACCACGAGCGACCCCGGCAGCCCGGCTGTCGGCCTCTACCTCGACATCATGGCCAAGATGCTGGCCCGCTACGGGTTCGAGGGCCGCAACGTCACGGTGCGCTTCGAGCCCCGCTCCTACGAGGGCTACCTCTGGAACCTCGTGCGGATCGCCACCCGCGACCGCGACATCCGTGTCGTCGAGGCGGGCGAGTTCGACGCCGAGCGCCGCGAGATCGGCAAGGACTGGCCGGCCGACGCCGAGACGATGATCGGCATGAAGCGGCTCGCCAACGTGCGCGAGTGCCTCGAGAGCGTCATCGCGGACGGCGTACCCGGTGACTTCATCGAGACCGGTGCCTGGCGCGGCGGCGCGTGCATCTTCGCCCGCGCCATCTTCAAGGCCTACGGCATCACCGACCGCAAGGTCTGGGTCGCCGACTCCTTCGAGGGCCTGCCGCCGCCGGACGGCCGGTTCGAGGCCGACGCCGGCGACCAGCACCACACCAAGATCGAGCTCGCGATCTCGGTCGAGAAGGTGCAGGAGAACTTCCGCCGCTACGACCTCCTCGACGAGCAGGTCGAGTTCCTCAAGGGCTGGTTCAACGAGACGCTGGCGGTCGCGCCGATCGAGCAGATCGCGGTGTTGCGCCTCGACGGCGACATGTACGCCTCGACCATCGACGCCCTCGAGCCGCTCTACGACAAGGTGCCGGTCGGCGGCTACGTCATCGTCGACGACTACGGCGCCGTCAAGGGCTGCGCCCAGGCGATCCACGACTTCCGCGAGGCGCGCGGCATCACCGACGAGCTCCACCAGGTCGACTGGGCCGGGGTCTACTGGAGGAAGTCGTGACGCCGCCCGCCGACCTCAGCGCCGCGCGCGCCGCCGACTTCGAGGAGAGCCCCCAGCTCAAGATCAAGCGGCTCGAGCGGACCCTCGCCGACGAGCGCAAGTTCGCCGTGAAGTCGACGCGCCAGCTCCACCGCGTGCTCGCACGCGACCTCAAGGCCGCCGAGAAGAAGGCCGAGGAGGCCGAGCGCCGGGCCGCCGCGGCTGAGAAGCGCGTCGAGACCGCCCGGGCCCGTGCCGCTCGCGCCGAGGCCGAGCTCGAGGCCATCCGCCAGACCACCACCTGGAAGGCCGGTCGGGCGGTCGTCGCCGTCCCCGCGAGGATCAAGCGGGGACTGGGCCGCCCGTGATCGACGTCCTGCTGGCGACCTCGGTCGGCTACAGGGAGGGCGAACCGGGCCACGAGGTCCTCGACACCGCCTTCGCCGCCCGGGGCGTCGTCAGCAGGTGGGCCGTCTGGGACGATCCGTTCGTCGACTGGGCCGGCGCCGGCCTCGTCTGCGTCCGCTCCACCTGGGACTACCACCAGCGCCTGCCCGACTTCCTGGGCTGGGCCGGCGCGCTGGGGCCCAAGCTGCTCCACGGCGTGGAGGCGTTCCGCTGGAACACCGACAAGAGCTATCTCCTCGACCTCGCCCGCTACAGCCGGGTGCCGACGGTCCCGACCGTCATCGCCGACAACCCGGTCGACCTGCGCGCCGCGATCGGTGGCTTCGGCACCGCCGTGGTCAAGCCGCGGGTCGGCGCCAGCGGCATCGGCGTCGTCATCGTCTACGACGCCGAGAGCTGGCTCCCCGTCGACGCCGGCCCCTGGGTCGTCCAGCCGCTGGTCGAGTCGGTCCAGCACGAGGGCGAGCTGTCGGTCTTCGTGTTCGGCGGCCACCCGGTCAGCCAGGTCCGCAAGGTCGCCTCGCCCCAGGACATCCGCGTCCACTCGCGCTACGGCGGCACGTCCAAGGCCGTCACGCTGTCCCCGGACGCCGCGCTGCTCGCCGTCGACGCCGTCGCCGCCACCACCGAGATCACCGGCACCCAGATCACCTACGCCCGCGTCGACCTCCTCCACCACGACGGCCGGCTCGTCGTCAGCGAGGTCGAGATCACCGAGCCCGGCCTCTACCTCGACCTGGTGCCGGGCAACGCGGCCCGGTTCGTCGATGCGGTGCTGCCGCACCTGGGTTGAGTCGGACTCTCAAACTCGGGTGCAACTCGAGCGATCGCACGTGTTGGGGGTTCGGGACCGGGTTGAACGGGGACCAACTCGAGCGATCGCACGAGTTGGTGGTTCGGGACCGGGTTGGGCGGGGACCAACTCGAGCGATCGCACG
>NZ_JAURVJ010000043.1 GCF_030655615.1 Nocardioides sp.
GGCGTAGTCCAGCGCGTAGTCGTTACCCGCGCTCGCGCGGGCGACCTCCTGCCAGCGGGTCACGGGGCGCCCGACTGCGGGGCGCTCGACCGCGGGGCGCTCGACCGCGGGGACGGCGGCGGCGAGGTCACGCGCGAGTAGCCGCCCCCGGAGAACTCGGTGGTGGGCCGCTTGGCCTTGGGCCCGCCGACGCCGACGACGCAGGACCGGCCGGCGCGGCTCTCGACGAAGACCCGGAAGTTCTGCTTCTCCTGCTCGAGGCCGTCCTCGTCGCTGCTGATGCGGATCACGAACGAGCCGGCCGCGCCCTCGTCGACGTCGCTGGCCTCGGCCTGCACGTCGGGGACGTCGTTGCCCGACATGACCTGCCACGTGGTGATCGTCGACTCGACGGCCATCCGGTAGAGGTCGAGCGGCGCGGCGCAGAGCAGGTCGACACCACCGACGACGTCGAGGTCCTCGGTCACGGTCACGGCCATGTCGGCGACGTCCTGCACGGTCGTGGCGTCGGTGGGCGCGTCGGTCTGGTCGACGAACAGCCGCACCACGGCGACCCCCGCGAGCGCGACCATGACGACGCCGACCACGACCCAGGACACGACCGAGAGCGCCCGCCGTCGGCGGCCGTCGCCCACGCCCTCCGTCATGCGTCAAGTGAAGCAGCCGAGCCCGCACCGGCGGCTCGGCGGGCAGCCGCTAGGCGCCGACGGTCATGTTCATGCCGGGGTCGAACGACCCGGGAGGCGGCTTCACGCCGTTCTGCTCGCACCACTCGCCGGCCGGTCGCTGGCTGCGGCGCGGGATGCCGCTGGACGGCTCCTGCTGCAGCGGGATCGGCGGCAGCGGCGGGAGCTCCTGGCCGGACTCGGCGGCGAGCTCGTCGGCGTCCTTCTCCTCCGACATCCCGATCGGGCCGACGCGCTGGGCGTTGAGGAACTGCCGCACCACCGGCTCCTCGGAGCTCAGCAGCATCTCGCGCGGTCCGAACATCGCGAGGTGCTTGTGGTAGAGCAGTCCGATGTTGTCGGGCACCGTGCGCGCGGTGTTGATGTCGTGGGTGACGATGAGGAACGTCGCGTCGATCTGCGTGTTGAGGTCGATGATCAGCTGGTTGAGGAACGCCGTGCGCACCGGGTCGAGACCCGAGTCGGGCTCGTCGAAGAGCACGATCTCGGGATCCAGCACCAGCGCCCGGGCCAGACCGGCGCGCTTGCGCATCCCGCCGGAGATCTCACCGGGCAGCTTGTCCTCGGCGCCCAGGAGACCGACCAGGTCCATCTTCTCCATCACGACCTCGCGGATCTGCGACTCCGACTTCTTGGTGTGCTCGCGCAGCGGGAAGGCGACGTTGTCGTAGAGGTTCATCGAGCCGAACATCGCACCGTCCTGGAACAGCACGCCGAACAGCTTGCGGATCTCGTAGAGCTCCTTCTCGGGGCACGACGCGATGTCGGTGCCCTCGATGACCACCGAGCCGCTGTCGGGCTTGAGCAGCCCGATGATCGTCTTGAGCAGCACCGACTTGCCCGTGCCGGACGGACCCAGCATCACGCTGATCTCACCGGCGGGGACCACGAGCGAGACGTCGCCCCAGATCATCTGCTTGCCGAACGACTTGGTCAGGTGGTCGATCTTGATCTCAACGCCCATGCCCGGTGCCCACTGTCGGTTGCGCCCGGCGACGAGGTGTCGCGGGGGTCGTCCGTCCAGGAGCAACGCGGTTCTGGGCCGTCGTGGATGTCGGCCACAGTAGCCCTGCTCCCGTCGGCGACCGTCCACGGGTAGTTTGTCGAGTGACTCAGACGTCTATCTCGGGAGTGACGATGACCAGGCCCATCACCCGTCGGAGCGCCCTCGCCGCCGGCGCCGCAGGCGCAGCCGCCCTGGCGCTGCCCACGTCAGCCACCGCCGCCGGACTGCGAGGCCGCGGGTCCGACGTGACCGGACGCGCGCTCTTCTCGATCGTCGAGGGCTACAGCCGCTGGCCGCTGCACCGCACCGGCTCCGCCCAGGAGGAGGCCGCGGTGCGGTGGGTCGAGCAGACGCTGCGGCGCCTCGGCGCCACCACGAGCCGCTGGCGCTACGACTACCCCCACTACGACTGGAGCGCCTCGGTGCGCGTCGGCCGGCAGACGATCCCGAGCGTGCCCCTCTACTACGAGGGCACCGGCCGGGTCCGCACCTCGCGGCCCTTCGTGGCCCCGACCAACGGCTCGGCCGCGGGTGAGGACCCCGGCGTGCAGGCCGCGGTCGCCGCGGCCAAGGCCGCCGGGGCCGAGGTCGCCCTGCTGCCGGTGACCAAGCCCGCGACCGCCACCGCGGCGGCGTACGACGGGCTCGTCGCGTTCAACAGCGACCCCGACACGCAGGACGAGCGCACCGGCGTCCCGACGCTCGTCGTCCCCGGGCGCCACGCCGACGCGATCGCGCGGCACGGCGCCGACGTGCGCTTCACGTCGCGTGTGCGGTCGGCCCACGCCACCAACCTCGAGGGCTGGTTCGGCACGTCGGCGCCCGTGGCCGATCCGGTCGTGGTGACGACGCCGCTGAGCGGCTGGTTCACCTGCGCCGCCGAGCGAGGCCCGGGCCTCGCGTTCGCCCTGGCGCTGGCCACCGACCTGGCCCGCACGACACCGGTCTTCTTCCTCGGCAACACCGGCCACGAGCTCGACAACGTCGGGGTGCGCCGCTACCTGGCCCAGGAGCTCGACCTCTCACCTCGCGCCGTCATCCACCTCGGCGCCTCCCTGGCCGCCGGGGCCCGCGACGCCGACGGCCGGCTGCGGCTCGTGCCGCGCGTCGCGGCCAGCAACCCGGCCCCCGCCACGGTTCCCGGCCTCGTCCCGCACCTCGCCACCGGCCGGTTCGCACCCGTCGCGACGTTCCCCGGCGAGGGCGCCGAGTGGTCGCGGGCCCTCGGGCCCGACGTGCCGC
>NZ_JAURVJ010000157.1 GCF_030655615.1 Nocardioides sp.
CGGGTGGCCGCGCAGGCGACGGCGAGCCGAGCTTGCGAGGCCTCGCCGTTGCGCGCCGAGGAGCAGACCGCGAGAGGCTCGGGGTCAAGGACGCCGCAGGCGCCGCGAAGCGGCGCGAGCGAAGCGAGCGTCCTTGACGCCGAGACGCGGTCTGCTACGCGCGCGGCCACCCGACCCGGACCACCCAAGACTTCACGACAACAAAGAAGGCTTCGAGGCTCGCTGCGCTCGCACCTCAGCCGACGGGCGGGCGGCGGCGTACGGTGTGCGCGTGGAGCTCAGGGACGACCAGCCGATGCAGCACGAGTTCAGGAACAAGACCTACGTGCTGGCCGACGTCGAGCCGCTCGACGTCGACGGGGTCCGGACCGTGGAGGTCGGGACGGGGGCGTTCTTCCTGGCGTTCCTGGGGCTGCTGCCGTTCTACGGCCGGCTGCAGGAGGACGGCCACGAGTGGTGGCTGTGGATGTGCCTGGCGGGGATGGCCCTGGGGCTGTTCGGCCTGGAGTACTGCCGTCGTCGCCGCCGCGCCCGCCAGGAACGCGACCAAGACCTGGCCGAGGGCTAAGCGAGACCCAGCAAGCGACCCGAGGCGAGGGAAGCAACCAGGCACAGGCGCCCGGGCCACACGACAAGGCGACCACACGGCGCACGGAGCAGGCCGGTGCGCCGCCGCTCCGGTCAGGCCCGCCAGCCCAGACCAGCGGCAGCCCTACGAGAGCGAAGCGGGCCTGCGGAGCGAGCGCACCGGTCTGCGACCAGAGGACTCAAAACGACTCGAAGTCGTCGAGTCCCAACGTGTCGAGGAAGTGCTCGGGCAGCGGCTGGGGCTCGTGCTTCTTGGCGAGGCGCACCTCGGAGTGGGCGCCGCAGCCGTGCTGGAAGGCGACGACCCGGCCGTCGTCGTTGGCGTCGCCGTTGGCGCAGACGCCGAAGCTCTCGGCCAGCGACCCGGAGAGCCGGAGCAGGAAGCCGCAGGTCGAGCAGGGCTCGGGGGCGGACTGGGCGAGGGCCGAGTCGGGGCCACCGTCGCCGTCGTACCAGCGCTGGGCGGCGATGTCGCGGCCCTCGGGCGAGAGGGTGCGGACGCGGCCGAGGCCGAGGTCCGTGGCGACGGTGCGGATCTGGGCCTTGTCGTCGGCGTCGAGCGGGTCGTCGCCGAAGGAGTAGACGGGCACGAGGCGCGGGTCGTCGTCGTCGACGGGCAGCAGGTCGCCCGGGGACATGTCGCCGGGCTGGAGGCGCTCGCGGTAGGGCACCCAGTCGGGGGCGATGATCGCGTCGCCGCCGGGGATGAGCACGACCTCGGCGACCGTGACCAGCTTCTGCCGGTAGGCGCGGACCACGGTGACGGCCCAGCGCCAGCCGAGGTAGCCGGGACGGTTGGACCCGAAGAAGTGGGTGACGGTGCGGTCGGCCTCGGTCTCGGCCTCGACGCCGAGGTGGTCGCCGACCTCGGAGGCGGGGACCTCCTGGAGCAGTGCGGAGCGGGCCACGTCGACGGCACGGGCGGCCACGCTGTCGGGCTGGCTGCGCACGAGGGTGGTCGGGGACGTCGTCACGCCGCAAGCATGACCGATCCGGCGGGCGGCTGTCAGGTCGGGGCCGGGTCCGGGTCGGGTGAGCGGCAGGTCGGGGGCGTCGGTGTCGGCATCTCGGGGCAGGATGGGCGCATGACCCAGGGCCCCGGCGACGTACCGCCCTCCGGCGGGCGTGACACCCGGTCGCCGGATGGTCAGCCGGGTGGTTCCTACGACCCCTACGGGTCGGAGCCCTATGCCGCCGGGCCGGGTCACTCCCACGCCGACCGGGCCCGCGCGGTGGGCCAGGGTCTCGGCACCGGGGCCAAGGTGACCGCTCGCGGCGTCAAGGCGACCGCACGGGTCACCGGGCGGATGGGCCGGTTCGCGGCCGGTCAGGCCCGCCGGGCCGCCAACGCCCAGGGCGCCGAGAAGTCCGGGCTCAACCGGCTCATCTACCTCCAGGCGGCCAACGCCGCCGGCGACGCCGCGGTCACGATCTCGCTCGCGACGACGGTGTTCTTCGCCGGCGCGACGAGCGAGGCGCGGGGGCAGGTGGCGCTGTTCCTCGGCCTCACGATGCTGCCGTTCGCGATCGTCGCGCCGCTGATCGGGCCGTTCCTCGACCGGTTCAGCCACGGACGCCGGTGGGCGATCGGGGCGACCTTCGCCCTGCGCGCGTTCCTCTGCTGGGTGCTCGCCACCGCGGTCGTCGACGACTCGACACTCCTCTACCCGGCGGCGCTGGGCGTGCTGGTCTCGTCGAAGGCCTACGGCGTGACGCGCGCGGCCGCGGTCCCCCGGCTGCTCCCCGACGACTTCACCCTGGTCAAGGCCAACGGCCGGGTCTCGCTCGCGGGGCTGGTCGGCGGCGCGATCTCGGCGCCGCTGGCCGGCGGCGCGGCCTACCTCGGCGCCGAGTGGTCGCTGCGCTACGCCTTCGTGGTCTTCGTCGTGGGCACCGTCGCGGCCATCCTGCTGCCGGCCCAGGTCGACTCGACCGAGGGCGAGCAGCAGGTGACGCTGCGCAAGGACAGCGACGGCAAGCGCCGCGGCACGCAGATCCCGGCCCAGGTGGCCTACGCCCTGCGCGCCAACTGCGGCCCGCGCTGGCTGTCGGGCTTCCTCACGATGTACATGGCGTTCCTGCTGCGCGACAAGCCGCTCGAGGGGTGGGAGGACCGGCAGACGATCCTGCTTGGCATCGTCATTGGCGGCGCCGCGGCCGGCAACGCGATCGGCATCTTCCTGGCGTCGGTGCTCAGGCGGATCAACCCCGCCGTCACCGTGACCTTCGCCCTGCTGGCCGACGCCGGGATCGTGCTCGTCGGCACGCTCTTCTACGGCGTGCTGGCCCTGGCCGGCCTCGGCCTCGTCGCGGGCCTGGCCCAGTCCCTGGCCAAGGTGTCGCTCGACTCGACCATCCAGGGCGGCGTACCCGTGCACGTGCAGGCGAGCGCGTTCGCCCGCAGCGACACCACGCTGCAGCTGGCGTGGGTGATCGGCGGGTTCGTCGGCATCGCCCTGCCCCAGGTCCCCCGGCTCGGGCTCGGCGTCGCCCTCGTCGTGCTCCTGCTCTGGACGCTGTTCGTCCTCAGCTCACGACCGAGAACCCGGACCGGCCGTCCCGCGCCACCCCAGAACACCCCGGTCGCCACCTACCCGGACACGCCCCCAGCACTCCGTAAGGACTGACCCGACGCGAGGTCGCAACCAGGCACAGGCGCCCGGGCCACAGCGCGACGCCACCACACGGCGCACGGAGCGGTCGGCGCAGCCGCCGCGCCGGTGAGGCCCGCCCACCGGAGCCGGCGGCCAGCACTACCAGGCGGTGCGGGCCGCGGCGCGAGCGCGCCGAGCCGCGACCAGTCCTTACAGGCTCAGCTCGTCGGCCAGGGCGTGGAGGAGCTTGGCGACGGGCGCGGCGGCCTTGGGGTCGGGGTGCCGGCCGTGGCGGTAGGCCTCGCCGATGCCGTCGAGGACACGGATCAGGTCCTCGACGATCGGCACCATCTCGTCGGGACGCTTGCGGCGGGCCTGCGACTGGTTGCGGCTCACCGAGGCCGGGGCGTCGAGCACCTTGACCTGCAGGGCCTGGTCGCCCTTGCGGCCCTGGGCGATGCCGAACTCGACCCGGGTGCCGGGCTTGAGGGCCCCGGACCCGGCGGGGAGGGCGTCCGCGTGGACGTAGACGTCGGGCCCGTCCTCCTGCGACAGGAAGCCGAAGCCCTTGTCGACGTCGAACCACTTGACCTTGCCGTTCGGCACAGCGCGCCCCTCACCCCTGACAGCCCTGCCGTGCGGCGGGCGACGGTCACCCTATGTCACGTGGGCGTCGAGCCACGACGGGAATTCGTCCAGGCTGTCGAGCACGACGTGGGTGCCGGCCGCCACCAGCTCCTCGCGGGTGCAGCCGCCGGTCAGCACCGAGACGCTGAGGACGTCGGCGGCGAGCGCGCCCTCGACGTCGTGGACGTGGTCGCCGACATAGATCGAGGCGCCCTCGCGGCGCAGCACGTCGGCCTTGCCGACGCCCCAGACCCAGCCCTCGAGGAGGTCGACCTCGAGCCCGAGGTGGTCGAGGTGGAGCCGGGCGTTGGGGGCGTACTTGCCGGTGACGACGACGACCCGGCCCTCGTGGCGGCGTACGGCGGCGAGCGCGGCGGCCGCCCCGGGCAGCAGCGGCACGGACGCGACGGCGTGGTCGGGGTAGAGCGCGCGGAAGCGGTCCCCCGCGGCGGCGATGTCGTCGGCCGGGAGGTAGGGCGCCAGCAGCAGGTCGAGGGGCGGACCGAGCACCGCCGTCATCTCCTCGACGGGGAACGCGACGCCGAGCTCGTCGCCGAGGACCTCAAGGACCGCGCCGAAGCCGGGCACGGTGTCGATCAGGGTCATGTCGAGGTCGAAGCCGACGACGAGGGGGGCGGGCACGGTCTCACCCTAGGTCGGGCCGAGTTCACCCCTTCAAGTGCGACGGGTGGGACTCGTGCGCCAGAATGGACGGCTCGGAGGAACGAGGGACCATGACGGGGCGATCCGGAGCGACGGGCGGGCGGCGTACGACGCTGCGCGCGGCCCTCGTCCCGGCTGCCGTCCTGGCCCTTGGCGTTTCCCTGCTGACGACCGGTCCGGCAGCCGCCCGGACCGACGACACCCTCTACCTCGTGACGCTGCGGACCCCCGGCACCGCCACCTCGCCCGGTGCCGCTCCGCGCCCCGTCGAGACCCTGACACTGCTGCGCGAGCAGGACGCCGTGCTCGCCGACCTCGACGCCCCGACCCCCGTCTATCGCTGGACCACGGCGATCAGCGGGTTCGCCGTGCGCCTCGACGCCGAGCAGGCCGCGACGCTGTCGTCGTCGCCCCGGGTGCTGGCCGTCGAGGCCGACTCGGTGCGGCCCCTCGCCTCCACCGGACCGCTCGCGCCCGCCCGGGCCGGCGTCGGCGACCGACCCCCCACCGGACCGCGGCGCGGCGGCAAGGGCATCGTCATCGGCGTCGTCGACACCGGTCTCGCACCCAACAGCCCGGTCTTCGCCCAGCGCACGACGCTGGCCCCGCCGACCGGCTTCAGCGGCGGCTGCGAGACCGCCGGCGACTGGGACGCCTCCGAGTGCACGGGCAAGGTGGCCGCCGCCCGGTCCTACGTCGAGGGCTTCGGGGTCGACTCGCTGCGCGCCGCCACGATCGTCTCGCCGCGCGACCTCGACGGTCACGGCACCCGCACCGCCTCGCTCGCGGCCGGCAACGCGCAGGTCCCGGTCGTCGTCGACGGCGAGCGGCTGGGCCGGTTCGGCGGCCAGGCGCCCGACGCCCACCTCGCGGTCTACAAGGCGTGCTGGCGAGCGCCCGACCCCGCCGACGACGGCTGCTCGACGGCCGACCTCGTGAGCGCGGTCGACGACGCGACCCGCGAGGGCGTCGACGTCCTCACCCTCGCCGTCGGCGGACCCGGCGGCGTCGACACCCTGGAGCGCGCGCTGCTCGGCGCGACCGAGGCCGGCGTCGTCGTCGTGGCCGCCTCCGGCAACGACGGGCCCGGCTCCCCCGCCCACACCTCGCCCTGGGTGACGACGGTCGGCGGCACCGCCGGAGACGTGCGCCGCGGCCGCGTGCTGCTGCCCGACGGCCGGCGCCTCGCCGGCGCGATGCTCTCGCGGCGCTCGGTCGGCCCGGCCCGGGTGGTGCTGGCCGCGGCGGCCGC